>JBGCEX010000021.1:0-42939 GCA_045106635.1 Rickettsiaceae bacterium | reverse complement strand
ACTTTTCCAAGCATTCTTGGGTCAGTAATTTCTTCTATCATTGTTAATATCTTCATCTTTTACAGCTGCATAAAAGAATCAATTATTATCTTAATATTACATTAATTGCTAATACTAAATTTCATGCAATCGCCCTGGGTTGAGGGGATACTTCTCTAACTACTCCAATGGTTTTAATAGTAGGATCATAACTTAGAGATACCTCAACTGATAAAGCTCCACTGGAGGGTTTGTTCTGAAATAGCTGTTCTGGCACATTAAATACAGCGTCTCTCCCTTCATTTGTAGCTATGCTCATAATTACTTGCCCAGCTTTTACTACTTCTCCAGCCTCTGAATTAATAGTCGTAACTACACCAGCTGTATCTATTTTTAAATTAGTATATTCAAGACGATTTTGAGCTTGGTTTAAATTAGCGCTTGCTCCTTCGAATTTTGCTTGCGCAGATTGTAATTGTGTTACTGCATCTTCATATTTTGAATTAGTAATGACACCTTTGCTTAAGAGAGTTTTTTGTCTAGATTCATTACTAGTTGCTTGTGTTAATGATGCTTGAGCCGAATTAAGATTTGATTTAGCAGAAGTAAAATTATCTTTTGCATCTTGTGGATCGATACGAGCAACAATTTCTTCAGCAGAAACTTTATCACCAACAGAGACTAAACGCTCTGTTAATTTTCCATCTATACGAAAACTAAGATCTATTTCATTTTTTGCCAGAACTGTACCAGTTAAAGATAGTGACTGACCAGCAATTTTATGCTCAACTTTAATAGTGCGCACAGGTCTTATGATCTTTATATCATCTACTTTATCCTGATCATATATAGAATTAATTATAATAAATCCAATTATAAGAATAATTACTAAACTAACTGTATATTTATTGATAAAACGGTTGTTAGATTGAGAAGTTGCCATCAGAATAATAATTTTAATGAATTAACAAACCAAGATATCATTCTAAAGTTGAATTTCATTATATTTTTTTATTATAGAAGATGATTAATGATTATCCTCGGATAATTGTAGTAGAATTATTACATAATCACGTTAAGTAACTATAAAAAAGGATTATTTAAATAATCCTTTTAAACCATTTTTAAATTGAGATTCTAAAATTTTTGTTGGATTCTTCTGACCATCAGTTTGTGATTCTGAAGAGTTTTCTTGATTATTTGTACTACCAAGAATATTTTTTAACATATCTTCGGGCTTTGTTCCTTTCTTTATATCATTTATTACATTACTCAATACATTCTTTATGAGATATTGTTGAAGAGCTCGTGTATCAATTTTATGCTGTGGATTATCAAGAAATCCATAAGTATCAACTTTTATCGCTGGCATAGATTTGATATCTACATTTACTACACTATTTATATCCAAAATATATTTAGGGAGATTGACATTTCCAGTAGATGATATGTCTACTGAAGGAACATCTAGTTTCAACTCTGTGATACTAGCGACACCTTCTTTTATTTTAGTACTAACATCTAATTGTTTAAAAGCTGTTTTTCCTCCAGAAAAAGAATTATTAATAGTACTTAAAACAGTATCAAGAATTTTAACCTTCTTTAAACTATTAATCACTTTCTGCAAATCAAAACCACTAATTTTACCATTAGATGCTGTAAGCCTAGTAGTACCAAATAGGTTACTTACATATTGATATTGAGATTGTCCTTTCGTTTTTAGGTCTGCATCAAAATTAACTTTTCCTTGAGTAACTTTAATCTTACCTCCTTGAGGTCTAATATTCTTAAGATCCGCTCCTTTAAGGCTTGCTTTAAAAACAGCGGATTGAGTATTCTGAGATGAGATTTGCCCAGAAGCTTCTAATCGCCCACCATATAAATTACCATTTAGAGATTTTAGATCTAGAACTCCATTAGATAATAGTAAAACTGTTTTTAGACTATCAAATACTAACTCACCTTTAATAAATTTTTGAATCACTATTGTAATATCTGCATCTGCTTTATTTAAAAATGATAAATCTATCTTATCATTAGACCAACGATGCTGGGTAGGGGGGGCATTCCTACTTTTAGTGTTATTTAAATTACCACTGGATGAATCGTTGCTTGAGCTATCACCTAAATTTAAAGAAGGTATTTTTAGATCTACCAATATCTTTGGTTTAGTATTGTTTAAATCTAAATTTAATAAACCAATAATATTTAAAGGATTGTTTTTTAGAGAGAAACTAGACTTATCTATATGTATTTTAATAGTTTTTTGCAAATCTCCGTCAATTTTTGTTGCTAGAGAATAGTTACCAAGCATCGTGTTTGGAGTTGAGTTTAGTAACATTCCTAAACTCTGTCCTAAATTATTTCCAGAACTAGCAAAAGTAAGAGATGGTTTGATAGTTTCACCAAAAATCACATCCCCTTTTATAATATTAGTAGTTTTTGCAACTACTAGCATGCTATTTGTTTTATAGCTATCTTGTACTTTAACAGTTTCTCCTTTTATGTGTATATCATTAATATTGATAGGTAGATCTACATCAAGTAATTTAGAAAAACTTGTTAAGTCATTGGTTTTAAGATCATAATAGATAATTAGATCTTTGTTCCAGTCTTTTACTCTCAAACTTCCATTTAAATTAGTTTTATTTATATTTAGAACAATATTATTTAAAAATAAGTTTTGATCTAAATATGATAAATCCATTGAAAAAGAAGATGGGTTACTAAATATATCAGAAGGCAAATCTTTGATTTTTAATACATTAATAATTGGTTCAAGAGAAGTTGCTATGATAGATATTTTTTCATTAAAACCTTTGTTGGATAAGTCTAACGGAGTAAGAATAACATCTACATTTCCAGGGTTTAATTTGAGATTTAAATCAGCTTTGTTTTTTTCAATATCATAATTAGAATTACCTTTAGCAGATAACTCGCCAGGGTTAATATTAATATCAGTAATCTTTAGCAACTTTTGATCTGCATTAATGTCGAAAGAGAGTTTGTGATTCAGGTCAGTATTAATATTCAAGCTAGGAGTAATAGCTTTTAAGATTTGCGCATCTCCTTCTAACTTCAATTTCCCTATGAAAGACATGTTATTGCGGTCAAAATTACCAGATAAATCAATTTTTTCTTTTAAAAAATCTAGATTTATCTTTAGAGAAATAATGCCGCCATTTTCTTGAATATTACTACTAATATTATAATTTGTTCCAGTGGAATAAAATTCACATGCTAAATTATCAAGACCGTGGAAATTTTTAATTTCTAAATTATCAATTGTTATGTTACTTTTATGTGAACCATCAATATCTGTTTCAAAATAATTTATTTTAGCTCCTAGAATTTCAAAAGAACTTATATCTAATGATAATAGATCCTCTTTTCTCTTTTCTAGAGATTCTTCGTTTTGTGTTTCTTTTACATTTTGAGTATTTTTTGCAAATTCCCAAGAAGCAGATCCATTTTTCATGCGCTCAAGATTAACAATAGGCTCATTAATTTTAATCTTTGAAACTGATATATTGCCACTAAGTAATGACAAATGAGATAGAGAAATCTTGATTTCCTTAGCTTCAAATAGAGAAGGGTAGTGCGCACCATCTAAAGAAGAAAGTTTGATATCTTTAATTTTAATCCCTGGGCTTGGTAATAAAGATAAACTTATATCTCCATTAATTTCTAATTCTCTTCCAGTTAATTCTTTTACTTTTTCTGTAGCCATTTCCTTGTATTTATCTAAAGGAATAAAAAAAGGAACAACCAATAACAAGATGATAACAAAAATAATTGTTATGCTAGAATATTTTAAAAATTTATACATTGAGAACATACCCATTAAATACATATTAATTAAAGAATTCTATATAACTTTACTTAAACAAGCAATGAACCCTGTTAAATTAAATAATAAATCACTTCAATTAGTGATTCCTAAGTCAAGAAGAAAAGCTTAACTCTTGACTTAAGAATGATAATAGTTTATATATTTGTTATGTCAGTTATTTTTAATTAATAGATAAACATTATATCAATAGAAATACATTGATAAATGATTATATGTTTGTTGTTATGAGAACAAATCAAACATTAATAGTCAGTCGCAAACAAGAGAAGCATTTTTTAGATTAGAATACTCTCTTATCATAAACTATATTAAGAAACCTAAAACACTAGGGGCTTATAACTAATCCTAGCTATTTATTAGTTATAAGATATTAACAAAAAATAAATGAAGCTACACAAATATTATCTGCTTATGGCAGTTGTAAAAATTATATAAAAAAACAAAATGGAACAGCATAATGAATAAAAAGAAGTTAGTATTAACTAGTGGTATGGCTAATACATTTGAATGGTATGACTACGCTCTCTTTGGTCAATTTGCACCAATTATTGGAGCAAAATTCTTTCCTGATAATGATCCAAAAGTTGTAGTGTTACAAGCATTTCTGGTTTTTGCTATTGGTTATTTAGTCAGACCTCTTGGTGGAATATTTTTTGGTATTATAGGTGATAAATTTGGTCGTAAAGTTGCTTTAAGCTCTGCTATAATGTGCATGGCTATACCAACTGCAGCTGTAGGTTTTTTGCCAACGTATGAAACATGGGGATTTACATCAACTGTATTAATGATTGTAGTACGTATGCTACAGGGTTTATCTATGGGAGGAGCTCTTACTGGCTCTGTTTCATTTATTATTGAACACACTCAAAAAGAACAACGAGGATTTTTTGGTAGTATACCTATGTCCTGTATATGTATAGGTATTTTACTTGGATCCCTAGTGTCGTTTATAACAAAAAGTGTGTTTTCAGCAGAAATGTTTGATTTATGGGCTTGGAGACTACCATTTATTTTTGGTATAATTGTATTTTTTGCTGGTGTATATATTAAGAACAACACTAAAGAAACTCCTATTTTCGAAGCTTCTAAAGATCAAGGAGAATTAGCTATAAATCCATTGCGTACTTCATTCAAACGTTATTGGCCTGATATGCTAGTTTCAATATTTATTAATTCTACAGGTTCTATATTGTTTTATATGGAAGCTGTATACTTAGTTTCTTATCTAAAAATCACTCGTGAGTTCCCAGAAATTGCAGTAAATTATTTAGTTAATGCATGCTATATTATAATGATTTTCGCTACTCTTTTTGCAGGTTGGTTATCCGATAAAATAGGAAGAAGAAAAATTTATGTAATTAATATTATATTTATAATTATAACTGTTCCTTTCTTACTAAATATCTTTGAAAAAGAAAGCTTTTTCATGGTTGTTATTGCTCAAATCATTATTTCTATTATTGCAGCATTTTACATTGGTCCAGAACCAGCTCTACAAGCTGAGCTCTATCCGTCAAAAGTAAGAAATACTGCTTTGTCTATTTCTTATAATACTGCAACTAGTGTATTTGGAGGGACTGCACCGTACATAATAGAGTCATTAGTACAAAATACAGGAACAATTACATCTAGTGTGTATTATATTATCTGCTCAGCTTGTACCAGCTTAGTAGCGTTGTATTTTTATAAAGATCGGTCATTAGAAGATATGCAAGTTTAATATTGAAGAAAAATAACTAGCGGCTTTCTATAATAAAGGATATCATAGAAAGCTGTATCTTATTGAGTAGTATAAGATGTAACAATAGACACAATATTAAAAGACTATGTTAAAGAAAATAATATACTCACCATTAGCTAGTTTATTTTTAGTCGTGGTAAGCAGTTCTTTCTTTTTGACTTTCATCTCAGTTAGAATCAAGATCATTGATGGATCTAAAATAACTTTAGGATTGATTCACTCTGCTTTTTATGGTGGAATGCTAATTGGTTCATTGAAAAGCGAAGAAATTATAAATAGAGTAGGGCATATTAGAGCATTTGCTTTGTTTTCAAGTGTGCTAACTTTTGTGATTATACTTCAGGCGCTTTATCAACTTCCTAAATTTTGGATTTTATTACGATTTTTAGCTGGATTTGCTACTGCTGCTGTCTATGTGATTATTGAAAGTTGGCTTTTAGCCCACCAATTCACTAAGAAGAACAAAGGTAAAATTCTTTCAATTTATATGATTTGTCTATATTCAGCTCAAACAATTGGACAATTTGGGCTTGATATAATTGACATTAATACTATTGAACCTTTTCTTTTAGCGGCACTAGTAGCTAGTATTTCTATGATTCCTGCTTCATTAACATATATGAAAGCACCAGAAATAGAACCCCTTCCGAAAATGGCAGTAATAAGGTATTTTAAAGCCTCTCCAATGGGTTTTATTGGTTGTATTGCTTCAGGGTTAATAATTAGTGGTATATATGGGTTTTTGCCAAATTATGCTATGGATAACAATATATCTGTATCAATTTTAGTTGGTATCACAATTACTGGCGGTTTTGTATTACAATGGCCCATTGGAAAACTTTCTGACATGTTTGATAGAATAAAAATCATTACTTTATTATCATTAGTTATGGTTATAGTTTGTTTTATTCTTGCTTTAGTTCCATTACAGGACATGTTGGTTTATATTTTTGCTTTCTTTTTGGGCGGCTTTTGTTTTACTTTGTACCCTTTATGCATTGCTCAAGTTTGCGATTATTTGGACAATAGTAATATAATTAATGTAACAGGCACTCTTTTATTTGCTTATGGTATTGGAGCGGTAGCTGGCCCCCTTGTACTTTCATTTTTCAACTATTGCAAGCGCACTTGATCCACGCTTGGATGATTAAAAGACGAAGTTGAGATATAGTACTTATTTATAGTAATTTATAGCACTTATTATATAAGTACTATATCTCAGGATCAACAATCTCTTGATCCATTAAGCTTGTAAGACCACTCATGCCATCATCAGTTATTTGCCTGTTAAAATTAAGACCTAAACAGGTTAAGTTTATAAGACAGGTTAAGTTTATAAGATTGCTTATGCCATCATCAGTTATTTGTCTGTTAAAATTAAGACCTAACATGAATTTTACTGTTCTATTATGCAGCGCTTTCCATAATATAGATTATGTATAATTAGTTTTTAGTTACAAAGATAGCATTTCAATAGAAGCTATGGGTGAATGGGTGATTGATTGCAATTTATGGATTCCTAGGAAGCAAAGACTCAAACGAGCTTATCAACCAAGATATCAATTTTATATACTAGTTTTTTGCACGAGAAAACTCTTCTAAATTTAGCACTGCGCCAGAACAAAGATCAACACACTTAAAATCCTCGTATGCCTATTGCCACTAGCGCCTCTCTTTTGCTCTTAAATAAGAACTATCATAATTAAAACCATAGCTAAATCTTCTATTATAGTTATGGTTGTGACATAGGTAGATTAAAAACAGTACCAAGACAAGTGCAACTATAACGCCAATACTATTAAAACCCATAACGATCAATTAAAAATCCTCCATTGAACGATGTAAAAGTTGCTACAACTGTAATAAATCCAATTATAAGCAACAAGGGATAATAGATTTTAAACCAACTTGCATTAGAATTTAGTAAATCACTATTAATGTGCACAATATCTTCATTAATAGGCGCTAAACTGTACTTTCCTACTTTGCTAATAGCTTCAGTAATTTTATCTACACACGTTTTACAATGTATTCCTACTACTTCGTAACGAGTCATAAAATTCAACCAATTGCTTTTTCATTTTACTACAAAGAATAAAAGCTTCTAAGTTATTTCTTTGCTACAGCTACTGAAGCTGGTCTAATTAATCGATCCTTAATTTTATAACCAACTTGCATTGTACTGACTATACTACCCTCTTTGTGTATGTCTGTCACCACTTGTGATATTGCATGATGATGATTATAATCAAAACTCTCTCCTTCTATGGGTTCTATTGATTCTATACCATGTTTTTGCAAAACAGCTAGCAATGCATCTCTTGTCATACTAACGCCTTCAATAATTACTTTAGTATCAGCATCTAAATGTTCTGGAACATGTAATAGGACTCTGGAAAAATTATCGATAACTGGCACAAGATCTTTAACAAAGCTAACAACAGCATAATCTCTTGCTTCTTCAACTTTTTTGTTCATTCTATGTCTTGTGTTTTCAGATTCTGCTATAGAACGAAGTAACTTATCCTGTATCAGATCAATTTGTTCTGTCAAATTTTTTATCAAATCAGCGTTTTTTTCTTCTGTAATAGGTTTTTCCTCTTCCTGCTGATCATTAAGTTGTGTTTGCTCTTCATCTAAATCGTCAAAATCATTTTCATTATCACTTATTTCATATTCTTCATTAGGTAAATCTTTAACTTTATCCATATTTTTAATTTCGCCTTGTTGATTATTGCTTTTCATAGTTTTAAAAACGATTTTTTTAGTTGCCTTAATATACTCCTTAAAATATAGTACAGGAAGACAATTTTTCAAGATATAAATAAATTTTCATTTTGTTCGCTTATGTTTCGCCCTTCTAAAAGAAAAAATAACCAAATGCGAGATGTATCGATTGAAAAAGACATCTTACATAACGCAGATGGCTCTTGTTTAATAAAATTTGGTAACACACAAGTTATATGTTCTGCTTCTTTAGAGAATTCAGTACCTAGGTTTTTAAAAGGCAAAAATAGTGGCTGGGTTACTGCAGAGTACAGCATGTTACCACGATCTACTGGGCAAAGAATGCAAAGAGAAGCCTCGAAGGGTGGTCAAAGCGGTAGAACTCAAGAAATTCAAAGATTAATTGGAAGATCTCTTAGATCAATGATAGATTTAAAACTACTTGGTGAAAAACAAATAATCATTGACTGCGACGTCATAAATGCTGATGGAGGAACGAGAACTGCAGCAATTACAGGTAGCTATGTTGCATTACATTTAGCAATCAGATCCATGATAGCCAAGAAAATTATCAAAAATAATCCTTTGAAATGTCAAATTGCAGCAATTTCATGTGGTATATATGAAGGCCAAACAATTGTAGATCTTGATTATATAGAAGATAGTAAAGCTGAAGTAGATGCTAATTTTATTTTTGGATCAAATGGTAATATAATTGAGGTACAAGCTGCTGGAGAAAAACGTGATTTTACTCAGCAACAATTAATAGAAATGCTTGATCTAGCACAAAAATCTACCTCAGAATTATTTCAAATCCAAAATCAAGTTTTGCTTGAAATTTAAGCAACTATACTAAACTCTTTTAACAAAGTTTTTTTTATCCTGATTAAATTGATGACACATCTTTTTTGGCTAGCTTTAATCAAAGGTTATACCACTACAGCTAGTTTGATAATAGCTATGGGGACTCAAAATGCTTTTATTTTAAGACAAGGACTACTAAAATCACATGTACTAATTGTTGCAATTTTAGCATCTATTATAGATATATTGCTAATAATTCTGGGTGTTAGTGGAGTTGGCTTTATCATTACATCTCATCATTATCTAATGCTTGTGGCAAAATACGGTAGTGTAGTATTCTTATTTCTTTATGGATGCAAATGTTTTTACTCAGTTTTTTTTAAAACAACGTCTATTGAGGATGAGAATGTAACAGGGAAAAGATCTATTAAATCAACAATAATCACCCTTCTTGCAATAACCTTTTTAAATCCCCATACATATGTAGATACTATGTTGCTTATAGGAAGTATAGGGGCTGGGTTAGCTGAAGAGCAAAAAATATACTATATAATTGGAGCGGGTGCAGCTTCAACTAGTTGGTTCTTTTGTCTGTCTTATGGAAGTCGTTTACTAATACCATTTTTTAAAAAACCAATATCATGGAAGATATTAAATATATTTATTGGAATTATTATGTGGTGCATAGCATATTCAATTTATTATAAGTGATAGAATAAATTGTAAGTTACAACTTAAGTAATACTTACTATAGAAAGTAGGTATTACTCTCTATCATGAAAAAAATAACATCTCTACTGCATTTCCTTTTTTAAGTTAAATGCTGGATAAAAATTTGTCTATCTTTTAGTATAGTATCATGCAGGATATATCTATTTAAAAAATAAGAAGTAAGTTTTAGAGCTTGTTGCTTTTCTTGCAAATTAGGTTCCATCTGGTTTAATAAAAACTGCGGTAAAATTAATAACTTACTTGCATATTCTTCTCCTACTTCTTTACAAACTGCTTGCCCTGATTTTGGCGAAACATAATATAACCCCTCTCTCCTAGCGGTTACCACGCAACTATCAAGAACTAACTGATACCCTGTTTCTGCTAATAGATCAATTTCCAATTTTATATAATCTGTAAAAGAAAACTCTTTACTATTTTTTTGGATATCAAGATAACTCAAGAATTTAGGAAAAAATCTGTTATGCGGCTCTCTCTCGCAAAAGGCTTTCTTTATTACACTAACTATTGAGTTAAAAGCATATAATTTCGTTTTATTCTGCATGATAAAACTACTATAAGATTTTATTAATTCACATTTTGCGTTACCTAAATGTTCATGAAGCCTTGCACTCCAAAAAAAATCTACCAGATTAGACTCTGCTAATACATCACCATTTTTTTTACTATATTGTTTTATAACTCCTGAATACAAACCATGATTTTCAGTAAACAATGTAACTACATATGAATTCTCTTTAAACCCATTTTTTGTAATAATTATACCTTGATCACGAAAATTCATATATTATAACATTTATCAAAAAAATATAAACTAAACCAAGATTGAACATAATGCCTAAAATAATAAAATTCAAAGAGTTATTTCCTAAAATTCATGAAGATGCTTTTATTGCACACGGTGCAGTAATTGCTGGAGATGTAACAATTGCTAAAGATTCTGGAATATGGTTCAATTGCGTAGTTAGAGGAGATGTTAATCCCATTACTATTGGATCTGGTACTAATATTCAAGATGGTACCGTAATTCATACTTCAAGATTTGATGGCCCTGCTTTTATCGGAAATAACATCACTATTGGACATCTTGCTCTTATCCATGCCTGCATCATAAAGGATAATGCTTTTATTGGTATGCAATCAACTATAATGGATAAAGCAATAATTGAGGAATATGCTTTTATAGCTGCGGGAAGCTTAGTAACTCCAGGTAAATTAGTCAAATCAAGAGAGTTATGGGCTGGTAGCCCTGCAAAATTTATTAGAAAAATTACAGAAGATGAAGTTAGTTTTATGCATAATAATGTTCAAAATTATATAGAACTTGCTAAGGAATACAAATGACCAGAGTCATATTTTTTCTTTTTGTAAATATTTTTATTATAAATACCACTATGGCTGAAGAAGGATATGAATATAGTTTTATTGAAAAAACTAATCAAAAAATTCATTTATTAAAAATTGATTTAAATAAATATAATATTCTCTAATAAGTGCTCATAACAGCGTATTTGGTAGAGAAAAAGCAGGTGATATAGCAGAACGTGAGAATGCAGAAATTGCTATAAATGCTGGATTCTTTCAAATTGGAGGCAATGAAGATGGCTGCCCTACTGGAACTTTAATCATTAATGGAAAAATATTTGGACTGCGTACAACAAAGCATTCCGTATTTACAGTAAACAATAACAAACCGTCTATTGAAAATTGGCATCCTGAAATAGAAATGCAAATAGCTCAAGCCAAATTTACACCTAAGAAATATAATAAATTTGCTAATAATACATCCGTAATTTTATACTCTGATCGATGGGGATATTCTACTCTAACATCTTTCAAAAATAGAAATGAAATTATTATCTCAAAACAAATGAAAGTGATTAGTCTAGCAAACCACGGAAATAACAACATCCCACATGAAGGTTATGTATTATCATTACCTAAAAAACAAGATATTTCATCTATCAGAATCGGAGACCTTGTTCAATTTAAAGAAAAATCTTACTCAATATTTAATAAATCCACTTCAGCAATTATGGGAATTCCATTTTTAATTATGGATGGCTTAGCAAACGATAAACTTTCTAGCTCAGAAAAACATGCAAGAACTGCGATTGGCATCGATCAAGATGGAAATGTAATCATTATTGTTGTAGAATGTATTTATACAAAATCTCCAGCCTCTCTAACATTAAGAGAAACGCAAGATATTTTTAAGGAGAAAAACATCTCCATAAATGATCTACACGTAACTGACATAAAAAAAATATTATTTAACGAATTATCAAGTAAAACTAATGCTGAAGGTATTAATTTAAAAGAACTGGCTAATCTGATGCTAAAGCAAGATTGTATAGCTGCAATCAATCTTGATGGGGGAGAATCTTCAACTTTATACATCAATGGTAAATATATTAACCAGCAAATCGGTGATACAGACGAGGGTAATGGGTTAAAAATAGTAAGACCTGTTTCTGATGCAATTATTTTTAAGAAAAAATAGTTACTTCTATTGTCGTGACTAAGAATTCTTGCACAAACTATACTTAGCTAATATAGTAAATATTACGTATTATTAAAAATTAATTTGGTATGAACATATCTTCTGTAGAAATTTGGCTAGTTATTGGAATAATTTTCATTGTTATTGAGTTTAGCACTATTCCAGGAATCGGATTTTTGTTTCTAGCTCTTGGATCATTAACAGTTGCTACTTTAATTTCTTTCTATCCAAAAATTACTGACTACCAAATAGCTGCATTTGGCATTATCTCTTTTCTATGGTTTCTATTTCTCTGGTGGCCATTAAAGAAGTTTGTCTATGGTAAAAATAAAAACAAAAATACTAGTCAAGATTATTTTGATTTAATAGGAAACCAAGTAGTAGTATCTAGCAAATATATAGATCCAGGGAAAGTAGGACAAGTATCTTGGTCTGGAACAACCATGAATGCAAAACTTGCAAACTCAGAGAAAGAGCAAGCAAAAACCGGGGAGATGTTATATATTTCAAAAGTCAAAGGTAATATTTTAATATGTTCACGAAAAAAATCTTGAGAAACTATTTATGATTTATAACAAATTTATATTTCATCAATAATTAAAAGCTAGTTCCATTACCTAACAACGCTACTAGAATTTTTTAAAATAACTAAAATTATTTTTTTTAAGATTAAATACCAAAAACTAATAAAAGCACTAAACCTAAAAAATCATCTGACATAATTACTTTTAAATCAGTAAAATATATGCCCAGTTATATAAGTAACCCTGTAAAAGATATTCTGATAATACTATGTATTATATTAAATTAGGTTGAGATTTATATATGGGTCATAAGTCTGATTACTATAAAAGGAAAATGCCAGCATCATACAGTTAAGTTCTTCGGAGAAAAATAATAACATATGTCAACCAAAGTAATAGCTGCAATCGTATATCGATAAAATTTGAAATAGCAGCAAATATAAGTTTTGTTTTTTTATGGGTCGTTCGATTTCTTGTTTTAACCTCTCAAATAACAGAATAAATTGTTCTTCTGTTATTCCTACTGTCTCAAGTAATTGCTAAAATTTATCATCATTTATCTAAGAAAATAATTAAAAACTCTCAAATACTATTTTTATCTCTTGAAGTCTACGGATTTAATAGGAAAGATGTCTAATTCCTACGACACTCTTGACTAGTTACTGAATTTATAGTAGCATCACACTGTAGGTATCTTTTGGTATTTAATTATAGATTAAGAATGACTTTAACAATGAGCATGATTAAAAACTTTTTCCGATTTATGGGCTATCGCTCGTATTATGGGTACGTCATGCCTTTTTTTTCCGGCTCTACGGTTAGTTATTCATTACAAAATATAGTTAATTTATCAAATAAAAAAATATCATGGAACAAGTTAAAATATCAGCACTCCGAAACGGTCTAAAACAAAAGTTATTTTCAAATAATTTGTTACAAAAAATTCTTTCATCTTTTTTTATTGGGTTAGTTTTATTAGTAAGTTCAGTAGTCGCTGACCATCAAAAAGTGATTGCTATAACTCAGATAGTGGAGCATCCTTCGCTAGAAGAAGCAAAACGTGGGATTTTAGATGTTTTGTTGGAACATGGTTATATTGTAGATCAGAATTTAAAAATTATAGATCAATGTGCACAAAATAGTATTTCAAATGCAACCTTGATTGCTAAAAAATTTATATCTATCAATCCCGATGTGATTATTCCAATTTCTACTCCTTCAGCACAATCAGTAATTAACTCAGCTAGAGATACTAATATTCCAGTAGTATTTTCGTCAGTAACTGATCCAGTTGCATCTGGTTTGGTGCAAACTCTTGACGTGCCAATGAAGAATGTTACGGGTGCAATAGATTCTCCATTGATTGATGAAGAAATAATACTTATTCAAGAATTAGTGCCTAATATAAAAAATATAGGTTTCATTTATAATTCAGGAGAAACAAACTCTGTAAAAACAATAGCTCTTTTTAAACAAGCAATAGCTGGAAAAATAAAATATACTGACTCAACTATTGTTAATTCTAATCAATTGGCTCAAGCTATAGAGTCTTTAGTAGGCAAAAGTAGATGCTATTTATATACCATCTGATAATACAGTATTTTCTGCTATGGCAAAGCTTATACAGCTTTCAAATAAGTATAAATTACCAGTATTTTCTAGTGATCCAGATTCTGTTAAGCAAGGAATACTAGCTTGTGTCGGTTATACCCAATATGAAGTGGGTCGTGTAGCTGGGACTTTAGCACTAAGAATTTTGGAAGGAGAAAGGTATATAGCTATAGAAAAACCATCTAAAGCTGAAATTTTCATCAATAAAAAATTAGCAGATATTATGAATATAACTATTCCCAAAGAAATTGCAGGATTTAAACTAGAAATAGTGGAGTAAAAAATGAAAAAAAAGACATTAATAAAATTGCTATTTGTAATAATAATAGCTTGTATAAACAACATAACTTTCGCTAATGAAAAATTACTGATTACGGTAAATCAGTTTGTTAAACATTCTGCTCTTGATGCTTCTTATGATGGTTTTTATAAAGCTCTCAGTGATAGAAAAATTTTACCTGATAGAGCAGAAATTATTGTTGCTAATGCTCAAGGTTCGATGAGTAATACTATACAAATTGCTAAGCATCAGGCATCTTTAATACCAGATTTTATGGTTGGAATTTCTACACCTTCTGCTCAAAGTATTTTAAAAGCTATAGATCAAGATAATTCGACTTTAGCTTTTGTTGCAGTAACAGATCCAAAAGCTGCTAATCTAATAAGGGATGGAATTATAGGAGTTAGTGATGCTCCGCCAATAAAAGAGTTACTTGAGATTATTCGTACAATACTTCCAAGTAAAAAAGTTATAGGAGTAATTTATAATTCTGGTGAAATAAACTCTGTAAAGATGATTGAAATACTTGAGTTAGAGGCGCCAAAATTAGGGTTTGAAATTAAAAAAATAGCTATTAATAATTCTAGTGATATTAAGATGGCTATGAATAGAATCACTGATATATCCGATATTATATATCTACCTCAGGACAATACAATTATTTCTGCCGTTGATAGTATTGTTTCTATAAGTAAAACGGCTCGAAAACCTTTAATTGCTAATGACCCTATATTGGTAGAGAAAGGAGTTCTTTTAGCTTTTGGGGCTAATTATTTCAAGAGTGGAGAAAAACTTGGTAATCTTATTGCAGATAGCATAGAAGGTAAAAACATACCTAAGAAAATTAGTAGTAGTGATAGTAGAGAATTAAAAATTAATAAATCAGTTGCCAGAGATCTAGGAATAATAATTCCAGATAATCTAAATAAGGAGATGGAGTAATGAATCAATTGCAAATATTTGGAGCGATAGAAATAGGATTATTATATTCTTTGGTTGCAATTGGCGTATATATAACTTTTAAAGTGATAGATTTTCCTGATTTAACAGTTGATGGAAGTTTTACTTTAGGAGCTGCTGTTTCATCTTCAATGATTTTTGCAGGTTATGATCCTTATGTTTCTACTCTTTGTGCTTTTCTTTCGGGAAGTATTTCGGGTATTGTTACTGGTTATTTGAATGTAAGATGGAATATTCTAGGACTGCTTGCTGGAATACTTACGATGACAGCATTATACTCTATAAACTTACGTATAATGGGTAGACCAAATATTGCAATTATTGATTCTCCTACCATTTTTGCTAGCTGGAATATCATTTTAGTAACGTTAATTATATCGATTTTGGTAATAATTATTTTACATCGTTTTTTTATTTCTGATTTTGGTCTTGCAGTCAGAGCGATTGGCGTGAATCCAAGAGTAAGTAGTGCTTATGGAATAAATGTTGGTTTTATGAAAATCATGGCTTTGGCAATTAGTAATGCAATTGTTGCATTAGCTGGTTCCTTATTTGCTCAATCTCAAGGATTTGCAGATATTTCTATGGGTACTGGCACAGTTATTGTTGGTCTTGCCTCTGTGATAATTGGTGATGCAATAATTCATCCAAAAAGAATATGGATTGCTCTTGTGAGTTGTGTAGTTAGTTCAATTCTATATAGAATATTTATAGGGCTAGCTCTAAACGCTCATGATATTGGACTTGAAGCATCAGATTTAAATCTAATTACCGCTTTTATTGTTGTGTTAACTATGGTAGCAACAAGATTTAGAAAAAGAAGTTCAGTGAGATTAATATGATAGAGTTACAAAATATTGATGTAATTTTCAATCAAGGTACTGAAATAGAGAATCATGTTTTAAAAGGAATCAATCTAAAAGTTTGCGATAGTCAATTTGTTAGTATCATTGGTGGTAACGGAGCTGGTAAGTCAACATTGATGAATGTATTATCTGGTAATATATTTCCTAACAAAGGCAAGATACTAATTGATGGTTTTGATGTAACAAAAATTCCAACAGAATCTAGATCATCTATGGTTTCTAGGGTGTTTCAAGACCCAACAATTGGTACATTTGCTGATTTAACTATTGAAGAAAATATGGCTTTAGCTTTAAAAAGAGGGCTAAAAAGAGGTTGCTCTAGCAGTTTAAATGAAAATAGTCGTGATAAGTTTAAGTTAGTCTTAGCTACCATTGGTATTGGTCTTGAAGATAGATTAAAAGATAAAGTATCATTGCTTTCTGGAGGACAAAGACAAGCACTAAGTTTGATGATGGCAACTTTGCTTGGATCAAAGATTTTGCTTTTAGATGAGCATACAGCTGCTCTTGATCCCAAAATTGCAAAACAAATAATGAAACTGACAGGTCAAATTATCAGACAAAATAAGTTAACAGCTCTAATGATAACACATAGTATGTCACAGGCTCTTGAGTATGGAAATAGAACAATAATGATGTATCACGGTAAAATTGTTAGGGATATGGAAGGTGATGAAAGAAAAAAATTGTCAACCAACGACTTAATTAAGTACTTTGACCTATAACACCTCGGCATCTGTAATAGGACTAGTGTTAAGAACGAGGGCATTTTTCTCCGCGCTTGATCCTGATATCACTTACTACCTTGATGTTGAGATCCTCAATTAATTCTTCTAGCGTATTCTTTGGCATTACAGGATAAATCTTATCCTCTATAATACTTTTTGAATTCTTTGCATTTAGTACGGCCAGTTTTTCTAAAATATCAAACTTGCCATCAACACGCTTGACTTCCGCCAATATATAACGATCCACATGATTTTCCGAACTAGACTTGATCTTTTTTAAGATTTTAATCATTGTGTCGGTTAGAATCAAGAAGAAATTCTAGGCGAATATGACAAAATATTGCCATATTTACATGCTAAATTTACCCAGAAAGCTCTCTTAGTTTATACAAAATATCCAAAGCTTCTTTTGGTGATAATTCATTAGGATCTATTTTGTTACAAAAATCATATATTTCTTTGTACTTATCTATTTCATCATCCTTTGCATCGAATAAATTTAAATTTTGTGACTCCCCTATAAACGCTTCCTTACTAGATTTTTTTGCATCTTTTTCAAATTTTAAAAGCAATTGACTAGCTTTTCTAATAACTGATGGCGGGAGACCAGCCATTTGTGCAACATGGACTCCATAGGAGCGATCTGCAAAGCCCTTGATAATTTTATGTAGAAATAATATTTTTCCGTCATTATCATTAATGGAAATAGTGTAATTAACAAGCGTAGGAAATATATCGCTTAAGCTTGTTAATTCATGGTAATGAGTTGCAAACAAACATCTCACCTTTATCCTATCATGAATATACTCAAGCACTGACCAGGCTATTGCTACTCCATCATAAGTAGAAGTCCCCCTACCCACCTCATCCAAAATTACCAAAGATCTGTTTGTGCTTTGCGACAATATTGCTGAAGTTTCTATCATTTCTACCATAAAAGTAGACTGGCCTTTAGTTAAATCATCCCCTGCTCCAACTCTACTAAATATTTTGTCAACTACCCCTATTGTTGCACTAGTAGCTGGTACAAAACTACCTATATGAGCTAAAATAGCTATAAGAGCATTTTGACGCAAAAAAGTGCTTTTTCCTGCCATATTTGGCCCTGTAATTAACCAAATTCTTTCCTCATTATTTAAGGTGCAATTATTACCAGTAAATGATTCATTACTAGCTTTTAAAAAATTTTCAACTACTGGATGTCTTCCATCTTGCACTTCAAAATTTATGTCATTGGTTAAAACAGGTAAAGAATAATCAAATTCATCTGCTACAAAAGCAAAATTTAAAAATACATCTAATCTACTTAGAGCAGAGCTAAGTAATATTAATTTTTCTGTATTATTAATAACTGTATTGCAGATGTCTGTATATATTTCCTTTTCTAACCCTACCAACATAACTTTAGCATTAAGCATCTTACTTTCAATCTCTTGCAACTCTTCAGTAGTATAACGAATAGAATTAACAGTTGTTTGTCTATGGATAAATTTTTTATCTGTGATCTTGTTACTATGTCTTGCTGTAATATCAATAAATAATCCTATCACATTATTATTAGAGATTTTTAGACTTTCTATCCCAGTTTCTTGTCTATATTTATCTCTTAATTTAGTAATAAATTGTCTACCATTGTTAAGAAGAGCATGTAATTCATTGATTTTAGGGTGAAATTCAAGTTTTATAACTTCACCTTCGGTAATAATATTTGGAGCATCTTCTCTTATAGACTCTCCTATTAAGCTGGCAATTTCTGAATTCCCAAGCAGTGGTGCCACCATTTTTTCTATATTTTCTGGTAAATCAACACCATTATGCATAATAAAATGAGACCTAATTTCTTCTGCAATGAAAATGGTATCTCGGATGCTTAATAAATCTCTAGGAGATCCTCTTTGCATTTGAATGCGAGTAAGAATACGCTCTAAATCAGAAATTTTTGTCAGTATCTTTCTGATATTACTGGTTAATTGAACATTCTTAAAGAAAAAATCTGTTATAGCTAGCCTTGAGTTGATTTTTGTTATTTCAACCAATGGAGTACTTAAATAATCATATAATAATCTTGCCCCACCTTTAGTAAGAGTGTAATTAATTGCATGAAATAAACTACCTTTCGCAGTGCCATTAATTGATGAAGTCAATTCAAGATTGCGACGCGTTCCAGAATCAATCATCATAAATTTTTGTGAGTTTAATATCTTAGGAAAAGCTAATCTTGGTAAATTAGCTTTTTGAGTTAAAGATATATACTCAATTATACTCCCCACAGCACTAATTTGGTTGCTATCAAGCCCACCAATTGCTTCAATTGAAGCAATATTATAATAATTCTCAATAATTTTTACGCATTTTTTTTCAGCAAAAAAACTGTCAACCTGAAATGTAATACGAATATTTAAAGCTGTTTCAATATCAGAAGCTATAGCTTCTGATCGAGATTTTTCACTGAGCAGTACTTCGCTTGGTTTTATTCTTGAAATCTCACTTATTACTTGATCAGAAGAAATATTGATCACAAAAAATTTAGAAGTAGAGAGATCAAGATAACAAACAGCGCTATTATTCTTTCCTATTACAATAGTTGCAAGATAATTTGGTTTAGCACCATCTAGTAATGACTCTTCAATTAAAGTACCCGCTGTGATGATTCTAGTAACTTCACGTTTAACAACTGCTTTATAGCCACTGCGTTTTTTTGCTTCTTCAGGCGTTTCCATTTGCTCGCAAATTGCCACCTTGAAATTTTCTTCAAGTAATTTATTTAAATAATTTTCAAGTGCATGGAATGGTACACCGCACATTGGTATTTCATCTTCCCCAGTTTTTCCTCTTTTAGTAAGAGAAATGGATAAAACCTTAGAAGCAATAATAGCGTCTTCATAGAATAATTCATAAAAATCACCCATACGAAACAATAATAGACAATCCAAATTGGTAAATTTTATATCCAGATATTGCCGCATAACTTGTGTAGCAGCGATATAATTATACTTCTCGTGAAAAAGTTTGATATCCATATTAGAATTTTGTGTAGCGCAAATTAACCTTAAGATTTTTACTTAAACAATATACTGCATAACGTAGTCAACAAAGATTTTATATATACTTCTACCAGTATATAACAAAATAGATAATCTAGTACAATAATCATTTCAAAACAGTTTGAACATTTCGAGACATACGAAAATAAATTGTATTATAAGTTTTATCTTGTCCAGCATATTTCTTCTTTCTTATCGACATACTACCAAAACCACGAATTTCGATTCGGTTTTTTTCGCATAAATTTTCTTTTATACTGTCAAGAACCACATCAACTGCTATCTGAGCATCATCTTTTGATAAATAATCAAGCTTTGTTACTAAATTTGCTATTAAGTTCTTTTTTGTTGCCATAATTGTTTTAGTTTCTTAAGTGCTAGAGAATTGATTTAATTCCTAAAAATTTACTAGAAAACAATCCTCTAATAGAACTACTTAGATCATCAAACAACATATCAATGATTTTATCTCGAGGATTTAACTTTATTTCTATAACTTTTAGATTCTTTGCAATATCTTTCTTTTCTTGAAGCCATTTTATAGCTGAATCTTCATTTCCTATCTCATCAATTAATTTATACTGCATAGCTAATTTAGCAGAATAAATTCTACCATCCGCAATTTTTCTCACAAAATCAAGATCTAAATTACGCCTTTTAGCTACTAATTCAGTAAAATAATCATACACATCATATACATTGTCCATTACAGCTTTTTCAGCCTCTGGAGTAAGTTTTTCTGTAAAACCAGGGTTAGCTTTCAGAGTATTAGATTTAAAATTATTAAATGTAATACCTATTTTCTCAGCAAGTTCAGTAATTTCAGCCATTTCCATCAATACCCCTATAGAGCCAGTAATTGTTCCATTATGAGCAACTATATAATCAGCTCCAAGAGCAACTAAATAACCTCTAGAAGCTGCGAGTGAATCCATGACTACTACAACTGGTTTATTCTTAGCAATTTTTCGAAAAGAATTGTACAACATCTCTGAACCAACAACACTGCCTCCAGGGGAATTAATATGAATAATTACTGCTTTTATATTCTTATCTTCAGCTATCTTTTCAAGTTTTCTTACTCTGGATAAATCGTCATATATAATTTCTTCTAACAAAATATTAGCAATATAATCTCCTCTTATATTTATATCTTTTGAAGAAAAAGATATATTTTTATTACCAAGCATTTTATTGCCACTGATAAATATTACCACAAGCACAAGTGCTAAAGAAATTATTTTCCATCTAGCTAGTTGCAACTTACTCCTTTTTCTTTCTATTAAATAATCGGGGCTAATATTCATTTATTCATTATTTTTTTATTTATTAATACAGTATTTTAGGATTTTTTATCCCTAAGAATTCTACCTTGCTCTCTTTCCCAATCTTTATCTTTTATTGCTTGTCTTTTATCATGTTGTTTTTTACCCTTTGATAATCCAAGTTCTATTTTTATAATATTCTTTTTATTAAAATACATAGAAAGTGCTATCAAAGTGTAGCCTTTTAATTTAATTTTACCAATTATTTTTTGTAGTTCCTTTCTCTTGAGCAACAATTTCCTTGGTCTTTTAGTAGAATGGTTAAATTGATTGGCTTGTTCATATTCAGCAATATGGCAATTATATAGAAACAACTCACCACTACCCATTGCAGCATGAGTATCTGCAATGGTAACCTTACCATTCCTTGCTGACTTTACTTCGCTACCAGTTAAGATTATACCAGCTTCAAATTTTTCTTCAATAAAGTATTCAAAAGTAGCTTTTTTATTTTGAGCAATAATTTTCTTATATTCAGACATTATAATTTCTTGAAATCCATTAGAACTTTTTTAATTAAATCACGTGTTTCTAAGCGTGCTATAGTAAGAGGTAGCTTTATTTCATCAGAACATAAATTTAGCAAGTGCATCGCATATTTTATACTTATTGGATTGCTCTCCATACACAAAGCTTCATATATTGGGAGTAGCTTTTGTTGCAATATAATAGCTTGAGAGTAATTGCCTTCACTAAGATAATCTTGCAATTGCTTGCATTCCTTTGGAAATATATTAGAAATAACTGATACACAACCATTACCACCATTAGCACTGTATGCTAAACCGTTTTCATCATTACCAGTCATCATACTAAAATGAAGAGGCAATTTTCCTGATAATCTAAGAGGTCTTGAAATATCAGTGCCAGCATCTTTAACAGCAATTATTCTTGGAGATTCTGCAAGCTTTAAAATGGTACTATCAGTTAAATCAACTCCTGTCCTACCAAGATGAATATATAACATAAGTGGTAAAATAGTGTTTTCATGTATCATTTGGAAATGCTTTATAATTCCATCTTGTTCTGGTCTTATATAATGGGGAGAAGTGCACATTATACCATCCACTCCTAATGCATTTAATTTTTTAACTTTTTTTATAGCAGATTCAGTCGACACAGCTGAAAGACCAGCAATAATATTTGTTTTTTTTGCTGCAATTTGCGTAGCAAGCTGAATTAGATTATAATATTCTTCTTCGTCTAGACTAGTCCCCTCCCCTGTGCTACCGCCAATTACTAGACCATATATTCCAGATTGAATTTGCAATTCTATTAATTTTTCAAGAGCTTTTTTATCAATTTTATTATCTTTAAATGGTGTTATTAAAGCTGTAATCAAACCTTTGTAAATATTCATTTTATACCCTACTTATTTACCTACTAATTTTGCAAACTCAGACTGTAGCAACCTAACTTTTCCTTCTGAGTCCTGAAATATAATTACAGACTTTTTTAAATCAATTGATCCAACTCCGCCAATTTCCTTAGATGTACCAGTAATAAATGAATAATCATATTTGCTAATATCCTCAAGTGATATTCTAGCCTCAGTTACTTCAAATCCTAAATTTTTTGCCATTCCTATAACAGCCTGTCTTGTAATACCATTTAAAAATCTATCAGCTATTGGTGTTATCAATTTATTCCCTTTGCCAAAAAATATATTTGCGACATTGCATTCAGCAACATACCCTTCTTCATCAAGAACTAAAGAATCATCGTATCCAAGCTTCGATGATTCAATCTGAGACACTATGGCCATTGCATAATGCGCTGAAGATTTTGCTTGCGGAGGAAGTGCTCTTGGACTTGGTTTGCACCACCCTCCAAGATTCAGTTTTAAACCATTCAAGAATTCGTTTTTAGAAGAAAAAGTAGCAATCAGTATATTAATACTAAGTTTAGGATTGTAAATTCCTATCGACTCTGTTCCACGCCAAATTAATGGTCTAATGTAAGCATTTTTTAGAGAATTTCTTTCCAACAATTCATAAGTAACTTTTATTATTTCTTCTGCACTATATTTTATTTTAATCCCCATATATTCAGCTGACTTTAATAATCGCTCTGTATGTTCTTCAAGTTTAAATACTTTCCCATTATAAGCTCTTTCCCCTTCAAAAACAGCTCCAGCATAATACAAACTATGCGTTAACACATGAACATAAGATTCATTTGACGAAACAAATTCTCCATTAATCCATATAAAATCAGACATTACCAATTAATCCATATTAAATTATTTAGGTAATTTATCAGTAAATATAAAATTCACTGTAAATTCTATTATTTTGAGGTTATCATGTATACTTTAATATTAATTATTTTAAATACTTAAAAAGTCATGACTACCAATAAATCACATATCTTAATCGTGGATGATGATAACAGAATCTTAAAACTTTTGAAGAAGTTTTTACAACAAAATAATTTCCTAGTATCCACTGCTGTTTCGGCAAAAGAAGCTTTTGAATTGCTAGAAAAATTTATTTTTGATTTGATAATACTTGATGTAATGATGCCAGAAATCACAGGTTTAGAGTTTGCTCAAAAAATAAAAGTAACCGGAAAAACATTACCAATTGTTATGCTTACTGCTCTTTCTGAACCAGAAGATAAGATAAAAGGCCTAGAAGCTGGGGCTAAAGATTACATGACTAAACCTTTTGAACCTAGAGAATTACTTCTTAGAATTAATAATTTAATAGACTCGCATAATATTTATCAGAAAGAACAAAAAATTGCTAGAATTGGTAATTGTTTGTATAATTTGTCAACAAAAAATTTAAGTGCTAACAATCAAGATATTTCCTTGAGCTCTACTGAACAAAAACTACTTGACCTACTAGTAAGCTCTAAGAACGAAGTAATCACAAGAGATGAACTCTCCATTAAAATGGGTGGTTTGAATCCAAGATCTATCGATGTTCAAATTGTTAGACTTAGAAATAAATTAGAACCAGATCCTAAAACTCCTAAATACCTAAAAACAATGAGAAATTTAGGTTATGCATTATATATTTAAGTTCATTTCACCTAATTTTATTAAAAGGAAATTTATACCTAAAAGCTTACTTTCAAGATTTGTCTTAATTATAATAATTCCAACACTAATAGGTCAGTTAGTTGCCCTACACTTATTTTACGAAAGACACTGGTATAATGTATCATACCATACAAGTTCATTAATCATTTCTGAAATAGACTCGCTACTGCAACAAAAAGAACTTTATAAAAATAAGAATCAAGCCAAAGTTTATCTTAATCTAACATATACTTTTTTAACAAATCAAAAAATAACCAAAAACAAAGAAAATAACGCCGAAGAATTAGAAATTTTTAAAAAAAATCTTAGTAATAAGATAGAGTACCAAAATGATATCTCAATTAACAAAAATGGCAAAATAAGAATTTTAATCCAAATCCATAAAGATTTGCTAACTATAACACTACCAGCTAAAATTTTACTTAATCCAACAACTTATATTTTTGTGCTATGGGTTATTTTCTTAACAATATTACTACTATCTGTTTCACTAATTTTTTCTAAAAATCAAATAAAATCAATTTTAGATTTAACGAACGCAGCTGAAAAATATGGTCGCGGTGAAAAAATGGATAATTATAAACCATCAGGAGCAAGAGAAATAAGAAGAGCTGGCCTTGCTTTTATTAAAATGAAAGATAGAATAGAACGACAAACTACTAGAAGAACACAAATGCTGGCTATGATTTCACATGATTTAAAAACTCCTTTAACGCGCATGAAGCTACAAGTGGAATTAATGGATGATTCTGATGAAAAAGAAGAGTTAAGCTATGATGTTAATAGTATGCAGCATATGATATCATCTTATTTAGATTTTGCTAAAGGCGAGGGAGGAGAAGATTTTATAAAAGTTGAATTAAATAAATGGGTTATAAATTATTTAAAATTAGCTTGGAATAATTCTGATATACAAATTACAACAAAAAAACAAGAAGTATATACTCAAATAAAACCTCATTCTTTCTCAAGAGCATTGGATAATATTATTAGTAATGCAATAAAATACTCAACAAAAATAAAAATTTCTGTATATTCATATAATAGAAATGCATTAATAACTATAGAAGATAATGGCAAAGGAATTGATGATGAAGAAAAAATTCATGTTTTTAAACCTTTTTATCGTGGTAACAAAGCCAGAACACTAAAAAATTCAACCAATGTAGGTCTTGGTCTTGCTATCACAAAAGAGATAATTAACGGTCACTATGGTTCGATCACCTTAGAAAAAAGCAGAATTTTAAAAGGATTGTTGGTTAGAATCAGGATTCCAAAAATAGTTGATGAATTATAACTAAAAATAACAAAATTAAATAATGACAACTAATTCAATATCTCCTAGTTTTGATAAAAATCATAACATAAAACATCTATCAATTATAATGGATGGCAATGCTAGATGGGCAAGTAGCAAGGGACTCTCCAAAGCTGAAGGTCATAGAAAAGGAGCTCAAGTTGCAAAGGAACTAGTATTACAACTATTTCCACTTAATATCCCATATCTTACTTTATATACTTTTTCATCAGAAAACTGGCAAAGACCAGCTGATGAAGTATCATTATTAATAAAATTGCTTAACCATTATGTTGAGAATGAGATTAAAACTCTTCATAAATACCAAATTAGGCTTAAAGTAGTTGGTAATTTAGATAAAATAAACAATGATTTAAAAAACAAAATAATTCATGCCATGGATCTTACCAAGCATAACAATGAAATGACTGTATGCTTAGCTTTTAGTTATGGTAGTAGAGCTGAAATAGTACAAGCTTGTCAAAAAATTATTAATTCTAATATAAAACAAATATCAGAAGAGAGTTTTAGTAAATTCCTATATGATCAAGATATGCCAGATGTTGATCTTTATATAAGACCAGGTGGTTTTTATAGAATGAGTAACTTTTTATTGTGGCAAGCAGCTTATGCTGAATTATATTTTACAGAAAAATTATGGCCAGATTTTTCTATCAATGACATAAAAGAAGCTATTAAGAATTATTCGACAAGAAAAAGAAATTTTGGAGGGAGATAAATGAAAAAAAATCTATTCAGAAAATCTTCAAATCTAAGACTTCGAGTAATTTCTGCTATTTTCATTGGGTTTATTTTTATAACAGCAATCTTTTTTATTAGAGCTTTGTTCTTCGTTATAATGCTTGGGGTAGCCGGTGGGATGTTAGTGGAATGGTATAATATGACTAATAAAAAAAGTAATTATTTATATTTAGGTCTTCTCATAATACCAATACCAATATTTTGTTTACTTTATATATCTAATATTGATGATATAGGATGGTTGTTATTAACTTTCTTTACAATTATTTGGTCTGTGGATTCAATGGCTATGTTTATAGGAAAATTAATAGAAGGTCCAAAACTAGCTCCTAAACTTAGCCCTAAAAAAACCATATCAGGGCTTTTGGGAGGAGTCGCCGCAGCCGCTCTACTTCCAATATTATTGAACTTAATTCCGTCTTATAATATTGCGAATTATACTTCAACCTCTCAAGTAATTTTATCTTGTCAATTTGGATTTCTTGGCATTGTCTCTCAAATGAGTGATTTGTTTATTTCTTATTTTAAAAGAAAATTTAATATTAAAGATAGTGGCAGTATAATACCTGGACACGGTGGTATGCTGGATAGATTTGACAGCATAATATTCACAGCCCCAATTGTAGCATTTTATTTAAATAGCCAAATAGGCTAATCTGTTGTATAATAGTTAAGCAATAATAATTGTCATCTGATGATAAAAAAAAACAGTTAAGATCCATACAGTTTTCAAAAAAAACTGTATTTAACCTAGTAATGTTATTTATGTTATTGTATTTTATCTTTCATTCTATTTATGGTAGCAGAGGAGTAATAGCATATTTTAAACTACAAGCTGAGTTAGAAAACGCACATAGTAAATTAAATACTTTAAGAGTTGAAAGACTCGAGATAGAAAATAAAGCGAATCTACTAAGGCCTAAATCTTTAGATTATGATATGTTAGATGAAAAAGCCAGAAATGTTTTGGGTGTTGTTTTGCCAAATGAACAAGTATTCAAAAAGGAAAATTTACACGACTAATAACAAATTATATACTTAGTAATATGTTATTTTATACAACAAAAAGATTTTTAATTTTGGAGGTTATTATAAAAGTTACAGTTTTTCACGATGATTTACCATCGGATTTCCATCTAGCTGGTGACATTGCTATAGATACCGAAACAATGGGACTAGATTTAAACCGAGATCGCTTATGTGTTATTCAGATAAGCAATGGGGATGGAGATGCTTATCTAGTACAATTTTCTAAGGATAACTATAATGCCCCAAATTTGAAAAAAATGTTATTAGATGAAAACAGAGGGAAAATTTTTCATTTTGCACGTTTTGATTTAGCCTCAATAAAGAAATATCTTAATATTGAGTTATCAAATATTTTTTGCACTAAAATTGCTTCTAAATTAGTAAGAACTTACACTGATCATCATGGCTTAAAAAATCTGTGTAAAGAACTTCTGGGAATCAACATTTCAAAACAGCAACAATCTTCTTATTGGGGAGCTGATAAACTTAGTGAAGATCAAAAAGAATACGCTGCTAAAGATGTAATATATTTACATTCACTACGAGCAAGATTACTTGAAATGCTTATTGTTGAAAATAGAAATGATCTCGCCCATAAATTATTTGAATTTTTACCCACTAGAGTAAACTTAGATCTAATAGGATGGAATAACATTGATATATTTTCACATGGGACAACAAAATGAATATCTCCACGACTGCTAAAAGAGTAATTAGTGAAGAAGCACATGCTTTAAAAATTTTAGAATCACAACTACCTAATGATTTCTCTGCGATAATAGACTCCATTTTGAAAACAACAGGACGAGTAATCATAGTTGGTATAGGTAAAAGTGGGTACATCGCTAGAAAGCTTGCTTCTTCACTAGCGTCAACTGGTACACCTGCATTTTATATTCATCCATCAGAAGCAAGTCATGGTGATCTTGGCATGATAACAAAATCAGATATAGTATTTATGCTATCAAACTCTGGAGAGACTAAAGAATTAGTTGATACCATTAATTACTGCAAACGTTTTTCTATAAAAATGGTTGCAATGACTATGAACCCTGATTCAAATCTTGCCAAAAATAGTGACTTCTTACTTACTATTCCAACAATTAAAGAAGCATCACTAATCTCTGCTCCAACTACTTCTGCGCTTATGATGTTAGCTTTAGGAGATGCTATTACGATATCTCTTCATGAGGCAAAAGGATTCACAAAAGATGACTTTCTTACTTTCCACCCTGGTGGGAAAATTGGAAATAATTTAGTAAAAATTAAAGATTTAATGTTTGTTGGTAGCGATCTTCCTTTAGTTAGCCCAGATGATCCTTTTACTAATATAATTCTAATTATAACAAAGAAAAGTTTGGGGTGCGCGGTAGTAGTGGATAATAATCAAAATTTACTTGGTATAATTACCGACGGTGATTTAAGAAGAAACATAGATAAAAACCTTACAACACTAAAAGCTACAGATATGATGACTAAATTACCTAAATCAGTAAACCAAAATATTTTAGCAAGTGAAGCTTTATTTATAATGAATGATAAATCTATTAATGCGTTGCCAGTTACTGAAAATAATAAAATAATAGGAATAATCCATATTCATGACCTTATAAGAGCTGGTATTACTTAAAGATGAAAAACATCAATGATATTACTAAAAACAATAAAATTATAAAATATTCATTCCTTGCTTCTGGAGTCATTGTGTTATTTTTAATACTATTTAATCCTTCTAACGAGGAACAAAAATTAATTATTGATGATTTAGATTTAAAGACACTGAACCATATTCCAAAAGAATTTAATTTAAATATGAATAATTCAATTTTAGAAGGATTAAACAAAGATAACCTACCTTATCAGATTAAAGCTAACATAGTTACAAAACAGAATAATAGTATTTACAATTTAAATACTATTAATGCAAGATACAATCTATCAAATGGTAACTTACAAATTCTGGCAGAAACTGCTGTGCTTAACGAAACAACAAAATTTTTTACTTTATATAATAATATTAAGATTATATCTGACAATCTTATATTAACTAGCAATAAAATAAATTTTAATTTAAATTCCAACATAGCATATAGTGAATATCCAGTTGAAGTTAGTTTTCAAAACTCAACAATTAAAGCTGCAAGTTTTAATACTGATGATTCTAGTAATATTATAAATTTCGAAGGAAATGTGGTGTCAACATTTAATCTCAATGATTTTTGACTTAAAAAAATACTATAGTATTTTGCTTTTATTAATCATAGTCATTTCTCCTATGCTTTCTAGTAAAGCGAATGAAGAATGTACTAAGTTTACTGATTCTAATGTAATAATAACTTCAGATTTTCTTAATCTTGATAATAATAATTTATCTGCTACTTTTAAAGGAGCAGTAACAATAACCTTTGAAGATATAATACTAAAAACTGATTACTTAATAATATATTATACTAACAACAATAATAAAAGATCTATTGAAAAAATTGAACTCCCAAGAAAATTGAAAGCTCTAAAAAAACTTACTAATGAAGTGGTAGTAGCAGATAGTGGAAAATATATTGAAACATTAAACAAACTTATACTTATAGGGAACGTAAATATGCAAAAAGATAACTATATAATAGTTACAGATAAAATGATATATTTTACTAAGCTCAAATTTATGTCTAAAAAAAACAATGAAAGATAAAATAGTAATTCAAAATATTTCAAAATCTTATAATAAAAAACCAGTCTTGTCAGATATATCTATTGAGTTATCTCAGGGAGAATCAATCGGGCTATTTGGCCCTAATGGAGCAGGAAAAACAACTTTATTCAGCATAATAATAGGGATTCTAAAAACAGATTCTGGGAGATTGTCTTTAGGAAATCACGATATTACAAACTTACCTATATATCTTAGAGCAAAACTTGGTATTAGTTATTTACCACAAGAATCTTCTATCTTTAGAGGTCTGAGTGTTAGAGACAATATCAAAGCAATCTTGGAAATCAAAACTTCTGATAAGGAAGAAATAGAAAACAACGCTACTAAATTACTGGATGAATTTTCAATAAGTCATTTACAGAATAAAATAGCATCCACCTTATCAGGCGGAGAACGTAGACGTCTTGAAATAGCTCGAGCTCTTGCATCTAACCCTCGTTTTATTTTATTAGATGAACCTCTTGCTGGAGTAGATCCAATTGCTGTAAGTGATATAAAACAACTTGTAAGTCACTTAAAAGAACGTAATATAGGAGTTCTTATAACTGACCATAATGTAAGAGAAACATTGGATATAGTTGATCGTGCTTATGTTATTTATGATGGTAAAATTCTTATGTATGGTGCTCCAGAGGAGATTATTAACAGCACAAAGGTAAGAGAATTATATCTTGGCAGAACTTTTGACAGGAATTAAGATTAAACTGAAATGTAAAAAATTATTATAGTGCTAACAATGAGTTCTCAATAAGAGATTTTATAAAGGGCACGGTAATTTTCTTTTTGTTTTCCAAAGAATTTTTATTTATATCACTTATTACTGATAAAATTTTAGGAAATTCTCGAGGCAAAATCTTAACAAGGTAATTTATAACATCATCATTGATAAGAAGTGATAAATTAGAAAATTGTTTAAAAATCAATATTCTCATTAATTCATCATCTACCATTAAAATATCAATTTTGTTTACAGAATTTATTCTAGAAGATAGATCAGCAAGCTCTATTTTAGGTAGATTCGTTAAAGTTATTAGTAAATACTTATTATTTTCATGCAATATATTAAAATAATGTAATACATCTTCTTCATGCCAACTAGAATCAAATCCATCAATAATAAAAGCTTGATGATGATCTAAGATTGAAGTAGTTAATTTATAGTTTTTCTTTAAAAATAATGCTCCTGTTTTTTTTGCCCATAAATTTGCCAAAAAACTTTTTCCTGATGATTTAGGGCCTTTGATTATTAATGTTTTTGCATATGGTAAAACACCAAAACTATTTGGCCAGCTATTGATATATTTATAAGCAAGATGATTTGAGCTGGATTCAATAAAGTCATTAAAATGACCAGATGTTTCATTAATTAATGAAAATGTTGTTTGTTGCATAACGACAGTACACTCTATTCTTAACGATTATAAATTTTGGTAGATTTATAATAATCAATCATATTAAATAACAAGATTTTTATTACTCCAGCAATAGGGATAGCAAAAACTATTCCTATAAAACCAAAAACACTACCAGCAGCAAAAACAGAGAATATTATCCATACCGGATGCAACCCTATTTTATCTCCTATAATCTGAGGAGTAAGTATGTAACCCTCAATAATATGGGCAATAACAAATAATACAAATACATATATTACCTCAACTGAAAATCCATAGGAAAAATAACAACTTACTAGCATCAAAAATAAAGATATAAACGCCCCTATAAATGGTATTATAACCAAAAATCCTGATAATATTCCTAGTAAAAGAGCTAAATCAATTCCAATCAAACTTAATCCTATAAAATAATACACACTAAGTAACAAACATATATTGAGTTGGCCCCTTATGTAAGCTGCTAACAAACTATTAATATCAGAAAATATCTTGCCTATTTTGCTCTTTTCCTTAAGTGGCAATATGGATTCTATGCTTTTAAGCATTTTTGGCCAATCTCTTAAAAAATAATACAAAATTACTGGAACTAATATTATTATAGCAAAAAAATTGATTGTTGCTAGCGTATAACTCCAAATATTATTGGCGGCAGCAACAACAACTGAAAATGCTGAATTAACAAAATTTTGTAATGAATCTGAAAGTTTATCTGCAATATCTGGATCAATTGTATCAACACGAGCCACTAGGTAGCTTAATCCAATATTAAAATTGTTTTTGTAATGAGGTATTTTAGTTATAAATACAGCAATTTGGTTATAAATAATTGGTAATAACAATAGTAATATTATAATAAAACTACTAATAAATACTGTAAATATTCCAGCTGAAACTAAATTCCTTGGAAAATTAAATCTTTTAGAGCTATTATCTATTATCGGTTGAAGCAAATAAGCAAAAACAAATGAAATCACAAATGGAATTAAAGTATTTGAAACTGTATATATAATAGTTGTAATAACTAAAAACGCTAAACTCCAAAAAACTAATTTATTCATAGATTGCTGCTTTGATTTTTAAATCGTATTTCTTTTTATTTATAGTAAGTTTAGTGAAATTAGCATAGCTAGCTATGCTTTATCATATCAATTTTTAAAACAACTGATGCGACAAAGCCTGATCTTATAACTCCCCAGCATAGCCTTGAAATTCACCAGCAAGAGTAGTAAAATCTTCTTCCCCATAGCAATTATATACAGTATAAGCTGTATAGCTAGCAGTAACTATTGAGACACAAGCTATTAGAGCATATTTTATAGGATGACTTACAACATCATCCAATGTTTGCCTACAAACGACGCTATAGCTAGATTCCTCAGCCGTCATTCTTTTTAGATAGCCTCCCAAAACCTTATCATTACAACAATCAGCCACTAGTTTTATATAAAATGGTACATGCTCCATTACTTGCTCTTCTGAGTAACCTAATCTTTCTGATGTTTGTGTTAATAACTCTTTATTCCTTTGTGATTTCATAGCTTTAGTCTTTGAGTAACAAATTATGATAAGTGTTATAATTACACAATAATAGGGTGTTTTGCAAGTCTATTAATTTTTATATAGAGTAGTAGCTAGGAGACAATCAACAAAGTAAACTAATATAAATCAATTTACCATAATATCTTTAATACAGATAGAAATTATAAGTGCAAAAGATCCTTTTTAATAAAAAATAAAAAAGATATCACGGAGATATCACAAGGAGTTTAGAAGAACGAAATCCCAACATTTCTACTTTGTACAAAATATTACACTAAATGCTCATTCTTCTCCCTTTAGGATTTTTATTAACAACATTAGAAGTTTCTGTTGAGGAACGCTTTTTTGATTTGTGCATTCTTTTATTTATTGTTTCTAAATCGCTCTTAAATCTTTCTATATCAGCTTGCTTTTGAGCTGCATTTACAACTATTCCTTCCTGTTTCTTGTAACTAACACTCATATCATCCATAGTTCTAGGTACTAGCTTAGGTTTTGGTTCTGGGGAGTTAATAGACTCCTTTTTTTTTCTGACAGCCATTGTAAGTCCTGTATGTTCTCTGGCATTGAGCTTTTTATTATCAGGATTATATTTACTATAAGGATTTAAAGAATCTTTTATTCCCAAAAACACTTTAGCAAAAAAACTTTTTTCCTTTTTTGGAGGAGGTGTTTCTTGGTTTATTTGTTCATAATGTTGTTGAAATTTAGTTTTTATTGTTTTTGAATTATAACTATAAAATTTATCTTCTTTCATCACTGCTAAATAAGCTTTATTTTCAACTTGAATCTTACGTGTTTGTTCCCTCAACTCTTCAATGCTATTATACCCTACATCCTCCCTATCCCTCTCTGAGTTTATTAGCTTAATAAGCTGCTCTCTGATTTCTGGACGTTGATAACCCTTTCGTCTATATTGGAAGCTATATCAAGCGCAGTGCTTACCTTTTGACTAACGTCTACAACTGTTTTAACTTTTGTAATACAGCCGGCGCTTTCGCTGGATTAACTGCTAAAGTTGCAAGATCAAGGCCTATATCCATTACTTCAACAATTTTACCAACTGTTTCTAAAGAGTGATTACGTTTTAATCTTGCTTCTTTGCTGAGCTTACTATCATCAACTGCTAAATCTGCTCCATTTCCTTTTAATTTAGGTTGCAAGTCCAACATTTTTTGTTTTAAGCACAGAGCTGCTGCATAATCAATTAATGCAGCGTTTTCAATATCTAGATCACGTGTTTTTATTGCTTTTGCAGTGTCAATTCCAGTTTTAACTACTTTAATTGTTAAAACTGCCACCGCTAATGCTATTGGAACAGCTCCACCAGTCACTACACCCAAAGCAAGACCAATACCAGCAAGGATTATTGCACCAGTGTTACTGGTTATTGCTTTATAAGGGACGGCTAAAACTTTTTTTACACCACTCCAAGCTTTTTGATACCATTTCTTATCAGCGTTGTCTTTTTTAGACTTACTCATTTAAATTTACCTGTTTACATTCTATAGACATGTAAACATAATATTAAATATATGATTAACATATAGTTAATATCAAGCTGAAAGAAATATTGCTATTTTGATATGGTTTTATCTATTCTGCTTTTTGTCTTGCTAAAGATTTTACAAGCGTGTTAACAGCGTTCTGATGCTCAGTGCTTTCAATTTTCATAAAATTACGAGAAACCTCAATGCACATACGTTGATGGTGAGTAATCATCTCTTCGCGATTGCTAGATGATTCTACTCCTTCGTAAAAATAAGATACATTTTTATCTAGAGCTTTTGATATTAACACTAATCTACCCACAGATATTCTGTTACTACCTTTTTCATATTTCTGTAACTGCTGATGGGTTACACCAATAACTTTTGATAATTGTTGACGTGACAAACCTTTCGCTAGTCTTAAAGAATATATTCTTCCACCTATGAACTTATCAATTTCTTCTATAAAATCATTTTTGCGAGCCATACCTACACCTTCGTTAAATACTATTTAGTTAACAAAATTTATATTATTTATAATATATTTATGTCGCGCATAGTATCATAAAGTTTACTGTATCACAAGATATTTATTTAAAAAAATTTAATACTTTACAAGTCAAGCTAAACTTATAACAAGTAAGCCATTGAAACTCTTAAGCAAAACGTATATACCTAACAATGTATAAGTGTATTTAAAGTGTAATTTATTATAGTTAATGAAAAAAATTATTGTTAATTTATATAGATCCGTGATAAAGATGATTGACCATGATGGAATTGAACATTCTGGTTATATGTCATTTATGGTATTACTTTCAATTTTTCCATTTTTTATTTTTATTTTGGCTTTCACAGGTTTTTTTGGAGCATCAGAATTAGGAGAAAAATTTATCCAACTTGCTCTTGAAAATATGCCGGCTCAATCTATTGATTCGATTCGAACTAGAGTCAGAGAATTAATGACTGCACCACCACAAGGTCTTTTAACCCTTGCTATTATAGGTAGTCTTTGGACATCTTCGTCTTTTGTAGAATGTTTGAGAACTATTTTAAATCGTGTTTATGAAATCACATCTCCACCAAATTATTTCTTAAGACGAATATTGAGCATTACCCAGTTTTTATTTATAAGTACTATGATATCTCTTGCTATGTTATTACTTATTATAGTTCCCATTGGATTACAGAAAATACCTCAATTTATGAATCTCATAGAAGATTATAAAACTATATTAAATTTTTCTAGATATTTTTTAGTATTTTTATCCTTGTTTCTTACTGTATGTGCTTTATATTATCTTATTCCAAACATAAAACTTAACTTCTTTGAAGTAATTCCTGGAGCATTTTTAAGCGTGTTTTTATGGATCTTAAGTGGATATTTATTATCAACCTACTTAGTATATTATAATCAGCTCAACATAATTTATGGTTCTTTAGGAAGTATTATAGTAACCCTGATTTTCTTTTATATAGTCAACATGATCTTTATTCTAGGAGCTGAATTTAATTACCTTATGAAACACAATATTGATGATAATTTATAGAAAATTGAAAATTAAATAATTAATTATTTCTAAAATAACTAATTCACTGTATAGTTGATCAGTTTTATAAACTAGAGAAAACAATGTATAATTACCAAGCTGCTTTTACAAATCAGATTAACCAAATAAAATCAGAAGGAAGATACAGAAACTTCATAGGCTTACAAAGAAAAGCTGATGAATTTCCAAAGGCTTTATGGGGGAAAGATAGAGATAAAACTATTACAATGTGGTGTATAAATGACTATCTTGGCATGAGCCAGCACTCTATTATCTTAGAGGCTGCAACAAAAGCTCTTGCTGATAATGGAGTTGGTTCTGGTGGCACAAGAAATATTGGTGGTAATAATTATTCTATTGAAGAATTAGAAAATGAAATTGCCGATCTACATAGCAAAGAATCTGCATTAGTTTTTACTTCAGGTTATGTTTCTAATGACGCTAGCTTAGTTTCTTTGGCAAAAATTATACCTGATTTAATTTACTTCTCAGATGAACTTAATCATGCATCTATGGTAGCTGGTATCAGAAATTCACGAAGTGAAAAACATATTTATAAACACCTAAATATCAATCACTTAGAAGAACTTCTTAAGTCAGTGGATATCAACAAACCTAAAGTTATAGCTTTTGAATCAGCTTATTCTATGGATGGTCAAATATCTCCTATAAAAGAAATCTGTGCACTTGCGCAAAAATATAATGCCATGACTTATATTGACGAAGTACATAGCGTCGGACTTTATGGTAAAGGAGGAGCTGGTATCTCTAATATGCTTGGTTTTGAGAATAAAATAGATATTATTCAAGGAACATTAGCGAAAGCTTACGGAGTTATTGGTGGTTACATAGCTGGAAATAAAGAGATGATAGATGCCATTAGGTTGACTGCTAGTGGATTTATTTTTACTACATCACTTCCACCTGTTATCACTGCAGCCGCAAAGGCTAGTATTGCCCATCTTAAGAATTCAGATGTAGAAAGAATTAAACATCAGGAAGTGGTAGCTAAAGTAAAAAAATCTTTTAAAAAAGCAGGAGTTGGGTTTTATACTAATAAGAGCCATATTGTACCTATAATAATTGGTGACCCTGAAAAAACAAGATTAGCTTCACAGTTGTTAATTGATAGACATAGTATTTTTGTCCAACATATAAATTTTCCAACTGTACCAAGGGGAACAGAGCGCCTGAGAATCACCCCTACTCCAGCTCATACAGATGAGATGATCGAACAATTGACATTGGCTTTAGTTGATGTTTTTGCCGAACTCAATATCAAATTAACGTTTGAAGAAGCAGCTTGAACCAACTAATCAATCTTTTATTGTTATTTTTTTGTTTGAGAAGTTATGATTGATTTTCCTAATATTAATCCCGTAATATTTTCTGTTGGACCTTTAGCGATTTCTTGGTATTCATTAGCTTATGTAGTTGGGATTTTGTTTGGATGGTATTATGCAAATAGATTGATTTTACTGCACCCTCTTGGTATTAATAAAAAACATATTGAAGATTTTGTTAGCTGGGTCATTATTGCTATTATTATTGGCGGTAGACTCGGCTATGTTTTCTTTTATGACCCAGAAAAATATTTATCAAATCCTATTGAAATTTTTAAAACTTACGAAGGAGGCATGTCTTTTCATGGAGGGATATTTGGCGTTGGTATAGCTAGCTATTTATACTGCAGAAAAAAGCATCTTAGATTCCTTTCTTTCGCAGATATCTTAGCTGTTGTAGCACCTATTGGGCTTTTTTTAGGAAGATTAGCTAATTTTGTCAATGCAGAATTATATGGTAGAGCAACTGATGTTCCTTGGGCTGTAATTTTTCCTTATAGCGATGGATTAGCAAGACATCCAAGCCAATTATACGAAGCATTATTAGAAGGTTTTGTGCTATTTTGGATAATGATGTACTTTGCTTATAGAAAAAAATCTTTGCTAAACCCTGGTAGGATTTCTGGTATATTCTTGATTTTTTATGGTATTTTTAGAGCTTTCATTGAGTTTTTTAGAGAACCAGATGTTAAAATTGGCTTTATTGCGAAATATTTTACTTTGGGTCAGTTATTATGTATGCCAATGATTCTAATTGGTATCTATTTATTAACTTACAGCACTAAAAATATTATTTCAAATGGCGATAGATTACAAAATAAGATCAATCATTAAAGATTTGGGTCATATTAAAATTGATGACATGATGAGAGAAGTATTGTCAATCAATCCTAATTCATATTATAGGTCTAAAACTTCAATTGGTGCAGATGGTGATTTCATTACATCTCCAGAGATTTCTCAACTTTTTGGCGAAACTATTGGATTTTGGCTGATAAGTAAATGGCAAGAGCTAGGATGCCCTAAAAAATTTGCTTTAATTGAACTAGGGCCCGGCCAAGGAATATTAATGCGTGACTTAATGCGCACGGCCAAATTATTACCAGAATTTACTAAAGCAGTTGAGATTTTTCTTTATGAAATAAATCAAAATTTTATCAAAAAGCAAAAAGAAAATCTTTCTTTTATAAAACAAAAAATAAACTGGATTGATAATATTAATCAACTTCCTCCAATACCATGCATTATAATTAGTAATGAATTTTTTGACGCCCTACCCATAAAACAATATATAAAAAGTCGTAATAGATGGTATGAATCAGTTATAACATGCGACCCAACCGATGGTATGCTTAAGTTTAACAAAGTAGAATTGAATAAATCTTTATTTAATCAATTAAATATTGATCATAAAAATGCTCAAGATGGTGCATTAATGGAAGAGTCGGCTGAAGGATTAGAGATAATACGAAAAATAGCAATTCATTTAGTGAAATTCAAAGGGGCTTGCTTAACCATTGATTATGGTTATAATATCGAACTGTTCAAGCGTACTAGGCATCAATATAATTCTAGCTTACAGGCAATTAAAAACCACCAATATCACCCTATTATTGACTCACTTGGAGAAGCAGATCTTAGTGCTCATGTTGACTTTAATGCTCTTAAAAATGCTGTTATACAAAAAAATATTAAAAATATTTCTATTTCTTCTCAGCATAATTTTTTAGTTAATAATGGAATAATTATTCGTCAACAAAGTTTAAAAAAACAAGCATCATCAGATTATAGTGCAATTTTAGATAATCAACTCTATAGGCTTATTGCTAAAGAACAGATGGGAGAAATATTTAAAGTTATGGAATATACTTCTTCTTAACAAATAGTTAGATTTTTACAAAAATAAAAACTTAAGTAAAAAATCAACTTAAAATTAAATTTACTGTGGATTTAGTATATTTTTTATTGTATTACTAATAGTGAATAAAATAATCAATATTAAAAAATAAATTTTTATGATTTTTAACATAGATTCAGCAATTTTTATTGTATTTTTGATAGTAACTATTGTTGTTGGCTTGCTCTCAAGCCGTGGCACTAATAGCATTAAACAATATGCAATAGGTGACAGAAATTTTAGTACAGCTACTATTGCAGCTACAATAGTAGCTACTTGGATTAGTGGAATATTTTTTTATAGCGGTATTTCTGAGACTTACACTAAAGGTCTTTATTCTATCTGGATTACTATAGGAGATCCAATATATCTTTTGTGCATAGGATTATTTTTTGCTCCACGTATGGGAGAATTTATGGGAAAATTATCCATAGCTGAAGCAATGGGAGGTTTGTATGGTAAAAAAGTAAGAATAATAACGGCTTTAGCAAGTTTTATAGGAGCCGCTGCAATGGTCTCAGTGCAACTTAAATTAGCTGGTATAATTTTTGAATATGCTCTTGATATTCCTAATTATTATGGGGTTATAATAGCTACCATTATAGTCACTCTATATTCATCGCTAGGGGGAATCAAGTCCGTTACTTTTACTGATGTAATTCAGTTTTTCACCTTTGGAGCTGTTATACCAGTATGCGCTTATACCCTTTTAACTAATATTGATAATTTGAATATTGTTACTAATATGATAAATACTAATCCTCTATTTGACTATAAAGAGGTTTTTAATTTCTCAAACTCACTATCATTAAAACAACTTTTCTTGTTTTTATTATTTATAGCACCTAGGTTCAATCCATCAATGTTTCAAAGAATCTCTATGTCAAAAAATACGAAACAGGCTAGCAATTCTTTTATAATTGCTAGCCTCGTTTGCCTGATATTTGCTTTGATTGTTAACTGGATTAGTATTCTAACCTTATCAATTGACCCTTCTCTCAAACCAAATGATGCTATTAAACATGTTATTTTTAATTCTTCTTATATAGGTTTAAAAGGAGCAATATTAGCTGGTGTTATGGCTATGATAATGTCCACTATTGATTCTTGGATAAATTCTACATCCGTGATTATAGTACATGATTTTTTTAAACCTTTAAAATTTGGAATTATAAAAAATGAAATATTTTCTGCTCGAGTTGTATCGATAATACTAGGAGTGTCTTCACTTTACCTCTCACTACGTGAAGGAACTTTATTAGAGTTGTTGCTTAGCGTTTCCTCAATATATTGGTCTACAATACCAGTATCTTTTACTATGGCTATTATAGGTTTTAGAAGCACAGAGAAATCGGTTTTATTGGCAATGACAGCTGGTCTTGTAACAATATTATTATGGGATTATATATTAAAGATTACAGCAACAACGGGTATTCCAGTAGCAATGCTTGTAAATCTTATTACCTTAATAGCTAGTCATTATTTACTAAAACAAGAAGGTGGCTGGGTTGGAATTAAAGATCCAAAACCACTGATTGAGATACGCAATCAAAGAAAATTAAGATTTAAGAAATTTGTAGAAGATATGAAAAATTTTAATATAGTAAAAATTTGTAATAAGAATTGTCCACGAGGAGATGGCTTGATTTCAATGGTTGGGTTGTTTATAATGATTTCAGTCTTTAGTAGCACTCATACTTTGGCAAAAGAATATCAACTACAATATGCTGACTTACTTAATGCTCTATATCCAATAGCACTTTTTACCTCTGCAACACTGATTAGTTATCCATTATGGTTACCAACCTGGCAAGAAAGTGGTGTGATTGGGATTTGTTGGAACTTTATTGCGTTTTTTGTACTAATTTGTTTCAGTTTTCTAATGCTGTTAATTAGTGATTATTCTGAGATGCAATTGATGGTATTTATGATAAATATTATTATTGTATCTTCACTTGCTACTTGGTGCTGGTCATTATTTATGATCATTACAGCTGTAGCTTTTGTAACTATTATATATCAACAACATCTACAAATAGACACTCTAAATGATTCATTATCATCGCAATTTAAAATAATTTACTTTTTGATGCTAATTAGTAGCACATTAATAATATTCCTCAAACCAAAACAAGAGTATCAAGAGTTCACCGAGGCAAAGAACGAACATTTATCCTCTAGAATAGGATCAAAAGATCAAGAAACACAAGAGGCATTAGCATTAAAAGCTGAATTCATTCGTAATATTAATCATGAGTATCATGCACCAATGACTGGGATAATTAGTATGGCTGATACTCTAGTAGAGTCCTATCATAAATTAAATGATCAGCAACGTCTTAATGCCGCTGAAGTAATTTTAAAAAGCTCTCGTAGTCTTAAATCTTTTGATAATAATATTACTACTCTAGCTCGCCTAAGCAAACCTCATTATGCACTTAAGAAAGAAAATATTGACCTTAGCTTATTAAGCTATGACAGAATAGAAATCTGCCGCAAGCTATATGAAGAAAATAAAGATGACAGAGAGTTTATTTTAAATATTGATGAAAACATAATGGCTAATGTTGATAAATATTATATGACCCAGTTACTTGATAATCTAATCATTAATTCAATTAACTACTGTAAAAAAGGTAGAATTAAGGTTAACTTAACTCAGGATAAAAACAATATACATCTTGTTATATCCGATACAGGAATCGGTATACCTACTGATGGATTATACGAGATTTTTGAACCATTCACAGTTAGTTCTAGAACAAAAACCCCAGCTGGTGGTAGAGGTGTCGGCTTGGCTATTTGCAAGAGAATTCTAGAAATTCATAACGGAACTATTAAAGCTGAAAGTGACGGTAAAACAGGGGCAAGTTTTGTACTTATACTACCGATAAGTTACTCGGTGTCATAAAATACCTTACGAGTTCTACATCCTAATAATAGGTTATACATGATCTTGTACTTCTTACATAACTTGATTACTGAAGGCTCTAAGTTGAAATATAAAAAAATAGTTACTTCGTTAACTATTTTGTAGTACACGGATAATTTAGACCCTAATATTAGTACAAGCACATTGGCAAAATAAATTTACACCAGAAGATTATAGAGCTTTAACTCCATTATTCTCAGGTCATATCAATCCTTATGGACTCTTCCCATTAGATTTTAGCCAACGTATCTCAATCATCCCAAATAT
>JBGCEX010000020.1:0-5874 GCA_045106635.1 Rickettsiaceae bacterium | reverse complement strand
TGATTGATGTTATAAAAAGAATTTTTTCTAACAAAACATAAAAATAATAGCTGATAATAAAATATTTTTAGAAATATATTAAATATATATTCTCTATGATATCCTAATATACACCTTCTAAATTTCATGCAATCGCCCTGCAACAGCTCCACCTTGATCGCTTGAAGCAACTAGCTGGCTTAAAAACAAGCTCTCGAATCCTTTCATAATATCCTCAATAATTGTTAAAAAATATACATATCACTTATAAACATAAAGTAAAATACGTATTTACCTACAGGCAAACATACTGAGAACACTAAAAAAATCAACAAAAATCAGTAGTAGAGATACTGTAGATTAAATTTATTAGCGATTACACCTAACTTAAATTTCTTAACTATAATGCACCATTTGCTCTGCTAATTGCTTCTTCAATTAGACTTTCAGCTTTCTGAGCATTTTCCCAACCAACAATCTTAACCCACTTACCCTTTTCAAGTTTTTTATAATACTCAAAGAAATGATTTATTCTATCTTTTATCATTTGAGGCACATCATCAATATCTTTAATATTTTCAAAGGTTACATCTATTTTAGTAGTAGGCACAGCAAGAATTTTTTCGTCTATCCCAGACTCATCCTTCATTATTAAAACACCCACTGGCCTTACTTGAATAATTGCTCCAGGAATAATAGGATACTGGGCTATTACGAGTACATCAGCTGGATCACCATCCTGCGATAAAGTATGTGGAATAAAACCATAATTACATGGATAAGACATTGAGGCTTGCATGAATCTATCGACTATTATTGCTCCAACATCCTTGTCAAATTCGTATTTCACAGGCTTGTCATTCATTGATATTTCAATAATTACATTAAAAGCATTATCCTTAGTTTTCGCTGGAATTTTATCGATAAACATATAAAAACCAAATAAATTAAAATAATTCAAAATCTATATTAACTCAACCCATATGGCAACTGATTTTATCTTAGATTAACTATATAGTTTTTAAACATTTTGCTTTGCTTAAATCATAAAACCAGATAGATTATCAATTAATTTTTTTATTATATATTTTTTTTGGTAAACTACATTTGAATAAAAAAGCATTTGCGATTTCAGCACTTACAGTGTTCGTACAGTATTATGATTATCATTTATTTGGCTTTTTAGCCGCAAATATTGCTATCCATTTCTTTCCAAAAGCTGATATTATTGTTCAACTACTAAATACTTATTTTTTAATGTCTATCGCCATGATTGCTAAACCTCTTGGGGCGATCATATTTGGAAGAATCGGCGATTTAACTGGCAGATCAAACTCTTTTATAATTAGTCTTGTTGGAACATCTGTAGCCTCTTTGATACTTTTTGTAACTCCCTCTAATGATACAATAGGATTATTTTCTGTATTTATACTTTTATTATGTAGAATGGTTATCTCAGCTTTTGTCTCTTCTGGTTCTGACGGCGTAAGAATATTCGTTTTTGAACATCTAAAAAGCTCTATGCAATGTTTTAGCATAAGCATTACAACTGTTTTTACATTACTTGGTACACTTACAGCTTCATTATCCGCAACAGCTTTTGGCTCTAGTTATTTCTTAAATTATAACTGGAAATTTGCATTCTTACTAGGTTCAGTATTGGGCTTGGCAGTAATAATACTTATGAAAATAACTAATTTCAAAGATCAAGTAGAAATCAGCAAGCAACCTAAATTTAAAAAATTCAAAGATCTATCTATCTATGAAATAGTCAAAACTAACAAAAAATTATTTGCTTTATGTGTATTACTAATTGGCGCAATAGGTAGTACTAATCAATTTATTCTAATTTTCTTTGGAACCTATAATTTTCAAATACTTGAAACAGTAGAAAAATCAAAAATGCAAGAATACATATCAATTTCTATTGTCATCTATATGATATTTAGTATTATTGGTGGCATAATAGCGGATAAATTCGGTAAGTATAAAATCACTATAATTGCCGCTTTTGCGCTTTTGCCAATTAGTTTTGGACAATGTTACTATCTAGATAAATTAGAACTTAGTCCAATTTTACTGTTTTTAACATCAGCAACACTTCCCTTTTTAACAATGCCAGGAGCTGTGATTCTAACAAAATCTATCCCCATTTCCATTAGATACAGATTATTTAGTTTAAGCCATGCAATAGGCTCAATTGTTATCTCCGCACCAACTGCTTTTATTTCAACTTTTCTCTATCACCAGACAAATATTAGTTGGTTACCAGTTTGCTATTTTATTGTTACTATTTTAGTGATATCATTTGCTCTATATAAACTTAATAAGAGTACATCACTTTCAGATGAGCATAAAGATACTATCTAACACTACTATCAATAAAATTTCTGCAGGAGAAGTCATAGAGCGACCATCCTCTGTTGTAAAAGAGTTAGTGGAAAATTCAATAGATGCAGGAGCTACGAAAATTGAAATTATCCTAGAACAAGCTGGAAAAAATCTTATTATCATAAGAGATAATGGCTTGGGTATGTCTAAAGAAGAATTAGAACTTGCTATTCAAAGACATGCCACCTCGAAACTAGATGAAGAAGATCTGCTAAATATCAATAGTTTTGGGTTTAGAGGCGAGGCTCTTCCTTCTATCGGCGCAATTAGTAAATTTAAAATCACCTCAAAACAAAAAAATTCGGTTGCAGCATATACTCTAAGTATCAATGGTGGGATTCAAGAAAAAACTACCCAAGCTGCCCTTGACAGAGGGACTTTAATTGAAGTTAGAGATTTGTTTTTTGCAACTCCTGCAAGATTAAAATTCTTAAGAACAGATAAAACTGAGTTGGCAGCAATCACAATAATGTGTAAAAAAATTGCTCTTAGCCACCCACATATTGACTTTACTCTTACTCATGAAAATAAAGATTTAATTAAAGTCCGAGAAAGAGAAGAAGATTTTAATAAAACCTTAACTACACGTATTACTGAGATAATGGGAGAAGAATTTTTGACAAACTCTTCTCATGTAAATTTTAAACGAAATGATATAGAATTATACGGTTATACAAGTATTCCAACCTATAATAAAGCAGCCGCGGAAGAGCAGTTTTTATTTATCAATAATAGACCTGTAAAAGATAAAATATTAAATATAGCTTTAAAAGTTGCTTATCAAGATTTTCTGAGTAGAGATCGTCATGCAGTATCTGTCTTATTTTTAAAACTTGATCCACATCTAGTAGACGTTAATGTACACCCAGCTAAAACAGAAGTTCGTTTTCATGACCCAAATTTAATAAGATCTATTTTTATTAGCGCTATAAAAGAAGCTTTAAGATCCGATGGCAAAAGAGTTTCCACTACATTATCTAACACTGCAATAGATTACATGAAACATCAAAATGCTTCAACACAATTAGCCGAACCCCAGTATTCTGGTAATACTCAATTTCAGATGCCAACACAAAACTTTACTTCAAATAATAGCTGGTTACCTCCCTCAGCTAGAAACAGTTCAAAAGGTAATAATTCTTATATTGATTATAGCCTTGTGAAAAGAGATAGCATAAATAATGTTTTGCAAACTACCTTAAAACACGAGCAATCACCAAACGCTAAAACAGAAAGTACTATAAATCCTGAATTAGAAGAAATTCTTATAACTGACCAAAAATATTATCTTGGCGCCGCTAAAGCACAACTTCATAATACTTATATAATCTCACAGTCCCAAGATAGTATAATTATTACTGATCAGCATGCAGCTCATGAAAGACTTGGTTATGAAAAAATCAAAGAACAAATAAAAAAGAAGGGGATAATAAAACAAAGATTACTTATTCCTGAAATAATTGAGCTATCTTCAAAGGAAAAAGCCGAACTCATAGATGACAATAAAAACTCTTTATTTGATCTTGGATTATCAATAGAAAAATTTGGTGAAAACTCAATAATAGTCTCGGAAATACCAAGTTTACTTGGCGATATTAATATTATAAAACTAATCAATGATTTAGCTGATCACCTCATATCCCTTGGTGAAAATATTGCATTAACTGAATTAATTGAGCATGTTACAGAAACTTATGCCTGCCACTATTCCATAAGATCTGGTAGAGTCTTATCTATTGTCGAAATGAATGAATTACTAAGACAAATGGAAAATACAGATTTCTCAGCACAATGTAATCATGGCAGACCCACCTATGTTGAATTAAAACTCAAAGACATAGAAAAATTATTTGGTCGGAGATAGAAATTTGGTAAAATGGATTACCATTCCTGAGCTTATTAATTATCAGGATGGCATAAACATCATGGAACAAAAGTTAGACAAGGTAATAAAATTACTAGAACCAGATACTATTTTTTTACTAGAACATAACGAAATATACACTGCAGGGACAAGTTCTAAACAAGATGAACTATTAACTCCAGATCGATTTCCAGTAATTTACACAGGTCGCGGAGGAAAGTTCACTTATCATGGCCCTGGTCAACGAGTAATTTATCCAATAATAAATTTGAATAACAAACCTAATGAAAAAGATTTAAAGTTATATATCAGTAACCTTGAAAAATGGATAATACTGACCCTCGCAGAATTTAAAATCCAAGCTTTTACTATTCCAGGTAAAATTGGAATCTGGGTTAAAAATAGTAAAAATGTTAATGCTAAAATTGGTGCTATAGGAATCAGAATAAGAAAATGGATTGCATATCATGGCATTGCAATCAACATCAATCCAAATCTTGATCACTATTCTGGCATAATACCTTGTGGGATAAATAATTTTCCTATAACCTCATTACAAGATATTGGCATCAATACTTCACTAGAAGAATTTGATGTAATTTTAAAAAAAAAATTTACAGAAACATTCTAATGAAGTTGATACGTATTATTTTTAGCTTAATATTATTATCATGGGGGCTAGGTTTTTTTTATTTTATTTACATGATCCAAAATTATGTTTTAGATAACAGAACACAAACCGAAGCAATATTAGTATTCGGAGCTACAAAACAAAGACTTTATACTGCAGCTGAATTACTAAAACTTGGTTATGCTCCACTTATTTTAATTACTGGAGAAGATGATCATTCTAGTTATAAAAATTATTTAAAAGATCAAGGAATACAAGAATATCAATTTATTTTTGATCCACGACCAGACCATCTCGATGAAAATTATGCTTTAGACACTTATCATCTTCTTACAAGATACAAAATCAATTCCGTTAGACTAGTAACCTCAGCTGAAGAAATACCAAGAGCAATGTATCAATTAGTTCGTTACTTCCCAAGAGATATCTTCTTGTTATCACATCCAGTCTCTTTGAAAGAAAAAAATTATACTTCTATATTTATCGAATATAATAAATACTTGCTACTAATATTATCATCAATTTTTGGAATGCAAGATGACCTCAATCTATCATATTGTTGACAAAACTCCGCCTGTCGACGAAAAAGATATGCAAATTGAATATGAGAATTTAGCTAAAAAGCTAGTAAAATCTGGTAGAATGCGTATTGACACAGACTATTATTGTAATTTTTCTAGATTCTCAGATCCTAGCTCTGGCATAACTATAATGATGACTAAGGAAGAATTGACTGACATAAATTTACTTAAACTAACAAGACAGGCAATTAAGAATTTATACGTAAAAAAAAACAAAACTATAACTGATAAGAAAATTACAAAAATAATTACAGAACTGCTCAACCAAACAAAAAAACTATTCACTGTACAGGGCGATTGCATGAAATTTAGTATTAGCAATTAATGTAATATTAAGATAATAATTGATTCTTTTATGCAGCTGTAAAAGATGAAGATATTAACAATGATAGAAGAAATTACTGACCCAAGAATGCTTGGAAAAGTAC
>JBGCEX010000002.1:0-14848 GCA_045106635.1 Rickettsiaceae bacterium | reverse complement strand
TACTTTTCCAAGCATTCTTGGGTCAGTAATTTCTTCTATCATTGTTAATATCTTCATCTTTTACAGCTGCATAAAAGAATCAATTATTATCTTAATATTACATTAATTGCTAATACTAAATTTCATGCAATCGCCCTGACTGTGTTACAGGCTATTCCTTTATACAAAAGATAAATCAAAAGGTTGCTTTAGAAAATATATTTCAATCGTTATTTTAAATTCATATTTCAGTAATATAATAACGTAAATTTACTAATATTACAATCTTAATAAATTACCTTTTAAGATACATGATGGCACTTTTGATACAAAAGTAACAACAAAATGATCCAAAAAACCATCTCGCTAACTCCGTTACCATTATTATTTTGTAATTTATACAAACAGACCAACTAAAGCTTTAGCAAAATCACTTGTTACAAATGGTTTTAAATCATCTACCCCTTCACCAAGACCAATAAAATGAACTGGCAGTGAATATTTATCGACTATACCAACAATTGCTCCAGCTTTTGCTGTTCCATCTAATTTAGTAATGACTAAACCTGAAATTGCCACAAGATTTTTAAACTGCTCAGTCTGAACAAAAGCATTTTGACCAGTAGTAGCATCTATAACAAGTAAACTATGATGAGGAGCAGATTGATCTATCTTTTGTATAACTCTAATGATCTTAGCTAATTCATCCATTAAATTTTTTTGATTATGTAACCTACCAGCAGTGTCTATAAATAAAACATCTATCTTATTGTTGTAAGACTCAGTAACAGCTTTATATGCAACACTTGCTGGATCAGATTTTTCTTCTCCAGAAAACAAAATGGCACCTGTCTTATTTGCCCACTGTGCTATTTGATCAGTAGCTGCCGCTCTAAAAGTATCACAAGCGGCAATCGCTACTTTCTTACCATCACGAATATAAACAGATGCTAATTTTCCTATGGAAGTAGTCTTACCATTTCCATTCACACCACATACCAGAATAATATTCAACCCCTCCTTCAATTGAAATTTATGGTCAGATTTATCCATCATCCCAGTAATTATTAAAGCAAGTTCAGATTTAATGTCTTCAGAAGTAATTTCTTTATCAAATTTTTTTAATCGAAGAAGGTTTATTATATCCCCTGCAACTTTTATTCCCGTATCTGCTGATATCAAAAGATCTTCTAATGCATTTAAAGTTTCTAAATCAAGTTTCTTTTTAACAAAAATATGATCTATGCCAACACTAATCTTGCTTGTAGTTTTACTAAGCGCAGACTTTAATTTATTAAAAAACCCTACCATATATTACATGCTCAAATTTTGGTTTTTGTACTTGTCTAATTTCATCTGCATTTGATCTATATTTAGACGTTCATTGCAGTATAATGTACCATAAAAATATCTTATGTAAATCTAAGCATTCACTGGCATTGTTACATAACAAAAGATAGCAACGAGCATTGAAGAAGAAAAGAAATATGCAATCATTTCTAGTATTTTGACATACTATATTTTAGTCTACACTCTTTAGAACTATTACTCTATAAGCAAATCTTTTTTGTTTATAAAATTACATAATACCACCAAACAAATTGTATGATTAATATATGAACAAAATAAATCAACATTGAGTGACGAGTAATTATTTTTATATTAAAAGAGATTTCTGTTTCAAAGTTAGAATGAAAAATTGATATCCAAATAGCGCTTAATACCAGAAGAAAAAGAAAAAAATCAATATTACTAAAAAAACTAGAAAAAGTAACAACAGTATGAAAAAAAGAAATAAATATAATAGCACAAGACGCTATATTTGTATTTATAGACTGTATCTTTACCATATAACCTATAACAATTATTCCTATCATTATTGAACCATAATCAAAAAAATCGTTTGTAAATGGAAAAAAGGCAAGCAATACAACAAAATGCAAACACCCTTTTGTTAAATTCTTAAAATGGTCTTGAAAATAAAAAAGATAAACCTGCCCTACAAAAATTGATATTAAAATATTTGCTTGAATAAAATACTGCCATATAAAAAGAACAGATATTAAATATAATATTAACCCATATAATAAAATAGAAAAATTGATTGAATTCTTAAAATTATATCCAACAAAAAATCCAAATATAGGCATGGCATATCTACCTATCACCCTTAATTCCATTGTTTCTGGAAAAAAGAAAAATCCAATATGATCAACAAACATAGTAAATATTGCTATCAATTTTAGTAAATCTTGATAATTCGAATTTTTAACCATTTGCTTTTTTTATAAAAAATAAGTGAATTTTAAAAAAATATAGCATTAACAAATAAACTGTCGCAGCAATAATAATACTTGAGAACAATGATAAAACTTTAATCGCAACACCATGAGAATAATAAAAATCATGACAAAAATAATTGGAAATAAATAATATTATAGTCATTACAAAAGAACTTATAATTACCTTATAAACACATTCCCAAGTTTTAATGTTAATATTAAAATTACCTTGAGACTTTGCATATTTAGCTAATAACCATACGTTGTACCAAGCAGCTATACTTGATCCAATTGCAATACCAACATGATTAAAAGGAATCATTAAAGCAATATTAAGAAAAGTATTTGCAAGTAGAGAATAAATCGTAATGCGCATAGGGGTTTTTGTATCCCCATTAGCATAAAAAATAGGGGTTAATATTTTTGATATCACAAATGCAGGTAATCCTATGGAAAACGCAGCAAGAGCATGAGCTGTTTTAGTAGTATCTTCTGCAATAAAAGCTCCTCTTTCATAAATTAGGTGAATGATAGGATTTGACAACACGAATAACCCTATTGTAGCTGGAACAGATAGAACAAGAGCTATGATTATCGCATTATTTTGTAAATTATTGGCTCCAACAACATCTTTCTTTTTATAAATTTGAGATAATTCTGGTAATAAAATAGTTCCAAAAGTTACGCCAATTATAGCAAGAGGCAGTTGATATAATCTCTCAGCATAAGATAAAATTGATACAGCACCAGGAATAAAACTAGCAATAGATTGTGATATAAATAAATTAATTTGCTGCACTCCAGAGCTCATAGCAGCTGGCCCCATATTCTTAAGTAATTTTGTTACATCAGCATCATCATAAAATGCAAGAGATGGGGTAAAAGTTAATTTCGCTTTTAACAAACAAAACCACATAAAAATAACTTGTAATACCCCTGCAAAAATTAGTGAATACGAGATAGCAAAATGGGGCGTCAAGCGATCTTGACCCAGATATGTAAACACTACAACACAAACATTCATGATAATCGGAACAAAAGCAAAGGCAGCAAATTTTTTGACCGAGTTTAACATCCCACCAAATATTGCTGTAATTGAGATAAAAATTAAATAAGGAGTTGTTATTCTACATAACAACACTGCTAACTCATATTTTTCTTGAATCTCATAAAACCCCGGAGCAATTAAAACCATAAGATATGGCATAGCTATTTGCATTACGGTTGACAATATGATAAGAGAAATAAACAATAGAGTCAAAACCTCACCACTAAATTTGCGGGCTGAATCTTGAGAGTCCAGTAATTTTTGACTAAAAATAGGGATAAACACTACTGATAAAGCCCCTTCCCCAAAAATTCTTCTAAATAAATTAGGGAACTTAAAAGCAACATTTACACAATCTGCAATAGCGCTTGAGCCAAAAGTTGCCGCTATAAATAATTCTCTTACTAACCCAAACACTCTAGAAAGCATTGTAAAGAAAGCAACGATAATTCCAGATTTAAGTAACATACCACACCATTTTAAAACAAATATATAGTAACTCACATCTGTAAAAAAGTTATTTTTTGCGCTCTAGACTATTTATATATAGTGAATTAAGTTGAATTAGCATATCTTTATAGAAGATGGGTAGTTATTATCAAATTACAAATAGCCTGTTATCCGAATATGAACGGGTTTGCGTGCCACCATCAAACCCGTTATTTGTAGAGCGAAACCGTAATTAAGGCCTCCTCATGTTACTTCTTGATGAATCGACTCAACCATTCTTTTGCTTTTTTACTAATACGTAGATCATCTTTATTTTGTCCTGCTACTAAAGCCGCTTGTTTCAATTCTTCAGAATCACCATACATCTCATTCATTAAATCAGTCCAGTTTTGCAAGAGTTCTGGCGAGGATTCTAAATTTACTTGATCAAGTATACTATAGATACGCTCGCGCCAATAATTATCCATAGCATTATCGATCCATTCAACAATTGCCGGATCAAGAGCACGATCACCCCCCATTTTCCCTTTTTTAAAACCCTTTTCCCAAATAGAATACCTCAAGTTTGCGTGTTCATTTCCATACAGTCCCCACACATGATCCTTAATTTGTTTTGCGATGCTAACACCAAAATCACTTTTAGGATCTGCAGATAGGTTTGACCTTACCTGATCAATTAAATTAAGCCAATTTGCTGTGAAAATTTTCTTATCTTCTGGGGTAAATTTGGCTTTTAATCCAGCCTCAAAATTTGCATATTGTTTTAATTCCTCTGGGGTAAACACCTTACCCGCCCAGGTTTTTTCAAGTTGTTCAGTCATACGATATACCTCAATTAATTTAATAATGGTTTCCCATGGAATCAATTTATCATCATTTACTTCAGAGAGAATACTTTTCAGTGCTTTGCTTGCATCAAGCAAAGTACCAGCTTTTTGCTCCAAAACTTTAGCTTGCACTGAGAAATGCTCAAGAGCTTTCGAACTACTGCTAAGTAATACTTTAATACGCCTAAGCTCAAAGCCAAAAAATTTTAAAGCAATAATCTGTTGTAATTGCAATAAATCCTTTTCAGAGTACATTCGATAACCATTAGATAGCCGCAAGCTAGGCTTTAACAAATCAATACGGTCATAATGATGCAGTGTTTGCACCGATACGCCAGTTAATTTGCTTAAGTCTTTACATACCACTGTGTCATCGTTTTTCCTCCTTATTTGATAAGATAAGCTATATAGTAGCTATAGGGTCAAGAGGTTTTTTATATTTATTTTTCGATATCTACAGATTTAAGAACGAAACTATAGAACTAAGTTCTTAAGTAAAGATAAACCCAAAGCAATCCAGAAAGGAGGACAAGCAACATCATTACACTTACTGGCAACAGAACCTTTCATAGGCACGTATATTTCTCATATTTTGTTCTTGGCAATATCCTTGAAACTTTATTTACCAGCAACTACTTTGTTTCGCCCAGTTTCTTTTGCCTCGTATAAGGCTTTATCAACTTTACTAATAAAATCTTCAACAGTATCACCTTGACTATACTCCACCACTCCTATTGAGGTTGTTTTATGTATCACCCCTATTGGATCTGGAATAGCGAAGTCCGTTGCTTCTATCAAAGCACGTGTTTTTTCAGCAATTTGAAGTGTTTCTTGTAGGTCAATGTCATGTAATAATGCGATGAATTCTTCTCCACCATATCTTGCAATTAAATCTGTGACTCTAAAGGAAGATTTCAAAATAGAAGCTAAAGTCTTTAGGACAGCATCTCCAGCAGGATGACCATAAGTATCATTGACTTGCTTAAAATGATCCATATCAAACATCATAATACAAATAGGTTTTTTTGTTTCTTGGCTTTTTTGTACAATCTGCTTAACATGGATATCAAAATATCTTCTGTTAAACACACCAGTTAGACCATCTTTTGTAGACAAATCAACACTTTCTTCTAACTCAGCTCGTAGGTTGTCTTGATATTGTTTTCTCCTAAGCTGAGTTCTAATCCTAGCTTTTAATTCATTTTTATCAACCGGATACATGAAATAATCATTAATCCCAAGTTCCATACCTTTGATTACCATCGGTATATTTTCTTCATCTGCAAGCATCATCAACACTGAATTTTTAAAATTAGGTTTTGAGCGAAGCATTACAGCAATACGAAGTGGATCTACAGTATCTATCTGACAGCTAATAATTACAACATCAGGAATAAATACCCCTAGAGCATCTACTTCATCTAAAGATGTTAAAATTTTAACCTGCCCCGAAAGTTCAGAAAGTTGTTCTTTAACATTCTTAGCTTGAATCACATCATCATCAAATAACAATATTTTACTTTCTAAAAAATTATCTTTTAACTCTACTACAATTGCACCAAGCTCAGCATTAATATTGTTTCTAAGTTTTAACTCATCAATCACTGTTTTCATTCTTGCTAAAGATTTCACTCTAGCGAAAAGAGCAATATCATTAATTGGTTTTGTTAAAAACTCATCAGCCCCTGCTTCCAGTCCCTTGACTCTGTCTTCAAGCTCAGAAAGGGCTGTTACCATAACAACTGGTATATGAGTGGTTTCTGGGTTTTCTTTGATTTTTTTGCATGTTTCAAAACCATCCATTCCAGGCATCATAACATCAAGCAAAACTATATCTATCTTGCTCTGTGATAAAATTTCAAGCGCCGAAATTCCATTATTGGCAGTAAATACAGTATAATACTCTCCTAATAATTTAGCTTCTAACAACTTAACGTTTGGTTCTAAATCATCTACGACTAAAACTGTTGCGGTCATAATATTCAAATCACTTTAATTATTTATGAATCTTTCTACTGAAAGAAAAAAGTTATCAATAGAAACTGGTTTTGACATATATAAATCACAACCAGTTTCCGAGATTTTTATTTCATCCTTTTTCATAGCAAATGCAGTTATAGCTATAATAGGTATTTTTTTTGTTTCATTATTGTTTTTCAAAGTGCTTATCAAATCTATACCAGAAATCTCAGACAACTGTATATCCATCAATATAAGATCGGGCATCCATTCTAAAACTAAATCCACTACATTTACTCCATCTCTCGAAACAAGAACATCATGATGTTTTATCATAAGTAAATCACAAAATAGTTTTAGATTCAATTCATTATCTTCTACAACTAAAACTTTCCCCATAATAACATATTAATCATTTTAATCGTTTTTCTAGTAACCATAAATTACACTTAGTCAAATTTTTTAGCCTTAACTATAGTTGGTAATTTACCTTATACAAACAATGCTTCTCCTTATACATTATAGAGTAACATAATAAGAGAATTATAGATTAATCTGCTTTGTTCATAGAAAAAATTAATTTCTTAGCACCTCTATGTGATGTTATTGTTATACAATCAATTATTAATAATCTTCTAAAACTTGCCAACTATTGTTATCATCTTGTATATAAGATTCAAATTTAAAGCTATCTAACGAAGATTTAGCAATTATATTCTTTATATTGTTACTGGGTATTGCAGTAGAACGATCGTACAAAAAAAACAAACGTTCGCATTTTTTAACAAGCAAATCTTCGTTAGATAAAAGTATAGAAAGAATTTTACTTTCACTTGCATTAACAATTATCATATTTGATGAATTATTCAAATTTCTGAGTTCTGAACCAATTAAAATAGGTTGTTTTTCTGGTAACAAATCATGTATAGTCGAGTGTGGGATATATTGCTTTTTAGAATATGTCCACAGTACCCTGTCTAGTTCAAGTGTATATTCCTTACTGTTTGTATAGACAAATACCTTAATATTGTTATGATAACATTTTTCTGCAAGCATACAAAACGCTTTTGGTAATTTTTCTTGTATAGTTTTATAACAACTAATTTTAATCATTTTTTTTATAGTAATTTAATATGCTAAAATGCACTTATATAGTTCTTTTAAACAACAACGAAAATAATATTTTTCAGTTAGTAAAATCTTTAAAAGAACTAAACAGCTCCTTTAGAAAAGAGTTTATCATCATTAACGATGGTTCAAAAGACAATTCTTTGAAACTAATAAAATCAGCCACAAGCGACCTTCCAAGAACAACTATCATCACACAAAAAAATCAAGGGTCAACCATTAGTATGAATGAAGCTATTAATTTGGCTACTGGAAATTACATACAATTTGTAGAAGGGAATGAAATATTACACCCAGAATCAACCACCATTATGATTGATTCATGCTTAAAATTTGGTACTGAAGTTGCGTGCGCAAAAATACAAGAATTAGAAAATGAAAAACTATCAAACAATTTTAAAGAAAAATTATCTATAGAACAAAAATTAATTCAATCCCCTATACAAGAAATTTTTCTTAACCGAATACCCTCTTTACGAAATATTGGTAGTTCTGGAACCTTAGTCAAACGAACTCTACTTGAAAAAGCAGGAAAAGCAGATAGCACCATATACTCCCAGACTATGTCATTATCACTTAGATGCGCTAAATATAGTAATTTTGTTTTTATCAATAACACTTTATCCTTTAAACAAAACACTAGCTTTCTAAAAGAAAAAGATTTTGAGTCCTATAATAATCTACGAGCAATATATAATTTTGCAATTAATCATCCAGATATTTGCAAACCCCTTATAGCTGAATTGCTAAAAAACTTAGCTTCAGAAACATCATCAAAAAAACTTAAACTTGCATACTATTTACAATCTAAAAAAGCAAAATACAGTAAAGCACCTAATCTAAACAAGGCACTTGAGTTTTATAAAACTGAATATGAAAAATTATTTTAAATAAACCCTTGAACTCTAGTTTTTAAAGCATATATACACATCACAAACCTAATACTCGAATAAAATTTGAGTATTTTTAGCAAACTTAAAACAATGAGGTTCAAAATGAATTTTATACCATTGCATGATCGTGTTGCAATTAAACCTATAGATCAAGAAGATAAAACAGTTGGTGGCATAATCATTCCTGATACCGCTAAAGAAAAACCTATGCAGGGAAAAGTTATTGCAGTTGGAAAAGGCAGTAAAGACAAAGATGGTAATATTATACCGCTTGATGTAAAAGTAGGTGACAAAGTCTTATATGGTAAATGGGGTGGAACTGAAGTAAAAATTGATGGCGAGGAATTCCTTATCATGAAAGAAACAGATATTATGGGAATAATAAATTAATTAACTAACATATTTTACAAGGAGTAATTATTATGGTAAAACAAATGAAATATGGGTCAAAAGCCCGTGAAGAAATGATCAAAGGAGTTGATATACTAGCAAATGCCGTTAAAGTAACTTTAGGACCTAAAGGACGTCATGTTGCAATAGAGCAGTCTTTTGGAGCTCCAAGAGTAACAAAAGACGGAGTAACTGTTGCTAAATCTATTGAACTAAAAGACCCAGAACAAAATCTAGGAGCTCAATTAGTTAAGTCTGTTGCAAGCAAAACAGCAGATGTAGCAGGAGATGGTACTACAACAGCTACTATTTTAACGCAAGCTATAGTTAAAGAAGGTAATAAAGCAGTAGCTGCAGGCTTTAATCCTATGGATTTAAAAAGAGGGATTGATATTGCAGTTACCAATGTACTTGAGTCAATCAAAAAATCTAGTAAAGCCATAAGTAGCCAAGAAGAAATAGCACAAGTTGGTACTATTTCTGCTAATGGCGATAAAGAAATTGGTGAGCAAATAGCTCTTGCTATGAAAAAAGTTGGAAAAGAAGGAGTTATAACAGTAGAAGAAGCGAAGAATTTTGGCTTTGAAGTAGATGTCGTAGAAGGAATGATGTTTGATAGAGGTTATCTTTCTCCATATTTTGTAACAAATTCTGAAAAAATGATAGCTGAGCTAGAGAATCCTTATATATTGATTTTTGAAAAAAAACTTTCTTCTCTACAACCAATGTTACCAGTTCTTGAAGCTATTGTTCAATCTTCTAGACCATTATTAATTATCGCTGAAGATGTTGAAGGCGAAGCACTTGCTGCTTTAGTAGTTAATAAAATTCGTGGTGGTTTAAAAGTAGCAGCTGTAAAAGCTCCAGGATTTGGAGACAGAAGAAAATCAATGCTTGAAGACATAGCAATTTTAACTGGTGGAGAACTAATCAGCGATGATCTAGGCATGAAGCTTGATAACGTAAACCTTTCAATGTTAGGGAGCTCTAAAAAAGTTAAAATCTCTAAGGAAGATACTGTTATCGTTGATGGATCTGGAACAAAAGTAGATATTGAATCAAGATGTTCTCAAATTCGTAAACAAATAGAGGAAACAACTTCTGATTATGACAAAGAAAAACTACAGGAGAGACTAGCAAAGCTTGCTGGTGGCGTTGCTGTTCTTAAAGTTGGCGGTGCTACAGAAACTGAAGTGAAGGAAAGAAAAGATCGTGTTGATGATGCTCTTCATGCGACTAGAGCAGCTGTAGAAGAAGGCGTTGTGCCTGGTGGTGGTATTACCCTATTTTACGCCGCAAGATCTCTAGAGAATCTTAAAGGCATGAATGGTGATCAACAAGCTGGTATTGATATAGTCAGGAAAGCTCTACAATCTCCTGCAAGACAAATAGCAGAAAATTCAGGTGTTGATGGAGCTGTTGTTGCTGGCAAACTTACTGATAGCAAATCTACTACCTTTGGTTTTAATGCTCAAGATATGGAATATGTTGATATGTTTAAAGCTGGTATTATAGATCCTACTAAAGTTGTAAGAACAGCGCTTCAAGACGCTGCTTCAGTTGCTTCATTGATAATTACTACAGAAGCAATTATTACAGCTGATCCAACCATTAAAGATGACGCACCACCTGCTGGTGGCGGAATGGGCGGAATGGGCGGAATGGGCGGAATGGGCGGAATGGGTTTCTAAAGACCTGACTGCAAAATCTAACATATACCTTGCAAACAAGGGATTACTCCCTTGTTTGCTCTACTCTCTAAATTTCTATAGTATTGTGGTAAACCAGAATATCATGCATATCAGCTTTACTTGGGTATTGAAAATATAGATCACTCTAAAACTAAAATACGTAGTCCTCAAATTGATGGTGTATGTGAAAGATTCCATAGAACTTATGAAGCAAGAGTTTTATGATATAGTATTTCGTAAAAGAATATATAATTCAGTTGAAGAACTCTACAAATTAATGTTGATTTGTGGATCAATAAATAATAGTACTCAAAAAACGCATTCAGGAAAACATTGTTATGGTAAAACTTCTCTACAAACTTTTCTTGATTCAAAACATATGGCTTTGAAGAAAAATATCCTAAGCGATATTATTGCATTGATCAAACACTCTTGATATTTTATCTAAAACTAGCATATAAAAAACTTGTAGAAAAAAATAATTATATCATTTAATATAAAACTATGCTAAACCGAAAATTGAAATAGATAGCTATTTGTCTATTAAAGTTGGTTTTTATTAATTAAAATATGGTATCATAATTATGTCAAAACAGAGAGAAGTTACAGCTCATTATAATCAACGTGGCTACGCTACTAGTGGGGATGCTTACAACAGAGATATGCGTAAAGCTAGACTTGCAGACGAATCCTCTACGCATCACTCAGCATCTGTACCAGCTACTGATTATTTTACTAGCTCTTGTCTAGGTTGCTGCGATTCTAATGACCCTGAAGAGGATTGGCAAGATGGTAACAGCAGTTCTTGTTGCATTATTTTATAACTTTCTTTTCGTTCTATTTAAAAATTACTCATTATATTGGGGCTAAATTAATAGCCCCAATATTTTCTTTATCTAAACTCTACCTTCTTCTTAAATCATCAATTGTTCGCTTGGATCTCACACCCACTTGATTAGTTTTTGGTTGTATTTTTGCTGATGTTGGCTTTGGCACTACTCTCTCTGGCTCTACTGATGGCGGTGATGATCTTGGCACTACGGATGGTTCTGACGCTGGTGTATATTCTTGCATACCAGCTTCCTTCCTATATTCATTAATTCTTGATACATGTTTATCAACTTCCTCTACAATATCAACTTTTCTCTGGTCAATTTCCTGAAGTACTTGCTGACTATATTCAAAATCTTTTAATGACTTTTCAAGAGCCTCTTCCTGAGCCCTTCTTTCTCTAGAATCAAAATTTGTCTCTTCAATATTGTATTTTGTTAACATCTCTGGTAATTCTTCTGCAGGAATCTCTCTATTATAATGCTCTTCAAGCTTATTCAATACATCCTTAATATTACTTTCAGCTCTTTGAACTAATAATTCATGTTGCTGTTCAGGAGCTATAAATGGATCTTCATCTAGCAATCTTGCTTTGACCTTTTCTGCTTTATCTATCATCGCCACCATTTCAGAGTCTTTAGCATATTCTTTCATGAATTTATCACCTCTAAGCACAGGGTCATCACCACTAGATAACTCTTTATAAACCGTATGCTCCACTTGTTTTTTTGCAAGTTCATGGTACTTTTCTAAAGTTACTGTTTTCTTAGCAAAAGGTATATATTTCCTATTAACTTTAATAACATCAGCCCTACCTTTACTGTCAACTTCAGGAATTTTAACCCTTGCTATAAATTCTGGCGATATTACACTAGCTCCTTTTACTTTACTTAAACTATTAATTTCAATGTTAACTTTTTGATAAGCTAGTTCTTTTGTTCTATCAGCTAATTGCTCATTATATGTCTGCTTACGATAATTTTGGGCATCTTTACTTGTATCAATATTATTCCAAGCTCCACCTGCATAAGTATTACCAAGAGCTTTAACTGTTTCATTCTCACTTCTACCAGCAATAGCCTTAAATGCTCCATGTTTTAAGTTTTCGTACCCAGCATATAACTCTTCTCCTGTTTGGCGTTGTTTTGCTTTTGTAAGATCTTGTTTGGTTTTGGCTTTATGATTTATCTCCTCAAGAGATCTAATAACAGAACTACGTTTACCAATTAGTCCTACACCTCTATCTGATAAAGCTTGATAAGCATCAACATAGCTTTCTGCATATTTTCTTGAATATTCAGCATCAGCAGCAAGTTCTTGTAGAGATTTTTTAGCGGCATCAGTTTTTGATATGTTCTTTATTGATTCTCTCTCCGCTTTATTTAGTTTTTTATATTTCTTGCCATACTTCTCTTGAGCTAATTCCTCTACAGATTTATTTTGATGTTTACTATTAACAATAGTTTTAATTGATTCTCTTTCTTTATCAGTCAGTTTAGCAAACTCCTTACCATATTTAGCTTTTGCAAACTCATTTTCTAAATCTTTGAATTTTTTATGAGACATTTTGCTAGCAATTTTACCAGCTTGTTTATCCGAGAGATTTGGATCTATATTTTTAAGTTGTAATTTTAAAGCCTCCTTATAATTACCAATTGCTCCTTTCTTTACTTTACTATGATCAAAGCCTGATATTTTTTTTGCTTCAGCTGCTACCGCTGCATTTGGATTACTAGAAATAGCATCTTTTTTAAGAGATTTAATTCTTCGCGCATCAATATATTTAGAAGGAGCTTCTTTTACTTCTTGAGCTAAACCAGAAGCTAATGTCTTTATTTGAGTAACCTTTCTTCCAACTTTTGTTTCATTAAATCTGGCTTTTGCTATATTACCAAGCTGATTAATTCTAGATCTAATTCCATCAGATGCATTATTAGCAACATTTTGTATATCGGTTAGATTACCAGAAGTACCTGTTATAAATTTAGCAACAGAGACAGCTGTACCATTGAATTTATCCAGCAAATAAATTGCAACAAAAATTAGCAACATACCATCTAGCTGGACAAATTTTCCATTCCAAAACTGACTAATCCTTCTTTGATCCCTTACTGGATCTAAGAATGGTAAATCTACATATCTCTGCCCCGTGCAGTCATACGCCTCACAGAAAGATCCGTCATCCGCTCCTGTGATAACATTATCCCCCGAAACAAAATGATCTATTGGTATTGGTATATTGCGTGTTATCCGTGTAAATTGCTCACCTTTCATTGGCTTAGGAAACCACCAGTAAAACATAGTATTTCCTATGTCAAAACCTAAAGTCTCTTTTGCTGCGTCACTGATAACCTCGCCTCCTCCACTACTCGATTGAAAGATACCTTGTTTACAAACTTGAAACCCTAAAGATCCATATATCTCCTGACGCAGGATCATTGAAATAAATACAAGGCCTGTAAATAATATAATTGGCTGAACAGCATAAGAAATAAGCTGCCTCAACCAATTTTCAAACAAAGACCTTGTAATTCCAAATAGCATAAAACATATGAATATTGGCCCCATAGTTATTATCATGCCAATCGCAATTAAAGCTGTAAGATAAATAATTGCTGCATCGAAGAAGATTATAATTACAAAATATAAAGCAAAGAAAAACAGGATAATATAAATAAACCCTTGCCAGTCTACAAACAATAAGGAAAATAGTTTTGATAGGGTTTGAGGAGCAAGCATCATTCCAAGTATTCCAGACCCCCCAGGACCAGTAGCTCCTGCTTCCATGATCATCGCCAAGATTTCTTCTACTCCACCAACAAACCAAACAAATAAATAATCATTAAAAAATGTCCAACTATATTCTGAACTAAGCAAGGCCGAAACCACAGCAATTTTCATTACTCTAACTATCAGTTCAGTATGGGTAACTTGAACATTTCCAGCTAAATAACTAAGAGCAGTCCACATAATGTAAAATGATAACAAAGCAGAAACCGCCAGTCTATATCCAGGATTATCTACTACCCCTTTGTAGATATTCCTGATCAAACCATAATCGTCATCAACACCAAAGAGAAAATTTTTAACTAAATTAGTAACAAAGGTAATTGGATCAGGATTGGTATTAGTAATACCAGATTTAATTGTAACACGATATTGACCACTATTATCATCATAGAATTTATCTAATATTTTAAAATATAACTCTCCGTCCGAATATTCTTGTTTTAAAGAAGCATTATTTTCATATTTATAAACTAAACCTCCTGCTGTTCTAGTGTTACCATTTTTGTCAATATCTAGCATCTCGTAACCAACTACCGGTTCACCCAGATGAAAAGTAAGACCTTGTGGTAATTTTTGTGTT
>JBGCEX010000019.1:0-33595 GCA_045106635.1 Rickettsiaceae bacterium | reverse complement strand
GTTGACCTTGCATCGTTTCTTCTATTTTTATGTTTTATTCTCCCTTTTATTATAACATTATTACGGGCGCGCAAATAGTAGTTTTACTACTATTGACAATATTAATATGCGTAAACGCAAACTACTTTTTCAACAGCCCCGTAAGTCAAGCATGTAATGTAATGGGATATTCAAGAGATACATTTTACGTTTTAAAGAATTATATAAAAATGGTGGAGAAGCTGCTCTACAGGAAATAAAACGCAAGAAACCTATTATGAAAAACAGAGTGCCATCTGATGTAGAGCAATCCGTCATAGATCTTGCTATTACAAACCCAGCTTTAGGCTAATTGCGTGCTAGTAAGCAAGGTGTGTTAATCTCAAGCAGTGGTGTACGCTCTATTTGGTTACGTAATGATCTTGAAATAATGCGTAAGCGTTTAAAAGCATTAGAAGCTAAATCAGCTCAATATGGTATGATCTTATCAGATTAAGTGTAGTGTTTACAACAAATAACATTATTGATTCACTTAACAGGGTTATATCTACATCTGTATTCCACAAATTGTTGATATAAGAAGAGCAGCTACCATATATGGATCAGCATTCGCGCCTGGTCTTCTATCTTCTAAATAACCATATCCTTGAATAGCTACAGGCTTTGGAATTCTGATAGAACTACCTCTATTTGCATCTCCTGACGAAAATTCATGAATTGTTGAAGTTTCATGTTTTCCAGTTAGTCTTTCTTCTAGCTTATCACCATAATGAATTACGTGATCTTTATGCTTTTTTTCTAGCTTTTTTATAGCATCGGCTATTGCTGCACGTCCTTTTTGTGGATCTCTAGTATCCGCTGTAGAGAAATTAGTATGCATTCCAGCGCCGTTCCAATCTCCTTTAACTGGTTTGTTTTCATGAGAAATATGAATATTGTGTTCTTCGCTGATTCTGTGCATCAACCAGCGTGCTAACCATGTATGATCTGCTATATTTAGCGCGCCAGCATCTTCATTCTCAATACCACGATAACCAACTTGATACTCCCACTGTCCCGGCATTACTTCTGCATTCATCCCATAATACATTATACCAGCATCAATACATGCATCTTTATGTTGATTCGCTAACTCTCTACCAAAAATCTGCTCACTACCAACTCCACAATAATAAGGTCCTTGCATACTTGGAAACCCGTGTTCTGGCCATCCGAATGGTCTATTTTTTTTAAACATAGTATACTCTTGTTCAAAACCCATCCATGGATCATGTTTTTTACCGTCTTTCTCCAAAACTTCTCGTAAAATAGCGCGTTTGTTGGATTCATGAACGCTTCCATCAGGATTCATCACTTCGCATAATACCAAGAAATCACCGCCATCTACCAGTTGGTCCAGAACAAAATTTACTGGCTTTAATATGCAATCTGAATCTGTACCATTTGCTTGCTCTGTTGATGATCCATCAAAGTTCCATTCTAAAAAATCTTCTAGCGAAACTTCTTCAGGGGCTGAAAGCACTCGTGTTTTTGAACGTATTTGACCAGTAGGTTTTGTACCATCAAGCCAAATATACTCAGCTACTATTATACTCATAATACTACCTAATAAAAAATTTAAAAATTAATTACAAATATTCGATACAAACTATAACAATCAACGTACTTATACTGTTAATATAAATCACATTGTATGAATTATAAAGGGTATACTTTGTTAGTCAATTAGAGGCAGTTATATATAATTAAGTTCTAGTACGCAAGAAAATTTAACCTAAATACCCAACACTAATAAATGAAATACAAAGATAATTGAAGACAAGCATCTAAATTAGCGAAAGAAGCAACAAGTTCTGGAAAAGCCCCACAAAGAATCATAAATTGATTAGATACAAGGGATCAATTTTTTATAGGCATAATTATATACAAATGTAAACCTTCAATAAAGTATGGTTTTGATTCATCTCTGAACTATACCCTTATCTGAGGTTTAAACTATTTTTCTTTAAATCCTTTGAACATCGCATCAATGACAGGGTCAAGCAAATATTTAAGCAGAGTTCTAGTACCAGTGACAATTTGAACTTCAGCCTGCATACCAGGATGTAATTCAATTTTTCTAGTACGAGATATTTCTTCAAACTCACTTTTATTCAACTCTATACGTGCTAGATAATATCCATTAGCATAACGAGGGTCTGGTTGTTGTTTTTGTTCAAAAACAATATCAGGAGATAGTAATACAACTGTACCAGTAAATAATGGCGTTGTTCTAGATTTAAAAGCACTAAATCTTATTTTAGACTGAAGTCCCACACGGATTGAATCAATATTTTTAGGTTCTATTTTTGCTTCTACAATTAAATAATCATCACTTGGAGAAATATCCATAATTGCTTGACCAGCCGGTATAACACTACCTACAGTGTGATAATTAATATTATTTACGACCCCATCCACTGGAGATCTTAAGATGATACGATCAAGAGAATCACTATAATGATTGTATTTTTCTCTTCTTTCTGACAATTGAATTTGAGTCTCTTTCAACTCTGTTAAAGTTTTAGAAATAAAATTACTCTCTAAATTTAATAGTTCAATCTCAGTTTTTGTAATTTCCTGTTCAGATCTTGCTATTTCAGTATCATTCATAGCAATCTCACTTTGTGCTGATGCTTCCTTTGCCTCTAATTCAAGCAACGTAGATTTCTGAGCAAAACCCTTATCATTAAGCTTTTTTGTTGCATCCACGCGATCTTTAAAAACCTCTAAAGTTTTGATAAGTGAAATCTTTTTAGCTTCATAACCCTCAATTTGTTTTTTGAGTTGCATAACTTTTTGTTTCAAAGAATCTCGTTCAGCTCTTTTGACATCTTTCTTAGAGTGAAATAAATTATTTTGTGTTTCAATAATTTTTGCAACTTCAGTAACATTATTATCTTTTGTTAAAAACTCTGGATATTCTACACTATCTTGGCCATTAATCTCTGCAAGTAGTCTAACTTCAGAAGCCAAGAGCGCTCTATACTGATTTAATACACTATCATGTTCAGATTTGATCCTAGTTGAATCAAATTCTAGAAGTGGTTCACCTTTTTTAACTGTATCCCCTACTTTTACATAAATAGTTTTAATTATACCACCTTCCTGATGATTTAGACTCTTACGCTGTGTGTTACTAATAACCGTACCAGATGCAACAGCAGCGCTATCAAGAGGAGCAGTTGCAGCCCATATGAGCCCAAAGATTACAAAAATAACAATTATATATGTTCCAAAAATGATCGGTGATCTGGCACTGTCAACTACATTATTCGAATCATTTGTTTTACGATTAATAATAAATTTAGTAAATTGATCAATAAATCTCACACTGGATTGCATAAACTGCAATATACCAATAAAAATACCTTTTGGAGAAAATTTACTTGGTTTTTTCAATTGCGGAATTCCCCCTCCCATTTCTCCTGGAGGAAGAATACCTTGTTTAGCCATTAATTGCTGCAATGCTTTTAGTTTTTCTGGATCTATTTTATTTTTATTATCTGACATAATCTATAATATATTTATTTCTGCTCATTGATGTGAATCATACCATTTCGAAGCATTTTAATGCGCCCTTGAACTTCTTCTTTTGAGCCAAAACTAGCCACTGCCCCATCTTGTAGAACCATAATTTTATCTACTTCTGATAGCACAGATGGTCTATGTGAAATAACTATTACTCCTATACCCTTCTTCTTTGCTTCTCTTAAAGCCATAGAAAGAGCAAGTTCTCCAGCTTCATCTAAATTCGCATTTGGTTCATCAAGAATTACTAATTTTGGGGCACCATAAAAAGCTCTAGCAAGACCAATTCTCTGCCTTTGACCACCTGATAAATTTGACCCAGCATTACCTATATCAGTATCATAACCATCTGGGAATCGTAAAATTATCTCATGAGCTCCGCACATTTTTGCAGTTTCAATAACTTTTTCTGGTGAAATTTCTTCGGACATTCTTGCTATATTTTCTTTGATTGTTCCACTAAAAAGCTCAATACCTTGAGGAAGATAGCCAACATGCTCTCCAAAATTTTCTCTATTCCAAGTGTACACATCTCCACCATCAACTCTTACAGAACCACTAGATGATCCCCAAACACCCACTATTATTTTTGCAAGGGTAGATTTCCCAGCTGCACTAGCTCCTATTATAGCTAACACTTCGCCTGGCTGAAGAGAAAACGACACACCTTTTAGAATGTATCTTGGTACTGGAGGAGGAGGCATACCAGGAATTGTTGGCGCAGCATAAAAAACATTTTCAACCGTTAAATGCCCATCAACATGCGGTATTGGCATTGCTTGATCCCTTGTTTCATAATTATCAAACGAGTCATTAATTGTTTTATAAGATTTCATAGCACTACTGATACTTTTCCACATAACAATAGCATTATCAAAGGGGGCTAAAGCTTTACCAACTATAATAGAGCTAGCTATCATCCCCCCAGTGGTCATATCTTGGCCACCAGTCTTCACCACTACATACGCACCTGTACCAGTAACAGCCATAGTCATAATATTTCGAATAAACCTTGAAAAATTAGATATTATACCATTCCTATAACTAGCTACAGATTGCTTTGCAAGAGATGCTTCATTAAATTTTGCCCAATTTTTTGTTACATTTTTAATCATGCCCATCGCTTCTACAGCTTCAGCATTCCTGTTGGCCACATCAGCTTGTCCCATACTTTTGATGGAAAATTCCGTAGCTTCTCCAAGAGTTCTATTAGTTGCTACCGCATTAAAAAATGCAAAGCTTACGATTATTATAGCACCTACAATAGTAATCCAACCAATATACGGATGAATCATAAAAATAATTGCGATATACACTATACTCCAAGGAGCATCAAATAATGTATTAATACCTGTACTTGTTAAAAAAGTTTTTAGCGTCTGAAAATCTCTGAGCATTTGACTCGATGCTGAATTTACCTTAGTAGCCGACGCAGATATTGAATGCCCAAAAATTACTGGAGACAAGGTGTTATCAAGCCACTCACCTACCTTTATCAGGGTAAATGACCTAGCTATTTGTAAAAGTCCATGGACAAAATATATAAAACCAATAATCAAAGATAATAACAGCAATGTATCTAAATTTCCACTTCCTATAACCCTGTCTAGCACTTGCAAAGAATATAAAGGTGTTACTAGCATTAATAAATTAATTACAAAGGCAAACACAAATGTAATCTTAAAAGCTGCTTCACATTTACTTAAAGCAGTTTTCAAGGGGTTCTCTTTTTTCTTAACTTCGTTAAATTTTTGTTTCATAATACGGTTAATATAATTTAAATAAAATTTTATACTACAATTTTAAATTTAGCTACTTTTTTAATATTTTTTTCTTGTAGTTTTTTATGAACTTAACACACTCTCCCTCTATTTTTTCTAAAATCTCTTCATTTTTTAAAAAATAAAGCATAACAAAGGCAAAGTTTATATAAGGATTAAAAATATTAGAAGTTGTTAGGTTTACTTCCAATTTACAGTCATCATTAAAAAGTTTTCTTTTTGAGGATGATTTAGAATCTAAATTATTCATTTGCAGCAAACTGCTATACTCTAATACCAAAGAATGATTAGCTATAAAATTATTCAAAAATACCTGACCATCATTATCATTACAAAGTAAAATTAGTTTTAAATTTTGTGCTTTATCTTGATTAAAAATCACTTTCTGTCCATAATTCGCAGCTACATTATTTATAATAAATTTTGTAAGAATAAAATTATCAGCTAAATCTATAATGTTATTCCCTTTAAATCCTATAATACATTCACCTTTTTTGTTACCTGGCATTTTTATATCAATTTGCTCTAATCTTTCGAGAATATCACTTCTGAGATTACTATAGTGATCAAAGGGATCTATCTTCCAAAAAAGATCTTCTTTGATAGTATTATCTATCCAAAAAGTCATTTCAGCTTCAAAAGCTGTAACCATATTTACAGAAAGATCGTAAACAAGCTTATTGGAATATTCTCGTATATCCAGATCGTCAGCTATGTTATCACATAAAAAACTAGTTGTGGGAAGAGCACGAAATGGATCACAAAACCCCTTGGAACTGATAGGTAATAAACATATATTTTTACTTACTTCAAAACCATGGTTATTGGAATCAGCCAAAATGTTTTTAGATGAGCTATCAAGCTGATTCAAGTTTCCTTGTAGATCTAAATACTTTAAAGAAACAAATAAAGATTCATTCTTTTTAACAAAAGTTAAATTTTCGTTTGTTAAATACATTTTAAAAATCTCTCTGATAATTAATCATATTCACTATTTAAATCAACTCTTCTGCTATTTGAACTGCATTTAACGCAGCACCCTTACGCAAATTGTCAGTTGTTATCCACATATTAAGAGTATTTTTACATGAATTATCATTCCTTATTCTTGAAACATATACTTCATCTTCTTCTACAACGTCAACAGGTGTTGCGTATTTTACTTCATTATCGCAACTATAAATAACAATTCCATCTAATTCTGAAAGAATTTCTTCTGCCTCATTTGCATCCATCGCACTCTCAAATTCTATATTAACTGACATGCAATGTGAAACAAAAACTGGCGCACGCACACAAGTTACACTAATTTTGATATAATCACCCATAATTTTTTTTAGTTCATGCTCGATTTTATATTCTTCATCTGTACTACCATCTGCCTGAAAATCACCAATATGTGGAAATAAGTTAAATGCAATTTGGGTAGGAAATACTTGAGAGGGTAAATTCTCAAAAACAAATTTAGATTTAGTTTGACGATATAATTCATCCATAGCATCTTTCCCAGCTCCAGACACAGATTGATAAGTAGAAATCACAATACGTTTTATCTTTGCAGCATTATCCAGAGGTTTTAGAGCAACTGCAAGTGGTATGGAACAACAATTTGGACTTGCTATAATTCCCCCTGCTTTGAAATTCTTCAAAGCAGAAATATTTGCTTCTGGTACAATTAATGGTACATTTTCATCAAGCCTAAATAAAGATGATTTGTCAATTACTGTGCACCCTTTACTTGCTACGATCATTGCATATTGCTTAGATACTTTAGAACCAGCACAAAAGAAAGCAAAATCAAGCTCTTCAAAATTAAGATCTGCCATTTGATATATTTTAATGGTATCATCCCCAAAGCTTACAGATTTACCAACTGATTCAGGAGAAGCTACAGCAAAAATTTTATTTATAGGGAATTTTCTTTGACTAAGTGAGTTTAAGACTTCTCTTCCTACATTACCTGTTGCGCCTATTACAGCTACGTTATATTTTTTCATTTTTACGATTTATGATTTATTTCAAATTAATCTACTAAAGTTTGTTCCAGAAATAATATGGGTATGAAAATGGAACACTGTCTGCCCTGATGTGGAACCATTATTACTAACAACACGATACTCTTTTGCTCCCTGGTCTTTAGCTATCTCAGCTATTTTTGTAAAATAATGTACTATTTCTTCTGCTTTAGCTCTTTGACTAAAGTCACGAAAATCCTTGTATTCTCCTTTGGTAATGACCAAAATATGTATAGGAGCTACTGGATTTATATCTTTTATTGCAATAATATACTCATCTTCATAAATCTTTGAAGAAGGTATTTCACCTCTGATTATTTTAGCAAAAATATTTTCTTTATCATACATGGATTTTGTCACACTCTTTAATAATTATATATATTTTTTAATTAAAATCACAAACCAGTTCTCATTATGTATTTTGACTCTGCATCTTCCTCAGAATTAGCTAATATTACATCATCTAACTCCATTCCCTGTTTACGCGCATAAAGTTCTCTCAATTCTGTTGCAAAAAATCCAAACACAAAAAATTGAATAGCATATTTAAAATATTCTATTATAGGTAGAATTTCTGCATCACTCATCAAAAACACAATAAAATTAGCTAACATTATTAATATAGCTACTACCCACATTTTATGATAAATTGCCCAAAAGAAGTTAAAAACCAAAGCCCAAAGTGAGAAACCTTGTTTAATTATGATTAAATCAGGATTTTTACTTTCTCTTCTGGCATATATCGAATATAAATGCATAAATCTAAATTTTTAGTAAAATTTCTTTCTTGATAATTATCTACTAAATTGCTAACTTACACAAGGTTTATAGAGAAAATTTTTATGTCAAATAATTCAAACAACAATATAGGGCTTCGAGGTACTACTATTCTTTGCCTTAAAAAAGGTAAAGATGTCGTAATCGTTGCTGATGGTCAAGTATCTCTTGGCAATAATATAATGAAAGCTACAGCTAGAAAACTCCGTACATTATCTAATAGCAAAATTGTTGCTGGCTTTGCTGGATCTACTGCAGATGCTTTTACACTTTTCGAACGCTTAGAAACAAAATTAGAAAAACATTCTAATCAACTTGTAAGAAGCGCAGTTGAACTTGCTAAAGACTGGCGTACTGATAAATATTTACGACGTTTAGAGGCAATGCTTATAGTCGCTGATAAAGATAACATTCTGATTATTTCAGGAAATGGTGATGTAATAGAACCAGAAAACAACCTTGCAGCCATTGGCTCTGGTGGATTTTTTGCCCTATCTGCTGCTAGAGCTTTAATATCTATAAAAACTGAGTTATCTGCTGAAGAAATAGCCTTAAAATCAATGAACATAGCAGCAGATATCTGTGTTTTTTCTAATCATAATATAATTATCGAGAAAGTACTATGAGTGTAAAAAGTAACATGGGTATGACCCCAGCAGAAATTGTAGCTGAATTAGATAGGTTTATCGTTGGGCAACAACCAGCTAAAAAAGCTGTGGCTGTAGCCCTGAGAAACAGATATAGAAGAGCGCAAGTAGCTGAACCTATGCGAAGCGAAATAGCACCTAAAAACATTCTGATGATTGGCTCCACTGGTGTTGGTAAAACAGAAATAGCTAGAAGATTAGCTAAATTAGCAGATGCACCTTTTATTAAAGTAGAAGCAACAAAATTTACTGAGGTAGGTTACGTTGGTCGTGATGTTGAATCAATAATTAGAGATTTAGCCGAAACTGCTATTAGCTCTTACAAAGCTAAAGCTAAAGCCAAAATTGAAAAAAAAGCAGAACTTTGCGCAATAGAAAGAATACTTGATGCCGTGGTTGGTAAAAGCGCTACTGCAGAAACTAGAGATAAATTTAGAACAAAGATTTTATCAAAAGAACTTGATAATTCAGAAATAGAGATTTCTGTACATGATACCCCTTCTGCAGGCGCAGGTAGCTTTGAAATCCCTGGTATGCCAGGAGCTGCAATGGGGGTTTTAAATATTAATGATATGCTTGGCAAGGCTTTTGGCACTGAAAAAACCAAGCTTAAAAAAATGACTGTTCAAGAAGCTTTGCAAATTATCACTTCCGAAGAATCAGAAAAAATGGTTGATCAAGAAAAAATTATTTTGGCAGCTGTTAAAGCTGTCGAAAATGATGGAATAGTTTTTCTAGATGAAATTGATAAAATAACTTCAAGAGCAGAAAGTAAAGGTGGAGAAGTTAGCAGGGAAGGCGTGCAAAGAGATTTGCTGCCCCTCATTGAAGGAACAAATGTTGTAACAAAATACGGTACTATTAAAACTGATCACATTCTATTTATAGCCTCTGGTGCGTTCCATTTATCGAAACCTTCTGACCTTCTACCAGAACTCCAAGGTAGGCTTCCTATTAGAGTAGAAATGTCCTCTCTAACCAAAGATGATCTCATTAAAATACTCACTGAACCAGAGACAAGCCTTATAAAACAATATATGGCTTTACTTGCAACAGAAAACATCAAACTTACATTTGCTAAAGACTCAATTGCAGAGATAGCTGGACATGCTTCAAATTTTAATATTGAAATAGAAGATATCGGAGCTAGAAGACTTCATACGATACTGGAACATTTACTGGAAGATATTAGTTTTAGAGCAAGTGACATGAAAAAGAAAGAAATAATCATCGACAAAGACTTTGTTACCAAAGGTCTAGAAGGATTAGTTAAAAATAGAGACTTAGCAAAATTTATATTATAAATTCGTTAATTACAAACTACAGACGGTTTAAGAATGAAAACCACTCTACCCAAACGCTCACTTGAAATTAAAGCAAGACTTGATCGTATTATTCAGCAAATCCTAGACATATCTAAGAACAAAGTAGCTATGATCATTTTGTTTGGTTCTTATGCTAGAGGTAACTGGATAAAAGACTCCTATGTTGAAGGTCATATAACATATAGTTATCAAAGCAATTTAGATATTATGATAGTAACAAAAAACTCAAGATATGGAGGATATCAAGGGAACTCTTTAAAGAAAAAAATAAAAGATAGCTTGGAAAAAGCTGGTTTGGGCTGGAGACCATTTTTAACTCCACCTGTGACTATAATTCTTGAAACTATACAACATGTTAATGAAGAACTAGAAAAGAGTCGGTATTTTTTCTCTAATATAAAAAAAGAAGATATATTCCTATATGATACTGGTAAATTTACACTTGCAGAACCCAAAGATTTAAATCAGAAAGAAAGGAAGAAAATAGCAAAGGATGATTATGAGGAATGGTTTCCACAAGGCAGTAGTTTTTTGCGTTATGCTAGAGACGCTACCCAAAATGGTGATCTTAAACTTGCTGTTTTTCTGCTTCATCAAGCAACAGAGAATTTTTATAGTGCTATTCTATTAGTATTTACTGGTTATAAAAATAAAATACACAATATTGAAATTTTAGGTAGTCTAGCTGGTAATTACAGTGATGAATTATTAAAAATATTTCCTTGTGATACTAAAGAACGCAATGACTGTTTTGTTTTGCTACAAGAGGCATATGTTAAAGCTCGTTATGATAAAAAATATAAAATTACAGAAGAGCAATTACTTTATTTAATCAACAGAGTCAAGAAATTAAAAACTGTTACAGAAGAACTTTGCCAAGCTAGAATCAAAAATTGCAACCTATGAAAATCTTTGTTGCTCAAATAAAATCAGTAGCAGGAGATATCAAGGGTAATTTAGCAAGAATCCAGAATGCTTACCAAAATGCTATTAATAAATCTTGTGATATATGTTTACTACCAGAGTTAGTTACTTCTGGCTATCTAGCTGAAGATCTATTTCTCAATCCAGATTTTATTGGTAAAATTAATAATATAAACAGCCAATTAATAGAAGAAAGTAGACACTGCGCTCTAATATTACCTACTATAATAAAAGATGAAGAGATTTTATATAACAGTGTTATAGTTGCGCAAAATGGTACAATACTAGGCCAAACACAAAAGACTATTCTACCATGAAGCTTACTTTTACAAAAGAAGAGTTTGATCCAGAGCATGGAGGAATGCTTACTTTTAATAAGGAAACATCTTATTCTCCAGTGAACTCAGATACTTATAAATACTACAATTCTTCTGGTATAGTAAGTAGACTTGTCCAAGAACAGGTGATTCAACTAACAGGAAAAGGCGAAGAAGAATTTCTTCATTCTGTAAACTTAACACGAACAGGTTTACCTAATAAAACATCTGAAATACTTGGAAATGGAGCTTCTGCAGCTTATGCTTCCATAATTAGTCCTGTACAAGACGATATTCTTAGAATTGAAGAAATTCCTAGTACCGATCTTCCTCTATTAGGAGAAGGTGTTGTATCAAATAGCGAAATAACAGAAATAGACTAGATTTACTCTGTAAGGAAAGTTTATAGTCAATGATTACAATAGATTGCCCCCTAGAACAAATGACTTCTACATCTGTTTGGATAGCGATATTTCTAGCACTTGTAAACGAATCGAAAGTGAGCAAAGTTTTATTTAATTCCCATTCAAGACCAACAGTAGATACTGTGGCTATCGGTAATGGTAATATAGACACCAAAGAATTCTTAGAACAATTAAATTTAATACTAGATCTACTTAATATAATTCCTAGTTTTAACTTATCATCCTGATATTGATCAAGAATTGTAAACTGCATATTCTGTTTTGCATATTTAGCCATAATCATTACATTATTCAGGGAATGATCTACCTCTCCACCAAAAACTCCTAAAACTAATATTTGATTAAAATTATGAGTCTTACAATATAAAATTGCTTTTTCTAAATCCGTATTATCTTGATTATCAATATAGTGATAATCAACAGCGTCATAATCTTGATCAGTTATAGAATCCATATCTCCTATAATAATATTTGGAACAATTTTTAATCGTTTGCAGTGTTTATAACTTCCATCTGTTGCGATAATAAATATATTATCTAATTTCAATACATCCTTGCGATCAATCACAGTACCATTAGCAATAATAATAGCCTGATAATCTGGAAAACTATTTATCATACTTAAATTTAAAATTCATTAAGATAAGAGAAAAAACTGTCATCACAATATTTGTTGCCCACACAGATACAGCATCAATTAATATACCGTATAAAGTCCAACATATAGAAGATATTAGAAAATTAATAATCATGAGAATAGAAAGATCCCCTACAGATTTGGTTTTATATGATTTAACAATTTGTGGCATCAAAGAAATTACTGAAGTTATAGAGCTATAAAACCTAATAGTAAAATCATATTATTACATATATAATATTAAACTGAATCACCTTTCACTCTAACAATATCTGCCCCACAAGCAGATAATTTTTTCTCAAGTGATTGGTATCCACGATCTAAATGATATACCCTTCTAACTTTAGTTGTTCCAGTAGCAGCAAGCCCTGCAAGAACAAGAGACACAGAAGCTCTAAGGTCACTTGCCATCACCTCTGCCCCTTTCAAATTTTGAATCCCCCTAACAATAGCATGCTTACCATCAACAATAATATTTGCTCCCATTCGACATAATTCTGATACATGCATGAATCTATTTTCAAATATATTTTCTGTGATAACTGAAGATGCTTCAGATAGTGTCATTAAACTCATAAACTGAGCTTGTAAATCTGTAGCAAAGCCTGGATAAGCACTTGTCGACATATCTACCGATTTTAAAACTCCATTATATTTCACTTGAATAATGTTATTTGAATTAATCACCTCTACACCCGCTTGTATAAGTTTAAGCGCTATATTTTCAACAATATCATAATCAATTCCAGAAATAGTTACATCACCTTTAGTAATTGCAGCAGCAATCATATAAGTTCCAGCTTCAATTCTATCTGGCAAAATATTATGCTTTGTTCCATGTAATTCTCTTTGACCAGTAATTTTTATATCATCTGTTCCAACCCCTTCAATCACAGCTCCCATTTTTACCAAACAAATGCACAAATCTTTGATTTCAGGCTCTTTAGCACAATTTGATAAGTGCGTCACCCCATCTGCTAAAGACGCTGCTAAAATAGCATTAATAGTTGCGCCAACAGATACTCTAGGAAAAATAAAACTACAGGCTTTTAAACGCTTCTTTGTATGAGCATAAATATAACCATCTAGAATTTCTATCTCTACACCCATAGCTTCTAAAACAGCAATATGCAAATCAACTTGCCTTGCACCAATTGCACACCCCCCTGGTAAAGATACTAAAGCCCTACCATATTTGGCAACAAGAGGACCTAGAACCCATATTGAGGCTCTCATTCTTCGAACAATTTCATAAGGAGCTTTGTAATTATTAATATTAGAAGTCGATATTTTTAAAGTTAAACTATCATTATTTTTTATTGTTCTACCAATATTAGCACCATGGTTTATGAGCAATTCTTCCATAGTGCTAATATCAGATAAAATAGGCAAATTAGTTAGCTCTAAAATTTGATCTGTTAACAAAGATGCTGCCATAATTGGCAGAGAAGCGTTTTTAGAGCCGCTTATAGAGATATTTCCCTTTAAAGCATTGCCACCATTAATAATAATGCTATCCATATATTTGTAAGTATTTTTTATTATTTTATTGTTATGATTTATCTATTTGGTTTAAGTAAGCTAAATCAATAATTACGATTTATAGCAAAATCTACTAATAACTTTAAATATTCTTTGCTTTTATTTTCAATATTAATCTCATCAAGCAATTGACTTGCCTCTATCTTAAGATCTTGCAAATATTCGACTATTTCATCTTTTATATTAAAGTTAATCAATAACTGCCTGACCCACTTAAAATCATCGGAAGTTCTCTCTGAAGCTATGATTAAGTCAGTCAATTTTTTCTTATCATTTATATCTAACTTATTAGCTAAGAAAATTATAGGCAAAGTAACTTTTCCTTCAGCAAAATCATCTCCTATATTCTTGCCAGTAATTTCCACCTCAGCGAAGTAATCTAGCAAATCATCTGTTATCTGAAAAATATTACCAAGCTTTCTACCAAAAATTCTTAAAATTCTGCAGCAATCAACTGGTTGATAAGCCATAATCGCTCCTACTTCACAAGCTGCTCCAAAAAGCTCAGCTGTTTTAGCATTAATTACTTTAACATACTCTGCTTCAGTAATTAACCTACGCTCCTCTAATTTAGCAAGTTGAGATACCTCTCCTTCCACAATAACTGCAGAAGCTTTAGCTAAAATAGACATAGCAGATATTGATTGACTAGAAACTATTAATTTAAAAGATTGACTAAATAAAAAATCACCTACCAAAATACTAGCCTTACTACCCCATATCACATTAGCTGAAGGTAAAAAACGCCTCATTTTGCTCCCATCTACAACATCATCATGTAGCAAAGTAGCCATGTGAATAAACTCAACTGCAGTCGCAAGCTTTATTCTATTATCATTTTTACAATTAAACATATTAGAAGATAACAAAGTAAGCACAGGTCTTATTCTTTTACCACCAGATTTTGAAATATAATTGCTAACAAGACGCACCAGCTCTTCTTCAACTGATAAACTTTCTAAAATTAACTTATTCATTTCATCAATTTCTATTTCCAAAAATCGATGAATTTCTTTTATTAAATCCAATTTATTATCCTATAATGTTAAAGATTTATGTATCATAGCTCTTCCTATCTTGTAACTATCACAATATTACTTTAGTTAATTTCTTAAATAATATTTTTAGGAAGAGCTTATTCTATAACAGTTTTTGTATTAACTGGCAAAACTTTCTTTACTTCTTTTGGTAATGATTTATTTTCCTCAGGAACTTTAATATGTGAAAGTATATTTTTAAGCTCACTATCATCTAAATCAGGTAAGAGTCTTTTTATTTGAATAAGTGTATCACCTGGGGATCAAGTATGCTCAATAATTTTCTATATAGTGTGAATTTATACAATTCTGGAATTTGAGCTATTTTCACACTACCAATTTTTGCTTCTATCAAATCCTTTGAGTTAATTTCATAATCAAAACTAAGATCATTAGACTTTGATGCTGGATAATCTGACATTTGTTTTAAAAAATCTTTATTTACATCAAAATAAAGATTCCTAGCCTTTTCATTTAAAAATCTAAACTTACCAAATCTATAAACATAACTAGAAATAAAATCAGATACTGAAGAATAATTCGTAAGAAGAAAAACACCTTTTGCATCCCAATTTTTTGGATTAACCAATTTAATCGTTGATTCATGACTTAACTTAAAACCAGACTGATCAGAATAGATACTAAAATTATCTAAATCAACTGATGCAGAGTTTTTATTATAAGAAGATGTTATATCAAAATTTATAAGATATTCACTATTTTCCAAGTCTTTCAATTTAAATGCGTCTTGATTATTTATTATGTATACTACTTCCTGATTAATTAAACGCCCTATAGGCGCTGCAACAAATTTTGGTCTAATTAATTCATATTTTTTAAACAACTCTTCAAACAAACCACTCTTCAAATTTATTACACTATCTACCAATAATTTTATGCGCTTTTTCTTATTACCATCATCAAAATCACTTTTGAATTCCAGTTTAAAAGAATTTAAATCAATTTTTGACGCAGAAAACCCTAGTTCTAATTTTATCTCTGAATTTAAAGCTAAATCCTCAACTGTTCTAGCGTTAGTTTTTATAATTATCTCACCAGAAGCAGACACATCTGATGGTAGATATGGAAATCCATAAAACAAACTAACTGGTATCGGCCTCGACAAGAAATTTACAGGTTTTGTCTTAACACTGTAAGTAATTTTATATTCCTTTGGTATATCATTTAATAAATCTTGCAAATTTTGATAATATTTTGCTGGGACAAAAGAAAAACTTAAATTTTCATATTCTTTATCAGAAAACATTTCGTCTTCTTGTTTATCTATTATTTGAACTTTTTTAGTAGAAATGCTAATATCTTTTATGTAGTTTACTAACTCCACTGAATTATTCATCTTAGCAAGACTAGAAAACAACTCCTTAGTTAAAGGGATATTTATTTTAATTAAATAATCTCTAACTTGTAATGTAGCACCAAATCCCCTTTGAACAGGCTTATAAGAAGAGTCAATATCGCCATTATATGAAATATATGCTGATTGCGAAAGTAAACTATAGCCAATTCTTATGGGTGCATTGTACGAAATCAAAGCATTTCTACTATCTTCTTTCCATCCATGCACATTAACAGCTATCTCAAAAGGGAATCCACTCATACTAACTTTATCAAAAGTAGTAAAATATTCCTCACTATTTACTAATGCTTTAATATAATTTTTTTCCCCTGCCTATTGGGAGTTTATTTCATTCGCCATTTTACTGACTATATAATACCAAGTAACACAGTAGATAAGGCACAAACTCAGTAATAGAATCAGTGCATATCTGACGATCTTCATTCTTTATCACCCTTTATTTTATTATATTCTTGATTTAGTTTTTTAATATCCCATATCCAAAGAATTATTATTAACGTAAAAATTACCATTAAATAGATAGTAACTGAATCAAAACTAGCATTAGGCAACAAAATAAAGATAAATGACTGCACAAAGGCACCAAGTGATTTGCCAAATTTCAAACCTATCACTTCAACCGCTGCTTTACCTTTAGTACGAAGCTCAAGAGAAAGTGGTATATATGTCATTTCTTTTGTTGAATCGAACAAAGAATATTTTGTTGATTTGCTTAAAATATTCTGAATCGCGCCGATAACTACAGCCAAATATATAGGACTAAAACCACCTAAAAACCCTATATCATTGGCATGAATTACAAAAACAAAAAATATAATGCCAGTGATGCTGATGATAGCTGGAGTAATCAAAGTTGCAGAAATCCAACTAAATTTTCTTAAAATATTACTACCAATTAAAGCAAACACAACACACGATACACCCATCCAAATATTAAATTTGCCCATAAAATTAATATAATCTACTGTATTAGGGTACAGCTCTCGCACCCTAGCCTTCCACGGCCCTTCAAGAATATTAATTGCAAGCCCGTAACATAAAAGCAAAAGCCCTATATGACCAATATATTTAGATTTTAAAATTAATTTTACACTATCTAAAACAGATAACTTAGTTTTTGTATCATCTTTATGAGCAGGCAATAATTTTCCAAGTGAATTAACTTTGACAAAATGCTGATTAATATATCGATAAAGCATCATTGCTATACAACCAGAAATAATTATAGTTATCATAATTGGTTCTAAAACCATACTACATTGTTCTGGCACAATTTCATCATCCAGAACCGTGATATTGGAGAAACTAACTAGCACCGTCCCTGCCATGATAAGACCTATATTACCTACCATTCCTAAAATAGGATAAAATCTTTTTGCTGATTTAGTATCAAATATATTGTTAGCATATTGCCAAAAAAGTAAATTAATAATAACAGCACTCCATAACTCGCAAAAGACATACATTAAAGCATAACTCCATTTACCAGCTATTAAGACAAACCACTTAAAATTGGGATAAAGTTCTACTAATCTTTGTATAGACTCTGAATTTGGATGATAAAAATCCTGATTTGGATATAAAACATAAGTAAAGAAAATAAAAAAACCTAAGAAAAAAGATATTATTAAATAAAACACATGTTCATAATCGAACATATTGCTCAATTTAGCATAAATTAATGTAAAGATTATTGTTGAAGGAAGAACTAGCCATAGCTTTAAGAAGCTAATTACTTCTGCACCAATATTAGGGACGACTAGGCTATCTTTTATTGAACGCAGAGCGCCAAAATTGAACAATATACATAACATCATAAGAGACATCGGGACAAACAACCTAAGCTCCGAACGCTCTATTGGCCAAATGATATCTTTTACGCTAGAAAAAAACTGTTTTTTTTTAAGATTCGGCATTTGTGTGAATAAAACTGTTTAAAACAGTATTTACATAGCTATAAATACTTAATAGTTCTAGTCTTTCTTTCTTCGAAAGTCAATAGATGGTATCATTATATTAATGATCTAATTTTAATTTTTTTAATAAAAACTCTGCTAAATAACGCCCATGAGGCATAGAATAGTTTTCATAAATATACTGCTCCTTTACCGTCATATTTAAAAAACCATCAACATAAAACTCTGGAATCCCACTTAACCCTGGTTTAGTATTAATCTCTGCAACATATATTCTACCTTGCTTGTCTAAAATATAATCTAATAAAATTTCAATCAATTCATGCTCAAATTTTTGATTCAAACATTCTGCAATCTCAATAGAATAATTTTTGATCTCACTAATAATTCTCTCTATCTCATTTTTACTAAAAATATGAAATAAAGCCTCGTGAGTTTCCAGAACACTTCCCCCTTGAGACAAATTAGATATATCACTATTAGCAGCCCCTACCCTAACCAAATGGATAGTGCGCCACTTACTACCATCATTTAACATTGACACACGAATATCAAAAGCACTACCATTAATTCTAGGGCCATCAATACCTTGCTGTATAATATATTCTTCCTTACCTAACATTGATAAAACATATGATTCTAGTTGTTCTACATTAGCTATAGCATTAGTAAAAATCTTCATATTTTTATAAAATGTAGTAACAAAAACTTCCTTAATCTTTTTTACAACAATAATACCGTTACCCATTTTTCCAAATCGAGGTTTAATAAATAATATATGATAATTTACAAGCAACTCTTGTAATTTTATATTATCTCTATTTACTACAATGGTACTAGGTACTAAATCTTTGTTAATATCTAAAAAAAATTCATGCGTTTGATATTTATCCTTAGATAATAATGTAACATCTCTCTGATTATACACCTGAATTAATTGAGATGAGCATATCCTAACAAACTTTCCTAAAGATGGACCATTTTTAGGGTCATTTCCTGATTTCCCAAAATAATAATCGTAGTTAATTTGTGGAATTGGCAACTCAATGGGAGTCAACTTACTATTCATAAAATAATAACCTTTTACAGTAAGAGTCTGTAAATCAACATCTGCAGGGGAATAAGCAAATAATTTATAATTATTTTTACATAGGATCTCTTCCATAGTGATAATTCTCATTATCCAATAAGGTATTCCAAGATGGATGTTTAATTCTTTTTTAGAATTAACATTACAAATAAATCCTATCCATTTTACAGTCTTTTCTGTTGGAAAATTTACTAAATTTGTTACCATAATCAATCTAGAATTATTTATTTTGCAGAGTTATACAATTTTTATTTACACGTGCATAAATTAAAATTTATAGTAAGGGGCAACTATTTGCAAGGCACGCTACTTTTTTTAAAGAGCTTCTATTGCTTAGTTCTTAGAATGCATATTGTTATTACAACATAACTTAGTGGATAAAAAATGGATTTAACAAAACAAATTATTCTTGCCAATAAAATAGGACTTACTAAAGGATTTAATATTGAAACTCATGATAATTACAATCTTGTTTGAACAACACGTAATTTTCAGACGAAAGAAACTGTGTTAACTTCAAAATGTATAAATATACTAACAAAAAGTGATCGCTATACTTTACAAAAATCAACAACTCATCACATTTATATGGATGCACCATCCATTTTTATCAATCACTCCTGTGATCCAAATTTAGGAATCCGTGATAACCAGTACAATGCTTATGACTTTATTGCTATCAAGCCAATTTATGCTAATGACGAATTAACATTTGATTATGAAACAGCAGAAGAAACTGTTGATTTTTTTGATAAATGTCTTTGCGCATCAAAACAATGCCGGAAGTCAATCATTGGATTTAAACATTATGAAGATATTATCAGAAAAAAATATGGTGATTTTATTGCTGATTATTTAAAGAAATAATTATCTTTAACAATTATTCAACTATTTTAAAAATCAGGATCTTATTAAATTTGACATTACTTTACTGATATAATAATAATGTAAATACTGCTCATTTGGCAGTCTCAATTCAATCGAAATATTTATGATAGCTAAAAAAAAATTATTAATTATTTGGTTAATTGGATTGATGAGTGGATTTAGTATAATGATTACTGGCAACACTCTAAATTTTTGGCTAGCTAAAGAAGGAATTAACATTAAAACTATAGGTGTCTTTGCCTTAATTTCTATACCTTATGCAATAAATTTTATTTGGGCACCTGTTTTTGATATAAAAAATATTCCTTTATTATCGAAAATTCTTGGCCATCGTAAATCTTGGATCATTGTTCTTCAAATATTACTAAGTATCACTGTTTTTTTTCTAAGTTGCATTAAACCTTCGGAAAATTTATTATTATTCGGAATAATCGCCCTTAGTATATCGTTTTTTGCTTCTGCTCAGGATACTGTCCTTGGAGCACTTAAAACAGATATAATTGATAGTACAAAACAAGGTCAAGTTTCTGGTTTATATGTTTTTGGTTATCGAATTGGTATGCTACTCTCAAGTTCTGGAGCAATATATATTGCAACTTATCTAAACTGGAATTTAGTCTATGAGCTATTTAGTCTTATCATTCTATTATTTGCACTTACAATTTTATTACTTGTAAAAGAAACAAGTCCAATAAGTATTACCCCTATAAAAGCAAAGATCTTTCAAGATACAGCTCGTGGTAATTTAACCCATAAAATCAGAATCTTACTAGCTAAAGTTCTGAACCCTTTGGGTAGCAAACATTATATTTTCATGATTTTATTATTCTTAATATTATACCGCTTACCAGATAATTTTATCAATATGATGATAAATCCATTTTTACTACATATTGGTTATAGTGATTTTGAAATAGCAACCGCAGGAAAATTTTTCGGAATCACTTCAGCTATTATCGGAGGGTTATTAGCAGGATATATAATGAAATATTTTACCGTCTTTGAAAGTCTAATTTTCTTTGGCACTTTACATGGTTTTGCTCATATTTTATTCATTGTACAAGAAGTTTATGGTAAAAATATATACATATTCTTTTTAGTCACTGGTTTTGAAAGCATCACTGGTGGCATGACTATGGCAGCTTATATAGGTTATATTGCTTCTCTATGCAAAGGTAGATTCAAAGCAACGCAATACTCATTTCTAACTTCAATGATGGGACTATCAAGATCTATATTACCCTCAATTTCAGGCTATATTGTAGCCACTATTGGTTGGAATATATTTTTCTTATTTGCTTCAATAGCTAGTATTCCACCTATAATTCTAGTATTATACTTAAGAAAATTTTCAGTTAACAAATAAATACATATAGTGATAGATTTACTCATTGTAGCTTTTTACCTAATTTCACTATTATTAATTGGTATATATACAAGGTCACGCAAATCTGGTTTTAAGGCTTTTGCCTCAGTAAAAGGAAAAGACTATACACACAGTAAACTCATTTTAGTTGCTACTATTTTTGCGTCTACAATTGGAGGAGGCACGACTTTTGGTATTTCAGAAAAAGTTTTTGCTACAAATGTTGCACATAGTTACGGCTTATTTTTAGCAATTCCAATTGATATCTTAATCGCTAAATATATTATTCCAAGACTTATAAAGCATTATGGAATCGAAACCGTAGGTGACCTAATGTTTAGTTATTATGGCAAAATTGGAAGAACAATTGGAGGACTCGCTACTCTTTTCGTATCAATTGGCCTTGTAGCTGCTCAAATTAGTGTTAGTGCTAGAATTTTTGAATATATTTTACAGATTGATTATATTAAAGGAGTAATTATAAGCTATGGTATTATAATTATATACACAACTGTTGGAGGCTTTAGATCAATTTTATTTACCAATCAAATTCAGTTTTTTGCAATATTAATTGCAATCCCTATTATCTCAATTTTTGGTCTATATCAAATTGGAATTTCTGAATTTATACAAAAGATACCTTCTGAAAAAATTACTATTTTAGGTAATGATGATATGATCAAAACTACTATCTCTGCTTTCTTAGGATTTGCGGTCATGAATATGTTGCCGACTTTTATTCAAAGAGCTTTAATTGATAAAGACTCATCACAAACAACTAAAGCAATATATCTGAAATCAGTTTTGTACGCTATTTTCTTGATATTCATCACTATCAACGGATTAATTGCTTTTGTTCTCTACCCAGAAATTAAACCTAGTCTTGCGCTACCATATCTTATAGATCATATCATTCCAGTTGGTCTCCAAGGAATTGTTATAGTTGGTCTACTTGCAGCAGTTATGTCAACAGCTGATTCTGATTTAAATATAACATCAATTACTTTGTTAAAAGATTTTTTTCAACCAATATTTAATTTATCCAATCAAAAAAACATGTTAATCATCGCAAGAATTACCAATATTATAGTAGGTAGTTTAGCAATATTAATTGCCTTACGCTTTAATAGCATTGTGGATTTAGTAATTTTTATTGCTGGTTTTTGGGGCCCCATAATATTAGTTCCACTAATTTTTGGCCTTTACGATGTTACTATACCTAAATTTGCTATGGTTTTTACTAGTTTTTCTGGCGGAGCTACTTTCCTTTCTTGGGAATATTTCATGACTGCAACATATAGTCTAAAAAGCGTGTTTGTTGGTACTTTAGTGAGTTTTATTGTTTTTATAATTTTTGTTATCCTAAAAAGATTTTCATCCTACAATCCCACTAAATAACTCACTCTCTAATCTCCTTCTACGAACCAGACCTGTAATTTTTCGACCTCCTGCATATACCCATTTTAAAAATTCCTTTGCCCCATCATCATAGTGACCATAATTAATTTTTTGTCTAAGAACTGATCTCTGAAGAGCAGCTGCTCCTACATTAAAAGTAAAAGAAACTAAAGCTGCAAATTGATCATCATTTATTTCAGCATTGATATATTTTAAAACTGATCTCTCCACTTTGCACAAATCATTTGCTAATATTTGCACAGCTTTTTCTGGTGAAATTTTTTTATAAGAATCACTGGGTAATAACCTATGCCCATATCCAATAGTTAAATACCCACCAGCACAAACATAAGGCTCTGTTCTCAACCCTTCAAATGATTTTATTAATTCAATTCCTTGCTTATTAGTAAATCTGTGCATATATTTATCTAAATAATTAAAAACTTTTTTTATATTTTGTTTTTCCAAACTTTATGAAAAGTACGTTGCCCATAATAGAAACTAATAATACCAGCAAAAATTGCCTGATCATCAACACTCCAGATAATTTCAATATATTCAATCACATGACCAGTTGAAGAGATTGCAACATATTGAATATATTTGACTCCCATATACATAATAAAAAAGCTATAAGCAAGAACTGGCCTGACTAAACCATTCAACGCATCTACCCAAGTAATATCAGTTTTATAGGTAGCATATAATGATGCTTGCTCAAGAATATCTCGTGAAATATGAATCTCTTCTAAAGATCTATTTGCCGTACTTTGATTATATTCTATTTGCTTCGCTAAAATTGCGAGTTCATGTTTTTTATCATTTACATCTTTAAAATATTTCACTATTTCAGGAATGATTGAGCTAATAAATCCTGCGATAGAAGCAAGTAAAGTAATCATATTATTTACCCCAAATTTTTATTTAATATTGATAATTTTGTTTGACTAAATCAGCTAAGAAATGTTGCGATTCAGGAATTCTATAAAATTTGAAAAAATCAATAGAATTAGAAATAGCAGTGATTTGTTTTGGTTTCTTATTAGGCCATAAAATATTCTCAGGCCATTTTATTTCAAAAACCTGCTCATAATGTTGCTTTACTATAATTGCAAACGAGGATATATCTACATTATCAAAGGTAATTGTACAATTATCTTCTAAATATAGATAATGACAATCACCTGTATCAGGTAAAGTAAATTTATCTTTTATACCAGTAAATTTAGATACTGAAGAAATAGATTCAGCACTGGATATAGAAATAATCTTTTGCCAATTATTCTCTGAAAACCTTACAAAACAATTATCCTTCACAATATAAACAATCATATTCTCATGAGGCACTATATACTGCACTCCTTTTGTTTTATGAGCAAAGTAGCAAATTCTATTCTCACTCTCACCAGAAGTAATGATAAATCTCTGGCCATGAACAATATCTTCAGGTGGATTTTCAATGAAAGCTTCTATACATAAATTTAGATTTGCATCAAGCTTTAATATTGTCTCATTATAGACTATATCTTTATGATCTTGTCCCTGATACATTAGGTCAAATTGATAATTATTTGTTTTCATAAATAGTTCTTTCTAATAATTAAGTATTTACATTATATCAACTATATAACCCTCACTAAGATCTAAGTCTTGAATATCTATTTCAATTTTATTTATTTCTGGAGAAGTAGCAAAATTGAGCTCCTGATCTTTTGCCTTAATTTTGATAGAAAAATCAAGATTTTCTTTTCCCTTCCTTTGCCACATATCTATTTTAAAATTTCTTCTTATCCAGCCAAGATATAAAGTTGAATCTTTTATATAATTTGAAATTATCATTGGTTTTGAAGGTAAATTAGCTTGATTGGTAAAACATATTTCAGAAATCATAGATCCAACGCGAAACTCGAGTAACTGACCTATTAACTCTTCTGAAATTGGTATTATATTTGTATTTCTGATAAGAATAGTTGCACTGACATTAACTTCATGATTTTTTACGTGTTTTTCACTACCATATACTCCTCTTATTAGGTGAGATATGGAATATATTTCTTCTTCAGATTCTAATTTATTGATAGTTTTAAAAGCAATCAATTCATTGTTAATTTCAATTAATTTCCAACCATCATCATTAAATTTCTCCAGTTCTATTCCTCGAACATAGATTGTACTTATTTCATCAATTACAAATAAATCCGGATTATCTGACGCATTAAAATCAATTACTTTAACAATATAGTTTGTTGGTTCTAATATTGCTATTTTCTTCCAATCTGCATCTAGGTTTTGTTTAATTCTGATATATAGAGGTAATTTACTGTTACTATTTAAATATGCTACTAAATAAGGAAAATCAAAACTATATAATTTAAACGGTAACTCAATTATTTTAAATTCAGTTTCTATATTTTTTTGATAAAATATATTAATTTTGTTTTTAAAATTGGGTAGATGGTAATTACTTATTTCATCTATTATTGCAATAACATTTATTATCAAACCAATGAAAGTAATTTTTATTATACGTAAATTATATTTCCGCTTCTGATAATGCAAAGAAATAAAATCTGCTACCTCCAGACTTAAATACGAAATTGGTAGATTAAACTCAAGAATCATTTTTTCTGCCGCTGCATTTTTTAATAATAATCTTCCTATTTGACCAGCTTCCGATTCTGAGATTATTAATGGCAATCTTAAAACAGCATTTTTTAAATTAGATAATTCTTCGCTATTAATATGCAAATAATTGGTTTTATAATCGCCTAGTTGAGTTTGAAAATAAATATCTACCTTAGTAATCATTTGTTCTTTAGCTATACTAATTTCATTAATATAGCTAGTGTTTGAAAGTTTAATTAAGTCATCAGATTTTATCAAATTAGGACTTAATTGTCCTCTTTTAATAAAAGATATTCTCTGCTCATTACTTGCACTAATATCAAAAAAATATGCGCTTCTGAGAATACTGATCGCATCCTTACCAGAGATTTGGTTATTAAAAAATGCACCGGTTAAAGCTTCATCTATTGTATTTATTTCTACATTATTTAAATCTATCTTGCACCTATGTGAAACCTCAAGAATAATTGAAGCAACACTTGCAGCACCAAATTTATCATTAACCCAATGACCTTTTTCCCATAAATAGCCATCCTTCCATACATCCATATGTGGCCAAGCAGGATAAGGTCTTGCATCCCAAGTCCAGAGAAACATGTTCTCGATATATTCCTCATTACTCCAGAATTCTATAAAAGCCTTTATACATCTTCTCTGAATTCCAAAATCTATTTCACTATTTGAATATCTAGGAACTCCGCCGTCAACACATAGAGGATCAAAAAAAACATTTGGTTGATTAGGAGCTTTATCAATTGATGGAAAACCATATTCAGTAAACCATATTTTTTTCGATTTTGGTCGCCATACGGTATTTAATCTATCTGGATTGCAATGAGTGTTTTCCCACCAATATTTAAGATTTTTCCAAGCAAATTCAGGGGCTAATGGAAATTTTTTATTACGCTCATGATCGATATAATAATCATAACCTTCACCAGAAGAAAAACCTTCTTTGATATCTTTATTTGCTACAAATAATCCATCTAGATTAGTTATCGGAAAATAAGCATCAATACCAATAAAGTCTATATTCGGAGAAGCCCAAAGTGGATCTAAATTGTACCAACCATCCTCTTTATGATGATATTCTGACCAGTCAGCTGCATAAGATACTAACACTTTTTTGCCAACTATGTTTTTTACAATTTTAGCTAAATCTACTAACTTGTTAACTGCTGGAAAATGATTGTATGAATTTTTTACTTTGGTAAGACCAATTAGTTCACTACCAATAATAAAAGCATCAACATAATCTTTAACAAGATTTGCATAATGTATAATAAACTCATTATAACCATGTGTTTTATTAAAAAAATTTGTAACTTCTTTAGCATCTCCAGTTAAACGTCCGCGCCAAGGCTTTAGATTTACATCAAGAAAAAACATTGGGTAAAACATAATTTTAAAACCACGCTTTTTTAGCTCTTGCAAATAACGAATTACACTTTGATCATTTATGCTCCCTCCATATCGTGGATTACCCTCATTATCTTTTGTTATTTCATGAGCATTATGCCTGTTATACCCCCCACTCTCCATTCTTCACTAAATCTAACAAATGGATCTTTAAACTCTACAGCAGGTTTAATCAAACATTCTGACAAATCTAAACTATTACCAAACCAACATACAACAGGCGCAACCCACTCTACATTTTCACAAATATTGCTCATTTGGTTTAAACTATAAATACTATTTGGTATGTTATCAACATTATGTGAATTCAGTATTTTTTCACATTTAATAGATCCATTTTGGGCAAGTATTTGTTTTGTTTGAATTATGGTATCATAAACATATTCACCAGATCCTGGGATCATAATCATAGATTTTACCATGTCTTCCACTGTATAAACACCTGATACATTCGGTTTTCTAGTGACTTCAAATGATAGATTAGGAATCATATCATCGAAATCTGCTAATGGTAAATCCTCAAAAAAAATATAGGCGAGATCTCTAAAAGCTGGCGTCTGCGGACCCATTTTGTTTTGTATATATGGATCTGGCATTTGATTAGCTGAACCTTTATAAAGCCTAAACTTATATTGACTAATATCAATAATTTCATTACCATTCCATACTCTGCTAACTTCATTTATTTTACCTTCGCAAATGCACATAGCAAAAGATAATAAATATTTATATTCAGTATAATGAGTTGTGGATTTAGTCTGTTTTGGAAGTGACAAAAATTTTGCTTGCTGAAAATATTGTGAAGTTGAACTAGTTTCTGCAATATTTTTTATTTCATCAACCCAGATAATTTTATCAATTACCCGAGTCTTACCAAAAACTAGTGCTATTGGTGATCCTGAAACCGCCATCGATAAAGTAAAACTTTCTTTAAGATTAGCATGTTTTTCAAATACTTCTTTCTTATGAAACCATTTTCGTTCTAAGAAATCACCGATATGTTTGCCAGCATATCTACCAATTGATGATAATACACCACCACCAAAATATTTACCTATATTACTACCAATGCTAGAAAATAATGATCCAAGCATGTTACTTACCTTTTATGTTTCTACAAAAAACATAAATAACAGAAATTTTTGTTACGCTAAGTTAGTACTAAAATAAGTAATTCTAATGCTATGGTTTTTCAAAGCACATGGCAATACCCATACCACCACCAATACATAAGGTAGCAAGAGCTTTTTTGGCTGATGTTTTATGCATTTCATGTAATAAAGTTACAAGAATTCTAGCACCACTAGCACCAATTGGATGACCAATAGCTACTGATCCACCATTAACATTAACTTTATTTACATCCCATTTCATTTGCTCATTAACATAACATCCTTGGGCTGCAAATGCTTCATTTGCCTCTATTAAATCAAGATCATCAATTGCCCACCCTGCTCTTGTTAATGCTAGTTTCGAAGCAGGAACTGGCCCTGTCCCCATAACTAGCGGATCAACACCACATATACCAGTTGAAACAATTCTAGCTATCGGTTCAAGTTGATATTTTTTTACCGCTTCACCTGATGCAATAAGTACAGCAGCGGCTCCATCATTTATCGTCGAAGAATTAGCCGCTTTCACTGTTCCCTGAGGATCAAAGGCTGGTCGTAATTTACTCAGCACTTCAATTGAGGAATTACCTCTTACCCCCTCATCAAAATCAAAAATCTTTGTTTCTTTTTTTACTTGCACCTCAATCGGAACAATTTCATCTTTAAATTTTCTATTTTTTTGCGCTAAAGATGCTTTTAATTGTGAATTAACAGCAAATTTATCTTGCATCTCACGTGAAATATTAAATTTTTTAGCAATATTTTCAGCTGTAATTCCCATCATAACACCAGAAAAAACATCTGTTAAACCATCATACATCATTAAATCAATTAATTTTTCATCACCAAACTTCTTTCCACCTCTGATATATGCACCATGCATCCCCAGAGACATATTTTCTTGCCCTCCTGCTATAATTAGATCAGCCTCCCCCGTAGCAATAGCATTTGTAGCTATTGAAACTGCCTTTAGCCCAGAACCACAAACTTTATTAATAGTTAAAGCAGGCACAGTAATATCCATACCAGCTTTAATAACAGCTTGACGAGCAGGATTCTGACCACTTCCACCAGTGATCACTTGACCAAGAATCACTTCATTAATCAGTCTGCTCTCTATTTTACTTTCAGCTAAAATAGCTTGAATCACAGCCGCACCAAGCATAGGAGCTGGCATTTGCGATAAGCTTCCTAAAAACGACCCTACCCCAGTTCTTTTCGCGTGCGTAATAAACACTTCTTTCATTTTCATCTCTCACCTGATTTGTTAGATTTTTGTTGTAACCCAGCTAGTATATTCTTGTTTAAATTTTTGATCATTATTGACCAAATAATTTATATGACCACCCTCAACTGATATAAGTGTAGATTTTTTTATTTCTTTTTGCAAATGAACTATCGAAGACATCGGAGCAATTTGATCTTCCTTAGCGGCAATAATACAGGTTGGAACATCAATTTTGTCAAGAGACACTACTTGATTATTTATATAAAGATTCTCATTAACTAAAATATTTTTAGCAATCAGATCATCTAAAATCTCATTGTACAAAGAACTAGGGATATCTATTCCAGATTGCAACCATTGCTCTATACGTAAATATTTTTCCCTTGCTTCTATTCTATCAAGAGAAAAATATTTATTTACTTTTGCTTGATAGTGATTTGGAAACAACATAAAGAACATCATTTGCACATAAATTTTTGGCACAGTCTCAAGGCCACAAATAGCTTTTTTTATCTCTAAACACTCAGATAATAAGCAAGATGTAGCAAAATGTGAATAGTCCCATGTAGTAGTTAGCAACGTCAGAGATTGGACTTTAGCATAAATCAACATCGAGAATATTGCTATATTTCCACCTATACAATGACCAACAAGGTTGACAGGTTTTAAAGTCGTATCTTCAGTAAACTGCAAAACTTTAGCAACCTCCTGTGCATAATCTGATAATTTTAATGTATCCTTAGTTTCTCTCCACTCAAGCAAATATACATTACCAAACGATTGCATGTATTCAATATAGTTTTGCTCTTTATTAAAAATTAATATTTTTGGAGAATTAAACAAAGATGGAGTTATAATAAAGTTCTGGTCAGAGGATATTTTAGATTTAAATAACCATAAATTACAAATGTTAGAGCTATAGTTACACCTTATATCACTCTGATTATAATCATCAAATTCTTGATTAATATTCACAAATTTATTATAATCTTCTTGATATTCTTTATGCAAATCATTACACAAAGAATCCATACCTACTTGCATACTTGACAATTTATTTAAAAATAGTTACAATCCGTGAAATTTTTATCGTTGACCTGCAGCTTTTTAGAAAATTAAATATTATCTTAAAGCAACTTCGCAAGACCCACGACTAAAAATAACTTAAACCAAAAGATTTTAAGTTTTTTTTTTGTCATAGGTGTTAATAGACAATGTCGCAATCTGAATCTCATCACTTCAAAAGCAAACTTAGAACTATTTTCTGGCCTATAAAACGCTCTGAACTACCTAAGTTCATACCAATGTCAGCTCTCATGTTCTGCGTTTTATTTAATCAAAATATCTTAAGAATCTTGAAAGATAGTATATTAATTTCAGAAATTAGCGCAGAAGTAACAAGTTTTACAAAAGTATATTGTGTAACTCCTGCTGCAGCTATTTTTGTAATCATCTATGCAAAACTTATAAACCACATGACTTTTGATAGAATATTCTATCACTTAGTAGCTGCTTTTACTGGCTTTTATATTCTTTTTGCTTTTGTATTCTACCCCAATATTGATTATTTCCATATGGATAGAGAAAAATTAGATTATCTAATGCTAGCTCATCCACACTTTAAATGGTACATAGCTATTCTTGGAAATTGGAGTTATATAACATTTTATACACTATCCGAATTATGGCCTAATGTTTTTTATATTTTACTATTTTGGCAACTAGCCAATGAAATCACTACTACCAGCGAAGCAAAAAGATTTTACACTTTATTCTCTCTTTTTGGTAATTCAGCTGTTGTAGTGGTAGGTTTCCTAATGCTTAATTTATCTTCAGAAGATAGTATAACTAGAAGATTATTTACTCTCTCAGAGAGTAAAATATTACTAACGCAAGTTTCAACAAGCTTTGTTGCCCTTTCAGCTATATTTTCATGCTTACTTGTAAGATACATAACAAAAAAAGTAATGACAAATCCCACTTTATATCTAAGACCACCAGAAGAGCTTTCAAAGCATAAAATGCCTCTAATGGAGAGTTTTAAATATATTGCTCGCTCAAAATATCTTTGGTTAATGCTAGTTTGCTCAGCGTCTTTTGGGTTATCCATGAATCTAGTAGAAGCTGTTTGGAAAGCAAAAATCAAAGAACTTTATCCAAGTGTAACTGAATATGCTGCATTCAGCAGTATTTATATTCTATGGACTGGTGTCGTGATAATGATTTTAACTATAGTAGGCAATAATATAATGCGTACCAGAAGCTGGGTTACCGCAGCAATCATATCACCAATAATTATTTTAATAACAGGAAGTATCTTTTTTATACTTGTAGTTTTCGATGAAGCTATTCTTACTTTTTATGAAGGAATAATTTTAACTACTCCTTTAGCACTAGCTGTCTCAGTTGGGGCTATCCAGAATATTCTATCAAAAGGTTCGAAATACTCTATTTGGGATACTTCAAGAGAGATGTTATATATCCCCCTTGACAAAGAACTCCGAACAAAAGGTAAAGCAGCAGTAGATGTAATCAGTCCTAAAGTCGGAAAATCCGCCAGCGGTCTTATTCAATCTATAATCTTCACTATATTACCAATGGCAACATATAATAGCATCTCTTCTAGCCTGATGGTTATATTTATATTTGTTTGCTTCATATGGATCTACTCCATAAAGAAAGTCTATTTCGAATACCAGAAATTGGTCTAAATTAATTAGAAAATATTATAAACGTTTTATCAACACCTTATATTTTTATAAGTTTAATCACACACAAGAGCATTACTATAATGCCATTTTCTACTTTTTTAAAATACAAAACCCAGCTTAGTTTACTATAATTCTATTCATACTGCTAAGTTAATAAACCAAATGTAATTTGCGAAACTTCACCAATTACTTCTGACTCATGAGTAACATGATATTCTAAAATGGTATTAGTAATTTCTAACTGATTTTCATTTTCGTCAGTAAAAATATTCTCTAAAAAAAATTTTAGTTTAGCATATTTATTAAAACCACCAACATAATCTAAAACAATATAACTATCTTCTGCATTTCCCTTAAAAATTTTATCAAGGACTTTCTTGACGTTATTAAATTTCTCTAACACTGGAATAAAATATTTTTTTAACCAATGAGTATATTCTTGTGAATTAGTTAACGAGTATTTATTTGGCAATCTACCTATAGGGCGCATAACTCCTTCCATAAATTCTTGTGCCATATGGCTTGGATTATCTATTTTTCCAGCCAGTTCTCCATAATAAAACGCTATAGATTCCATAGCATAATCTGCTGGTGTGTATTTACTATTAAATATCAGATGTTTTTTTGAAGCTTGACCAACACTCAACTGATGAATTATAGAATTCAACTCATTTTTGGCAATTACATCACCATTAAAATATGGGTTACAATCGTTGTTAAATAAGTATGCACTCATTTTATGAGTTAATTCATGTACAGAGGATCAATCACCTTATCTAACTTGGTTTTCTTAGTTACAACTATATTCTTTGTTAACCGTGAATAATAGCCATCGACAACATTTCCTTCAGATATAACATCTCCAGAATGAAATGTAATGTTACCTTCTAAAAATGCTGCATTAAGAATCATTTTGATTGTATGATTATTATCCACTACTTTTTGTAAATGCTTTGCATATTTTATTTTAAAATCAGTTGCATATGTTTTTCTACATGTGACAGCATTACCCATAAAATCATAGATAAAACTATCTTGACTACTTTTCAGTGTTAAATATTTACTTTTAATAAAGTATTTTTGCTTAATTTGACTAATATCTTGCATACTCAAAAGAGAATCCAGATTTTGATTATTACCACCTAATTTACTCATATATCTTTCCTATTCTGTAATATTAAAAACACAGTTAAATATAATTCTATGAATCAAACATACAGGCTATTAGAATCTTTTAAATTTTATCTTACATATACTTACCTGTGTTACCAGGGCGATTGCATGAAATTTAGAAGGTGTATATTAGGATATCATAGAGGATATATATTTAATATGTTTCTAATAATGTTTTATTATCAGCTATTATTTTTATGTTTTGTTAGAAAAAATTCTTTTTATAACATCAATCATGATTTTTAAGATGAGAAAACTATTAAGCTATTTAGCTTTTAAAAAATTTAAGCATTTATTGCTGGTTAACTAAGTATA
>JBGCEX010000018.1:0-14129 GCA_045106635.1 Rickettsiaceae bacterium | reverse complement strand
TACTTTTCCAAGCATTCTTGGGTCAGTAATTTCTTCTATCATTGTTAATATCTTCATCTTTTACAGCTGCATAAAAGAATCAATTATTATCTTAATATTACATTAATTGCTAATACTAAATTTCATGCAATCGCCCTGGGTAATTGATACTGTTGCACATACTATGTCAATATTGGCTGGTGTAGCTGTTGTTAGTTTTGGGATTCATCAAGTTTGGGAAGATAAGCTTGATATGGGGGCATTAATTGCAACTATGATATTAATATGGAGAATTCTTGGACTCTTACAAACTCTTTGTTCTATGCTTCCTAGAGTAGAACAGCTTAAAAACAGTATTGATCAAATTAATAGGCTAGTGAATATAGAGGTTGAACATCAGCCAACAGTAGTAAAAAGACCTATTGAGTCTCTTGTAGGGAATGTAAAACTGAGTAATATTGGTCTTCGATATTCAGTAGAAGTTGAACCAGTATTTGTTGGCCTTGATATTGATGTACAGGCAGGAGAAATCATTGCTATTACTGGGAGTAATGGTTCTGGAAAGAGTTCTTTGCTAAAATTAATTAATGGTTTGTATTAACCGCAAACAGGAACTATCAGGATTGGTGGAATCAACATCAAGCAAATGGATCCAATAGAGCTAAGAAACTATATATGCTATCTTCCACAAGTGCCAAATTTTTTTGAAGGAACTATCAAAGAAAATTTATTATTTGCTAATCCTTTGGCTACTGACAAAGAGATCATGAATGTGCTTGACAAAGCAACTGGTCTTGATGAACTGAGGGATATGAAGAAAGGTCTTGATACTGTTATTTATGGTCATAATCCGCCAATTCCAACTAGCTATAATTATGTGTTAAATCTGGCAAGAGCTATGTTAAAAGAAAGTAACATTATGTTACTTGATGAATTGCCAAATGCTTCATTAAATGAGGATGTTGGTTTAGCTTATAAAAAATTAATAGAAGGAGCAAGAGGTAAAAAAACCGTGTTTTTTGTTACTCAAAGAGATGATTTTATAAAAATTGCAGATAAAGTAATAGTTTTGCATCCTGGCGCTAGACCAGTTGTTATGGCTACAGATAAATTTATAAATCAATATGGGAAATAGTTGATGTTGAATAAGAAAATAGAACATTCTTCTGAGAAGGTAAAAACAAAAAATTTTTTATCGCGAAAGATTTTAATGTTTTTAAAAAAAATAATCAGGCTTTTTCGCCCAGAAATAAACTCTTACGCTAAAATCGATCAATTAAGATATTTGTCTCAGACAGCTTTAGTTGAAGAAACTATTGCGCCTCGCATAGTACGTACTATCTTGATGGTTATCAGTGCAATTATTCTTATCTTACTTGCGTGGTCTTCTGTTACTTATGTTAATGAGATGGCAGTTACTGAAGGAGAAGTATTGCCAGGTAAGCACATTCAATCTATTCAGCATTTAGAAGGTGGAATAGTAAGTGAAATTAATGTTGCTGAAGGAGAGCTAGTAGAAAAAGGACAAACATTAGTTAAATTAAATGACTCTGGTTTAGAGCAAGATTTAGCTAGCTTAAAAGCAAAAAAACTATCACTTCAGTATAAATATCTTAGGCTTAAAGCATTCATTAATCAAACAACTCCAACTTTTGAAGAGATTAAAGAGGGAAGGAATAAAGAGATGGAGAATGAACAGCTTAATGCTTTTCAGAGCATGATGAAGGCAAAAGAAAGTTCAAGACAAATTATCCAAGAACAAATTAGTCAAAAAAAAGAACTGCTGGAAGGGCTTGAAGAAAAAAATAAAACATTACAAGAAAATGTTAAATTAGTTTCTGAAGAACGTGACTTAAAAAAACGTCTTATGGATAAAGGGAATTTGAGTAGATTTAATTTCTTAGATATACAAAAACAATTAAATGAAATTCGTGGTGAATTAAACGCTGTAGATTCTGAGATATCCCAAGCCAAGAACGTAATAACTGAATATCAAAATCGTCTTAATTCTCTTAATGCAAATTCTATTGATGATGCTTATCAAGAATTAAACCAAGTAACCACTGATTTAGCTCAAGCAGATGAAATGATTGATAAGTTATCAGATCAAATAGAGAGGCTTGATATTAAATCTCCTTCATATGGGTATGTTAAGGGTTTAAAAGTTAAAACTATTGGTGGTATAGTTGAGTCTGGAAAAATTATATTAGAAGTAATTCCTTTGGAAGGTGATTTAGTAATTGAAACAAAAATTCTACCAAGAGATGTGGGGCATATAAAAATCGGTCAAGAAGTCAAAGTGAAGGTTAGTTCATATGATTATGCACGTTATGGAACCGTACCTGGTAAATTGGAATATATTTCAGCAACAAATTTTATTAATGATGATGGTACTAGATATTATCTAGGAAAAGTGTCTCTTGAAAAGAATTATGTGGGACAGGATTCAACTAAAAATTTGATTATACCTGGTATGACTGTTGAAGCTGGAATAATAACGGGTCGCAAAACTATTTTGACATACTTACTAAAACCAATTCATACTTCTATTACTTCAGCTTTTACAGAACGCTAGTTTAGGAAAAGTTTTGAGAGTAAAAATAATTTAATATTTTTTCGAGAAAAAAATGAATAATAATAACAAAAGTACAATCCTAGTAGTTGATGATGATAGAACTATTTTAGCAGTTATTGAAGCCCTATTAAAGAAGAATGGCTATGAAGTTATCACTGCAATAAATGCTAAAATTGCAGAAGAAATTATTACAGCAAATCATAAAAAAATTGATTCAATTTTACTTGATAGAATGATGCCAGATACAGACGGGCTTGACGTTGTTAAATGGTGCTGAGATTTCACAAATATCAATTGTTATGCTAACTGTTTTAGATAAACCAAAGCAAGTAAAAGAAGGAATCGATGAAGGGGTTTTTTATTATTTAACAAAACCTATACAAGAAACTATCCTGAAATCAGTTGTTTCATCTGCTGTTAGGGAGTCAAAGCAACATAAGTTATTGGCTGAAGAGTTAGGAAGACATCGCAATGCTTTTAAGTTATTAGATAATGCATCATTTAGAGTTCATAGTTTAGATGATGCTGATGACGTATCTTGTTTTATAGCAAATTCTTTTCCAGAGCCTATAAAAATCTTAGCTGCTATTGCTGCTCTCATTGTTAATGCTGTTGAACATGGAAATATCCAGATTTCTTATGATAAAAAATCAGAACTAATCTCTAAAGGTTCTTGGAGGGAGGAGGTAGCAAAAAGATTAAGGCTTGAAGAAAATAAAAATAAGTTTGTTGATGTTGTTTTTAATCAAGAAGGTGAGAAGTATAGTATAAAAATTACAGATCAGGGTAAAGGATTTCATTGGAAAAAATATATTGTTGCTGACCCAGCTCGTGCCCTTGATAATCATGGCAGAGGTGTTGCAAGAGCAAATATGTTATTTGATTCTATAGAGTACAATAAAGAAGGAAACCAAGTGATTGCAATAGTAGACAAAACTGATAAGGAAAGTTTTACATGGTAAAGCTAATTGCTAAAAATGTGCTTTTTGTATTTGTAGTTTTTCTTGCCTATTTTGTTCCAGCAAAATTAGGTTTTCTTATATCTCTACCTTCTGATAATGCAACTGCAATATGGCCAGCTTCTGGTATGGCAGCAGCTGGTGTAATTTTTTTTGGATATAGAACTTTACCAGGAGTCTTTTTTGGTTCATTGATCGCAAATTTGACTAATTTTTTATCTGTAGCTGAATTATTTACTCCTCAAATATTTAATTTTCTTGATACTACTTTTTTTATAGCTATAGGTGCAACGATTGAATCCTTTACTGTGGCTTTTATTATTAGAAAGTTAATAGGATATCCAAGCTCGCTTTCTCATTGGCGGGATATACTGATTCTGTTTATTATCGCTGGTATGGTTGGTTCAATTCCATCTCCAACAATAGGTGTTACAACTTTACACATTAAAGGTTTTATACCTTTAAGTAATTATTTTTATAATTGGTGGACATGGTGGATAGGAAATAGCCTAGGTATTATTGTGTGTACTCCTATATTGGTGGCAATGTTTACGCCAACAGAATATATTAGTGTTAGGTGAAAGATGTTAATTGTAGTGCCCCTTATTTCTGTGTTTAGTATAGTAATTATTTTATTCATGAATGCTAGTTCTTGGGAACATAAGAAGTTACAAAAAGAATTTGAAAATGAAGTAAATAATTCAACTATTCAATTATCAAATAAGATTAATAATTATATTGAAAAAATTTCGACTATTAGTAATTTTTATCTTACGCATGATCATTTTGACAGAGCAAATTTTAAATATTTAATTAATAATCTTCTTGAATATGCTCCTGAAATGTACAGTTTTATATGGGGAACTAAGGTTAATATAAAGTTTAAAGATACATTTCTTGAGCAAGTTAGAGCAACAGAAATTGCTGATTATGATATAAAAAAATATTCTAACAAAACTTCTTATAAAAAAAGGGATCAAAAGATGTTGCTCCCTATATATTATTTCGAATCTGTTAAAAATGAACTTGATGTTTTAGGTTATGATTTATATTCTGATCCTGAGTTAATAAAATATATAGATTGTGCTATTAGCACTGGTGATATACAAATTTCAGAGGTTATAAGTCTTAATTATTTATTTTATTCTTCCAAGATGTTGGTATTTTTTAAACCTGTTTTTGAAAATGGTTTGAATTATCAATCAGTAAAGAGTCGTCAAGATCACTTAAGAGGTATTGCTATTGGAACTTTTCAGGTTGAGGAATTATTTAAGGAATTTGCCAAAAATTTACAGCAGAAAGGTATTGAAGTAGTAATATTTGAATCTGATGATATTCAGAAGGAGAAAAATATTATATTTAAATCATCTGACAAAGACGTACCTTATGCGCTACAAATTGATAGTGATAATTTTATTAAATTTAAGAATAAAAATTGGCATGCTACGTTTCAAGAAAAAACAGAATATCTTATAGCTAATAAAGAGTGGCATTTATGGTATTTATTATTTGCAGGGTTATTATTTACAGCTATATCAGCTGTTCTCACAATGATAATAACTGGTTATTCTGAAAATATAGAAAAAGTAATAAATAAAAAAACTAAGGATTTAAAAGAAAGTGAAACTAGATTTCAGTTAGCTGTTGAAGGTGTTCGTGATGGCATTTGGGATTGGATGAATGTAGAAGAGAATGAAGTTTACTGGTCACCTCAATTTTTTAAATTATTAGGATATGAAAATAATGAAATAGAGTCTTCGTACAATAATTTTATGACATTGCTCTATCCAGAGGATGTTTCTAAAATTGAAAAAGCTATAGAAGATCATTTTAAATATAATAAACCATTTGATATTGAATGTAGGTTAAAACATAAACTTGGAAATTATAAATGGTTTCAAGTAAGAGGTTTGCTTACTATAAATCCTGATACTTCTATAAAAAGAATGACAGGGTCTATTAGTGATATTAGTGATCGTAAGATTGGTGAAAGAAAGTTACAAAAAGCTAAGGATGAGGCTGAATCAGCAACTAAGATGAAATCAGAATTTTTAGCGACTATGAGCCATGAAATCAGAACTCCAATGAATGGTATTATAGGAATTACAGAACTTATTCTTGATACAAAACTTAGTCAGCAGCAAAAACGTTATCTTGATAATTTATTGCGTTCTGCAGAAAATCTTTTAGAAATTTTAAATGATATACTAGATTTTTCTAAAGTGGAAGCGGGGCAAATGGAGCTTGAAATGTTACCATTTAATCTTAAAAGAGCGGTGCAAGAAGTAGCAGATTTAGTGTCTCCAAAGGCTAGTCAAAAGGGTTTGAAGATATCTACTAAGTTTCAGAAAAATGTACCTGAGTTTTTAGTTGGAGATTCAATGAGAATCAGGCAAATACTTCATAACTTAGTTGGAAATGCCATAAAATTTACTCAAACTGGTCAAATAACAATAATTGTTGAAAAACAATCATCTTATGTTCCGCCTCAAGGAAAAGCTATGATTGTGATATCAGTTAAAGATACTGGTATTGGTCTAACAACAGAACAAAGAAGGATGATTTTTAATAAATTTGTCCAAGCTGATAGTTCTACTACCCGTAAATTTGGTGGTACAGGTCTTGGTCTTGCTATTTGTCAAATGATAGTAAAACTCTTTGGTAGTGAAATTAGTGTTGAAAGTGAGATTGGCAAGGGATCTAATTTTAGTTTTAGCCTGCTTTTGGATATTTCCAATGAAGATGCTATTATGAATAATAGTGTTGATACAATAAAATCTGTTCTTGGTGAGGATATTAAAGATAATGTTAGGGTGTTGATGGCTGAAGATAACCGTATAAATGCTGAATTTGCTAAAGAAATGTTAGAGAAACTAAAATGTGAAGTTATCTCAGCAAGAACTGGTAGAGAGGTTATTACTATATTAGAAAAAGATAGGAATTTTGATTTAATATTCATGGATTGTCAGATGCCTATTATGGATGGATTTGAAGCTACTTCAAAGATAGTAGCTTCTGAGAAAGTAAATAATCAAAAACATATACCTATCATTGCTTTAACAGCTAATTCAATGAAAGGAGATAAAGAGAAATGTATTGCAGCTGGAATGGATGATTATTTATCAAAGCCAGTGAGACAAAAAGATTTTGCTACAATGATTTCAAAATGGCTAAAAGATTCGAAACTCTTTTCCAAATAAGGTAAAATGTTAGAGCAAGTAATTTTAGTGGATAAGGATGATAATGCAGTAGGAGTAGAAGAAAAGCTTAATGCTCATAAGCTTGGGCTTTTACACCGAGCTTTTTCTATCTTTATTTTGCGTAAAAATCCAGATTTAGAGATATTGATGCAACAGCGTGCATTGGGTAAATATCATAGTTGGTGGTCTATGGACAAATAGTTGTTGTGGACATCCAAGGCCTTCTGAATCATTAATGGAAGCTGCAACACGTCGTTTAAATGAAGAAATAGGATTAACTCTGCTATTAGAAGAGATAGGAGTTTTTACTTATAAAGCTGCTCTAGATAGAAACCTAACAGAATATGAATTTGATCATGTTTTAATAGGTTATTGGGATAATCAATCAATAGTTCCTAATCCTAAAGAAGTGCAAATGCTACAATGGTGTAAAATAGATGAGTTGCTAATATCAATGAGTAATACTCCTGACTTTTTCACTATTTGGGTTAAGGAAGCTCTTGAAATGGTTGTTAATTTTAGTAAAATAAATGAGGAATAATATAATGAAAACAGGACAATTAGAAATCATTAATATGACTGCAGTAAATACTGCAAAGGATTTAATGGGAGATCGTTTCCCTAAAATGATAGAATATTTTTTAGAAGATACACAAATGTACATGGAAGAAATAAAAAGAGGGCTTACAGAACAAGATCTTCAAACAATTTTAATTTCTGCTCATACGATAAAATCTTCAGCTAAGCAACTTGGTGCTGATAGACTTTCTGATATTGCGTTACAGTTGGAGAGTTTGTGTAATGAGATGGTTGACACAAATAATCCAGATTTTCTAGCTCTTGAAGGGCTTAATGAAAAACTAAAAAATGAAATCATTTTAGCTACTCCAGAATTAAATAAATTTTGCTAGAAATTGATTTATGTATAAATATATTTTGCTATTGATGATAGTAACCATAGTTTGCTCTTATTTTTTATTCTCGCATACTAAGTATTATAATGGAAAAATCAGTGATCATTTTGATGGCACTAGATTTTTTGATCCTGAATTTAGAGATAACAAGAATTTCCTTGATTTTTTGAAATGGCGTTTTACAGCAAAATCTTCTGATTGGCCAGATAAAGTACAAAATAATCAATTTGATTTACCACCAGATAGAGTTATGGGGTCTGACCTTAGAGTTTCTTATGTAGGACATGTAACATTTCTTATTCAAACAGATGGTCTTAATATTCTTACGGACCCTGTTTGGTCTGATAGAGCTAGTCCAGTTAGTTTTGCTGGGCCAGAAAGAGTAATAGATCCTGGTATAAAATTTGAGAATTTACCACCCATTGATCTTGTTTGGATCAGTCATAATCATTATGATCATTTAGATCTTAACACTATTGAATTATTATGGAAAAAACACAAGCCAAGAATTATTACTTCATTTGGAAATGATTCAATTATCAAAGAATATAACTCTAATATCAAAGTTGAAGCGTATGATTGGGGAGATCAAGTAGTAATTAATGATAATATAAAATTCCATATAGAACCTATGCAACATTGGTCAGCAAGAGGAGTGCTTGATAGAAATAAAGCCCTGTGGGCTGCTCTTAATATCGAAACAAAATCAGGTAATATATATTTTATAGGTGACTCTGGATATGGTGATGGGCGTTATTTTAAAAAAGCAAAAGATAAATTTGGTAAATTTCGTTTAGCATTACTTCCTATGGGTGCTTATGAGCCAAGATGGTTTATGAAATACGCTCATATGAATCCTGAGGATATGGTTAAAGCTCATATTGATCTTGGCAAACCTTTTACTGTACCATCTCATTATGATGTATTTAAGTTAACTGATGAGCCAAGAGGGGAGGCTTTAGTTAATTTAGAAAAAGCAAAAAAAGATTTGGGTGTAGGTGAAATGGTTAAAACGCTAGAAGTTGGTCAATATGAGTTTGTACCAATGTAATTTACTATAGCATTTGGTGCTAATTATTTTTAGTAATGTTATTTCTGCTTTCTTTGCTATTCCAGCGGAGTTAGATTTTTGATGAACGAATTTACTGTATTTTGAGTTGATTTTGAAGCCATTTTCCGGCTTGTTTTGATAGGTGAGGCATGATTCTTTTTTCTATCAACTGGTAATATTTAGACAAATATTCTAATTCATTGTTATTCAGCATTTTCCAGTTTATAAGGTTTTTTTCATATGGGACTAAAGTTAACATAGCAAATTCTAGAAAATCAAGATCACTTGAGTTTTTAACATACATTAGGTTTTCTATTCTAATACCAAATTTACCAGGCTCATAAAAACCTGGTTCATTAGATACTACCATACCACTAGCAAATTTTATATTATAACTAGATAAGCTAATATTTTGAGGCCCTTCGTGAACGCTTAAAAAGCTACCAACTCCATGACCAGTACCATGTGGATAATCATCCCCTCCCTTCCACAAAAATTGTCTTGCTAGAATATCAAGATTTGCTCCGGTAATCGATGCTTTTGGAAATTTTATCATGCCAAGTGCAAGATGTCCTTTTAATATTTTGGTGTAGTATTCTTGGTGATTGCTTTGTGGTTCTCCGATAGAAACCACTCTAGTTATATCTGTTGTTGCTCCTAAATATTGACCTCCAGAATCAATTAAAAGTAATCCATTGCCAGTAATTTTTTTAGCAGAATCCTGTAAAGCTCGATAATGAATAATTGCTCCGTTTTCTTTAAATCCTATAATTGCTGGAAAACTATCAGCAACATAATTACGGCCTTTAGCTCGAAATGCTGTAAGTTTAAGCCCAAGGTCATATTCTGAATAGTTGCTTAAATCATTATTTGTTAAAAAAGATAGAAATTCAATAACTGCTATAGCATCAATAACATGACCTTCTATCATATTATCGATTTCCACTGAATTCTTACAAGATTTCCATAAAAGACAAGGATCTACTATAATTTGATGTTTTTTTTGTTTTATGAGGTCTGATATATATTTTGAGCATAAATTATCATCAAATAATATTTTACCTTGTTGTTTTTGGATAACTTGAATAAAAGAATCTTCAGGCATTATGTTAATGCCTGATAAGTTGCTGTCTAATCGAGAAATATCTGTAAATAAACAAGCTTTGTTTTTAGTAATCCAACCATTAGCAAGTACTAGTGGTGAAAACTCTATATCTGATGCTCTAATATTAAACAACCAACATAAGATTTCTGGATTAGTTATCACTAAAGCTTCGGCATTGTGGATTTCTAAAAAATCACGACACTTGGCAAATTTTTCTGATCTTTCTTCACCAGCAAAAGCAATATCATAATTATATATTTTAGAATTTGGTTGCGGTGGTCTTTCTGTCCATATCTTGTCGACCAGATTTCCTTGTAATGGTTTTAAATTAAGTTTTTTAAATAGTAATAATGATCTGTTAGTAAAAATTTCTGGATCATAAGCTATTATGGCATTTTGATGGATATAATTTTCCCAAGGAAAATTGATAAGAGATTTTTGATCAAAAATCTGGAATAGAGTATTGTCTAATTCTTGGATAACTTGAGTTAAATATCTTCCATCAGTAAAAAATAAAATTGTATTTTCAAGAATGATAGCTAAACCATTTGACCCAGAAAATCCTGATAAATATTCTAGCCTTTTAGCACAATCTGGAGGATATTCAGATAAATATTCATCCTTAGTGGAAAGAATATAACCATTAATATTGGATTCTTGGAACAGACTCCTTAACTGGGATAATTTATTCTTAATCATATTCATTATTTTGTATTTTTAGTTAATTCTATCCATTCTTGTTCAGAAATAATTCTAATAGCAAGTTCTTGAGCTTTCTTTAGCTTGCTGCCAGGTTTTTCTCCACTTATAACTAAATCAGTGCTACTAGAAACAGTACTAACAATTTTTGCCCCTAATTTTTCTGCTATTGCTTTAGCTTCATTTCTAGAAATAGATTGTAATGTACCAGTAAAAATTATGTTTAGTCCTGTGATTGCAGAAGAAACGTTATTATCTTGGTACTTTTCAATTTCAAGAATTGTAACTAGCTTATTAATAGTGCCAACATTTTGCTGACAAGAAAAGAAATTTTTAATATCAGCAACTGTTTTGTCGGCAAAACCATCAAAGTTTTTTAGTTGTAAATATTTTTGTTCATTCCCTTTAACAAGTAATAGCATAGAATCAACAAAATTTTCAACATTACCAAATTCTTTTGCTAAAATTTTAGCATTAGATTGACCAATTTGTCTAATCCCCAAAGAATAGATAAAGCGTGCAAGAGATGTACGCTTTGCTCTAAGGATGCTGTCAAACATATTTTGTACTGATTTAACACCCCATCCACTCATATTTTCAAGTGTTGTAAGACTCTTAGTATTCTTTTCTTGTAGAAAAAAAATATCAACAGGGTTACTAATTAATCCAGCATTTTGTAAAAATTCTATCTGCTTGTTGCCAAGACCATCAATATCTAGAGCATCTTTACTGGCAAAGTGAATAATAGATTGAACTAGTTGTTGCGGACAATTTAAACCATTATCACAGCGCACTACAACATTATCTGGATCAATATGGAGTGTTGAATCACATGATGGGCATTTAGTTGGTACTAAAACCATTTTCTCCTCTCCTGTGCGTCTACTTAAATTAACTTGCGTAACTTTAGGTATAACGTCACCAGCTCGATGTAAGAATACATTATCACCAATCCTTATGTCTAAACGCTTTATTTCATCAAAATTATGTAAGGTTGCTTTGCTTACTGTAACACCACCAATTTTTATTGGTGCTAATTCTGCAACTGGAGTAATTGCACCAGTTCTTCCAACCTGTACACTAATATTTAGTAATTTTGTCTCAGCTATAGTTGCTGGAAACTTATGGGCTATCGCAAATCTAGGGCTACGGGCAATGAAACCCAACCTATCTTGCAATTGGAAATTATTAATTTTATATACGATGCCATCAATTTCATAGCCAAGCTGTTCCCTTATTAAAAGAAGTTTTTGATAAAAATCTATTAACTCTTGTAATGAATTTGTGATTTCACCAATGGGATTTGTTTGGAATCCAAAATCAGATAATTTTTGTAATAACTCTTTTTGAGTATTAGCGAATTTTGAACTTGAATAACCAATAGCATAAATAAAGTATTTGAGAGGTCTTGAGAGTGTGGTATTTGGGTCTAATTGACGTAATGATCCTGCAGCGGAATTTCTTGGATTAGCAAAAGCTGCTTTACCTTGAGATTCTTGCTGAGTATTTAAGAGTAGGAAATCATTTTTTTCAATGAATATTTCTCCCCTGATTTCTAAAAACTCTGGTGCATTATTGATTTTATAGGGTAGATTTCTAATTGTTTTAATATTAGCTGTAATATTTTCACCAATATAACCATCCCCTCTAGTTGCGCCATTTATTAGTTTGCCATCTACATAAGTAACCGAAAAAGAAACGCCATCAATTTTAGGCTCACAATATATTTCTAAAAAATCTTGTGTGTTTAAAAATCTTTTTGTTCTGTCAATAAAATCAGTTACATCTTTTGAATCAAAACAATTAGCAAGAGATAGCATCGGTGTTTTATGCTTGTGTTTTTCAAATTTATCTTGAATAGGATGGCCAATATTTTGGGTAGGGCTATCTGCTGTTAAATATTCAGGAAATCTTTCTTCTAAAGTTTTAAGGGTAAAAAATAGCTGATCATACTCTGCATCTGAAATTTTTGGGGTGTCTTCATTATAATAAGATATATTATATTCTTTTATTTCCTGTACTAATTTTTTAATCAGTTTCTTTGCATTTTCTTGTGAAATAGTACTAATATCCATCAGACCTCTTATATAACCTAAAGATAATTGGTGATTTTGTCGTCAAAGTTTGTTTGCGTTCATCAAATATATCTAATATTCTGTGGCACTCAACTGCATTTTTCCTAAAAATTTTACAATCATCTTTAAGTTATGCAAAAAGTCTATTACATCCTCTAATTTAGAGTTACGTGCATATGTTGCATAATCATCTCACTTAGTTAGTATATTTTGTTTACTAATATATACTAACATTTTTTTTAATGGCAGTTACGTTTAAATAGTAATAGGTAATAACGGCTTTAATAATTAAGGAGTAGTGATGCATTTGGAGTGATATCGAAGAAATTGTTGAAAATTTAGAAGAAACTTATTCAGAGGAAGAAATTCCGAGTGAGGATGATTTGCCTTATTTACAAGAAATGGTTTTGTCTTTAAGTGATTTTGAGGATCATGAAATCGAAGTTGATCAAGAACGTTTAAAGCGTATTATGGAATATTGGCTTGAGCGAAGAGGTTAGTTTTTAGAACTCGGTAATGTTCAATAGCTTCTAGATCTTTATTATTTTAGGAAGTTATAGATTATTTTGTACTGATAATGGGGTCGTAGCTCAGTAGGATAGAGCGAGTGATTCCTAATCACTAGGTCAGAGGTTCGAATCCTCTCGATCCCACCATATAAAATATGCTCTATGAGAGGTATTATTTCCATGACAATTTTTCAATATCTTAGTAATAAGATACAAAGCCTTGTTGATAAGTTATAGTCTTTTAAGTTGAATTAGAACGTTATTGCTTGTCGTTTACCTAATACTTGTAGGTTTCAATTCTTCGTGCCTAGTATCAAACCAACCTAAAAGACTATACAATCCCGCTTACTCTATAATTGGGGTGTATGTGATATGTGCAGAAGCGGGTTTACAAATTTTAAATATTTTGTTTAAAGTTTGATGACAGCTTATTCTTCAATTATTTGTTTCAAGGCTAGAAGTTCTTCATCTAATAATTTCATAGCCATTTTAAATGCTTCATTAGGCATTTGTGCGGGCTTTGTAAAACTTATCATAAAATGTGCGCCTTCATGTCCTGCTATAACACGACAAGGAACAAGCCAACTTCCTTCACTTGGATCAATAAACTCATGATCTAGAATACCAAATACTTTATTAGAATGCATCTTTACTTTAGAAACGCCTCTAGGGCCTTTCATCAGCCAATATTCATCATCTCCCTTGTTTGAATCCGTAATATTGTGAATAGCCCATTCTGGCCAGTTTGAAAGATTGTTTACATAGTCCCAGACTTTGTCAGGACTAGTATTAATATTTATTGTTTTTGTTATTGTCATAATCTTTTTCTTCTTACTCAATTATTATAAGATTCCATTATTTTATAAAAAATAACTAGGTACAAGTTTCTTAGATAACTAATCATTGCTAGATAACAATATACCTATTTATTTACATCTGTTTTTTTCACGTCACCTGGCAAAGTGAAGGTAAATTTAGCGCCTTTCTTACCATTACTTTGTGCTTTGATAGTCCCACCATGAAGTTCAATTACTTTTTTACATAAAGTAAGACCAATGCCTCT
>JBGCEX010000017.1:0-12989 GCA_045106635.1 Rickettsiaceae bacterium | reverse complement strand
CTGCTTGAGTTGCATACATAGTGGTAAAATTATACATAATGAAATAAATACCCAGATACATGTAACCAAGTTCATCTTTTGGAGCAGTTTTTTTGCAAAATGTAATTAAATTAAACTCTCTCATGCTATTTAGGAAAGCAGTTCTTTTTCTCTTTCTTATTTTCTTTGCGTAGTCTAAATACTCTCTATCTTTTATACCAACCCATCCACCAGCTTGTTTTAATAAATAATGACTAGCTAGGAAAGCTATTAGATTGGCTAATGTAGCAAAGATGATAGCATGTAGTTTTATATCTAAGATTTTCCATAAAATCACTGTTCCAAAACCTGTTCCCATGGCAATTAACACTGATTTTGTACTGCTACGAAAGCCAAAAATAGCTAGTAGCAAAGGAATGCTAACTACAGGTAAATAAAAACTTGCGGCATTCATTATCATAGCAAGTAAATCATTCGTTGATAAAGCAAGATAAACAGCAAAAACTCCTAGAAATAGGCTAAAGAACTTGGATAAAACCAGAGCATTCGTTTTTATTTTCAAGACTTCTCTTATATCATGACCAAATAAAACTGCTGAAGCATTAATCCCCGAGTCTGCACTAGACATAGCCATTGCTGATACGCCTATTATTAACAAACCTTTCATTAATGGTAAATTAGTGTAATGATCAATTAGATAACTAATTACTTGGTTAGATTCTAAATCTGGAGCAATAGTTACAAGTATGAAAGGAATCCATGCTACTGTTAATTCAATTAAAACAAATATCAGGGAAGCAATTAACCAAGCTTTTTTTGCTTTAATAATGTTACTTGCCATAGAAATTCTTTGAAATGTATTAGAACCCATTCCTGGAAATGAAAAATAAATTAGCAAAAGAATAAAATCGGCTAATTTATAACCTTGCAAGTTAAATAGCTCATGTTAAATAGCTCATGATAATCAAAAAGACGATTTTGTGATGCTTCTGTTAGTGTAAAACCAAGAGATTGAAAATCTCCCCAGACAATAATGCCAATAAGAGGCAGAATAAAACCAAAAGTAAAAAATTGGATTATATCAGTATAAGTTACAGCTCTAATGCCCCCAAAAGTTGTGTACATTATGACCATTGTTGAAGCTAGAATAATTGCATAGTTACTTGGAATACCTAAGAAATAATTGAATATTGTACCAAATATCTTAAATTGAATAGCTATTCCTCCTACATTATATATAATTGCAGAAAATGCAGTAATTAATCTTACATGTTTACCATATAAATTACCCATTACTTCGGCAACTGATAATGATCCCATGAATTCTGACATTCTTGGGATTATAAACAATCCAGTTAAGAAAAAAGATGATATTCCAAAAATGCTAGCAAATAGATAAGGAAGACCGTCAGAGTAAACTTTGGAAATAAGTACAAAAAAAGTTCCTCCAGTTGTAAAAGTTGCGACAATCGTTGCAACCAAAGCTGTGATCGTGAATTTTCTTCCACCTAGGGCGTAGTCACTGATCGTTTCTATCTTTCCTTTATTAGACAGACCAACTATAAGATTAACAATCAAGAATCCTATAAAAATAACTATATCTGCATTTAGTATGTTTAAATTCATAATATACCAATAATTAATCAAAAGTTACGATAATTTCAAAACGGAAATATACAACCAGTAATTTAAAAATCAACAAGTTTTTCGTTAAAATAAATAAATTAATTTATCAAGAATGTTACCTGTATGGTGTGTTATGGCTAATCTTGTGATTTAAATTCATAGTGGGAAAAGAGAAGAAGGATCTATTAATATTTATTTTTTTAGAAGCATAGTGTGATGCTATACTAATATATTAAGCTTGACAGTGTAATACTATACTAGTACAGTAACACTAAATTATTAGGCAAAAACATGAGCAGTAAAAATCACAAAATCTTGATAGAATTGTATGATGCTATTTTAAAATTGACCGATATCAGTGAAGTTGAAAAGTTTTTTGCTGATTTATGTACTCCCTCTGAATTAAGAGCTATGCAAGAAAGGTGGAAAGTTTGTCAATTTTTAGATCGTGGAGATTTATCTTATCGAGATATTCAAAAAGCTACTAAGGCAAGTCTAACAACTATTGGTCGGGTTTCAAGATTTTTAAAGGAAGAAAATTATCATGGATATAGAACTATACTAAAAAAAATGGAAGAAAGTGAAAATAGTTAGAAACATATTAAAATTACTTCTAATTATTAGTTTGTTGTTAAATTTTACAAACTTGGTTAATGCAAAAGATGGGAAGAAAGGTAAAATTTACATAAGTCAATTTGCAAAACACCCAGCACTTGATGCTACGTTCTCTGGTATCATTGATGGATTGAAAGATGCTGGGCTTGATAGCTCTAATCTTGATATTCAAGTAGAGTATGCTCAAGCAAGCGTAGCACTAGCTGGAGCAATTGCTAGTAAATTTTCTAGCAAGAATCCTGATGTTGTAGTTGGCATTGCCACTGTTTCCTCACAATCTTTTCTAAGATACATCAAGAGTAAAGAAGTAAAGTTAGTGTTTTCTTCGGTTACTGATCCAGTAGGTGCTAATTTAGTAAACAACCTAAATGGTTCAGGTGAATTTGTTACTGGCGTATCAAACTATATTCGATTAGAACCGCAGCTAGAAATGTTTAAAAAAATTAATCCTAATATTAAAACTTTGGGGTTTCTTTATAACCCAAGTGAAGCAAATTCAGTTAGTTTAATAAAAAATCTTGAAGAAGCTTGTCCTAAGTTTGGAATAACATTAGTTACGCAGGTTGCAAGTCGAACATCTGAAGTTATGCAAGCTACGCAAAAATTAGCAAGTGTAGTTGATGCAATTTTCATCAGTAATGATAATACGGCTTTAAGTGCTTTGCAATTAATTGTCAAAGTAGCTAAAACACAAAAAATACCAGTTTTTGTAAGTGATACAGATATAGTTAAAGATGGTCCACTTGCCGCTATTGGACCAAATCAATATGAAATTGGCAAACAAACAGCTAGTATTATTGTGCAAATCTTAAATGGCTACGATATAAGTAAAATTCCTACTCTGTTTCCAGATAAAACAGAGCTTTATATCAATCTAAAAACAGCCAAAGAACTTGGTATTACAATTTCTCAAGAATTAATTGATGCTGCAGATAAAATACTTGAATAATTATGCATGAAGTTATGCAAAAGCCATAATGTTAAATTTTAAAATCTAATAAATCAAAGTATTTATCAAGGGCATTTCCAGCATCGCAGGCTTTAGCTAACCCTGTATTTAAAGCTATTCTGGTCAAAAGAGGTATGTTATAATCTATTGATATTTGATTACCACTATCTCCTGAAAATATATTGATTCTTTCAGAAGAATTTGGCGGTGTATAGTAGCTCATATTTTCTATTATCCCTATTGGAGGAACTCCAAATTTTTGGTATAAATTGATAGCTCTATGCACATCAATTGCTGAAATCTTTTGTGGCGTTGTTAGCATTATGACTCCAAAAACGAGATAATTTTGTAATAAACTTAAATGTATGTCACCAGTTCCAGGAGGGGTGTCGATTATTAAATAATCTAGTGTTCCCCAATCAGTCAAAGAAATCAACTGATACAAAGCTTTGCTAGTCATAGGTCCACGCCAGCTAATTGATGATAAAGGATCGGTAATGAAACCAATCGAGTTGATTTTTACGTTGTGATTACAAAGTGGAATCATTCGTTTGTTTAAAACTTCTGGTTTGTTGCTCAGAGCAAATATATTTGGTATTGAAGGGCCGTAAATATCTGCGTCAAGTAGTCCAACTTTCTTCCCTTGAGCAGCCAATTTTTGTGCAAGAAGTGCTGATATTGTTGATTTTCCAACACCACCCTTACCAGCGGCTAGACAAATTACTTTGTCAATATTATCAAGTATGATTTTAGAACTTTGATCTTTTTGTGTTTTCTGCTTGCTTTCCGAGCTTGTTAAAACAATGTTAATTTTAGAAATATCAGGGATTTTTTGCAACTCAGTCATTACAAGGTCTCTCACCTGATTTGCTTCTACTAAATCAATACCACTAATATCTATAGAAAAGCCAATATCACCCTCTTTAATAATGATTTCAGAAGACCTTTCTATAACCTTGGAATCGTCAGAAAAAGCAATGTTAGCCATTTTCGTTTTAATTTGTAACTCTATTAAGGTTGACATAACTTGCAATATTAAATAATGGTACTATATTGTTAAATGATTGGTTCGTCTCTAATAAAATATTTAAACTCTAAAAATAAAGTTATAAAGAATGATAAATAAAATATATAATCAAATTTCAAAAAAATCACCTTGGGAAGATTCTGAGCCTAAGGAAAATATTTTTACTAAGAAACGTAAAGATCAATTTAATTTTGATAATTTCCAATTTAATTTCAGTGGTAAATCAATAATTTGGATTTTAGTTGGAATCACAGTGTTGTGGCTTGCAAATGGCTTTTATATGGTGCAAGAGGGGGAAGAAGCTGCTGTCATTAGATTTGGTAAGTTTCACAGAAAAGCTATGCCAGGTCTTAATTATAAACTACCTCGCCCATTTGAAATTGTAGAAATAGAAAAAGTATCGCAATCTAGAAGAATAGAAATTGGTTATAAATCTAATAGCGGGTCTAGAAATAGTTCTGTTGCATCTCAAAGTAAAGATAGAGATGTTAGTTCTGAAAGTATCATGCTAACAGGAGATGAAAATATTGTTGAGTTAAATGTTGATGTAATGTGGCATATATATAATTTATCTGATTATCTTTTTAATGTTACTAATCCAGAACAAGCAGTAAAAGCTGTATCAGAAAGTGCCATAAGAGAAGTAATAGGTAATATACCAATTGCTTCCGTGCTTTCTAATCAAAAACAAGAAATCGCTGATAAAATTGAAGAACTAATAAAACAAACCTTAGAACAATATAAAATTGGTGTTGCTATAGAACAAGTTAAGCTTTTAAAAGCTGAACCACCTAAAGAGGTTATACAGTCTTACAGAGATGTGCAAACAGCAAAAGCAGATAAAGAAAAAGAAATTAATGAAGCGCAATCTTACAGAAATAATATTTTACCAAAAGCACGAGGAGAAGCTGCAAAGGTTTACGAACAGTCTGAAGGTTATAAAGCAGAAGTGATTGCTAAAGCAGAAGGTGACGTTTCAAGATTTAATGCAATCTATAAAGAATATTTATTAAATAAAGAAGTAACTCGTAACAGACTTTACTTAGATGCATTGAAAGAAATTTTACATAAATCTGATAAAGTAATAATGGGTGGTAATGGTATGCTTCCGCATATGGCGTTACAGAACAAAACTATTAAAAATTAATAAGATATTATAAAATTATGAATAAAATTTATTACATCCTATTTGCAGCATTTGCAACATTAATGTTTTTGTTAGGATCTTTGTTTAGTGTGGATCAAAGACAAAACGCTGTAGTGTTTCAATTTGGTGAAGCAGTTAGAATGATTGAAGCACCTGGCTTAAATATCAAAATTCCTTTTATACAGAATGTAATGTTTATTGATAAAAGAATTTTAGATGTGAAAGCTGAAGCAAAAGAAGTAACTGCCTCAGATGAGAAAAGAGTAATAGTTGATGCTTTTGCAAAATTTAGGATTGTAAATACGGTAGAATTTATAAAAACAGTTCATAATTACCAAGGTGCAGAAGTGCGTTTGAATAAGATTTTAGAATCAGCTATGCGTACTATCATTGGTAAAGTTCCATTGAATACTCTCCTTACTGATAAAAGATCGGATTTAATGTTACAGATAAGAGATTTAACATATTCTGAAGCAAAGCATTTTGGGGTTGAAGTAATTGATGTTAGAATTTTAAAAGCAGATTTACCTCCAGAAAACAGTGCTGCCATTTATATGCGTATGCAAACTGATCGTGAGAAAGAAGCTAATCAAATTAGAGCTGAAGGAAATGAAGAAGGTGCAAGAATAAGATCTAAAGCTGATAAGGAAAGCAAAATAATATTAGCTAATGCTTATATGGAAGCTCAAAAAACTAAAGGTTTAGGGGATGCAAAAGCGGCTCATCTCTACAGTCAAGCCTACTCAAAAGACCCAGAATTTTTTAATTTTTATGCTTCTTTAACTGCTTATAAAGCTTCATTATTAAAAGAAAATACTCAATTTGTTCTTTCTCCAGATTCTGAGTTTTTTAGATATCTAAAATTAGGAAAATAGCTTTATGAAGAAGTCTTTTGTTGGATTGTTTATTTTAGTTGCGCTGACTGGAATTTTTTTTAACACTGTTGCTGATTCCAATAAAGAAATACAAATAGTAAGTTTTGCTGATATTGTAGAACCTTTAATGCCAGCTGTGGTTAATATTTACACAGTAAAATACGGTAAAAACAGATTAGCAAAAGATAATAATTTATCAGATTTAATACCTCTTGAAGAATTTAGCGACTTTTTTAAAAAATTCAACATGCCTTTTGCTTTTGATTTATATTCTGCACCAAGGGCTTTGTCTTTAGGATCTGGTTTTATTATTGATGAAACTGGATTAATAGTAACTAATTATCATGTTATTGCTGGATCAGATGAGATAAATGTAAAATTATCAGATAATACAGAATTTTCAGCTGTAGTTGTAGGAAGAGATCCTAAAACAGATTTGGCTCTAATAAAAATTAATGCACCAACAAAACTGCCATTTGTTTCATTTGGCAACTCTACCGAAACAAGGGTAGGAGATGTAGTGATTGCTATAGGGAACTCACTTGGTTTTGGAGGTACTGTGACTACAGGAATCATTTCTTCAAAAGGTCGTGACCTTGGTTCTGGTATAGATGAGCTGGTTGATGATTTTATTCAAACAGATGCAGCGATTAATACAGGTAATTCTGGTGGGCCACTTTTTAACATAGAAGGCAAAGTAATAGGCGTTAATACATCCATTCCTGCAGTGGCTGGCGGAACTAATGTAGGTATTGGTTTTGCAATTCCATCTAGTAGGGCAGAGAATGTAGTATATGAATTGAAGAAAAGTGGAAAAATAAGTCGTGGAAGGCTGGATATAGCAATCCAAGAAAATACTGAAGAGTTATCAGAAGCATTAAATCTTGATAAAGATTACGGTGTGTTAGTCGTTGATGTTAAATCTGGTGGTTCGGGTGACAAAGCTGGTTTAAAAAGAGGAGATTTAATAGTTGCATTTAATGATAAGCAAGTTTTAAATTCAAGAAAATTACAGTTGTTTGTAGCTGAAGCTCAAGTTGGAGATGAAATAGCATTAAAGATTATACGTGATACAAAAAATATAGATTTAAAAGCTATCATTGCTGAAGTGATAGATGAGAGGAAAGAAAAACTAGAAATTGGTGATAAACTTTCTAGAAATATTAATGAACAAAATTTGCTAGAAAAATCTGGTGTTATTTTTTCCAATTTAACTGGAGATTTGAAAAATAGATTCAATATTGATGAAAATATTAACGGTCTTCTTGTTGTTGAGCTTATCTTGGACGATCCAAATATTAAATTAAGAACTGGTGATATTATACTTGCCATTGATCAAGAATCTGTAACCAATGTAAATCAGTTTAATTTGATCTATGAAAAGTTAAAATCTAACAATAAAAAAAATGCAATCCTACTTGTAAAAAGAACAGATTTTAGTATGTTTATGGCATTACCAATTAAATAATGATTAAAAAATTAACATGGAAAGCATATCTAATCATTTAGAAAATACGAATGAAAGCTATGATGTAAATTCTATAGCAGTGCTTAGTCTTTATAGTTTTGTAAATATTCCTGAACCAGAAAGTTTGTTACCTAAAATCTTATTATTAGTTAAAAAAAAATACATAAGAGGTACAATAATTATAGCCAAAGAAGGTTTTAATGGTTCCATTTCTGGAAAAGAAGATAACTTACATTTACTTGTTGAAGAATTAAGAAATCTTACCAATCCAAAGGATATTAGCGTCAAAGTAAATTACTGTACTATTCAACCATTTTCTAAAATCAAAGTAAAATTAAAAGACGAGATTGTTTCAATGAGGTCTGGAGAAATTGATGTAGAAAACTTAAAAGGTGATTATATTGAAACAACTGATTGGGATCAATTTATCCAAGAAAGTGATGTGGTAGTGGTAGATACAAGAAATAGTTATGAGGTGAAAGCGGGAAGTTTTCAAAAAGCTATAGATCCACATACCGAAACCTTTAAAGAGTTTCCTGAATGGGCTGAAAAAAATGCAGAATTATTTAAAAATAAAAAAATAGCTATGTTTTGTACTGGTGGAATAAGATGCGAGAAATCTACAGCTTACATGAAAACCCTTGGTTATGAACAGGTATATCATCTTAAAGGGGGTATTTTACAGTATCTTGAGGATACTCAAAATAAAAATGGCACTTGGAAAGGAGATTGTTTTGTTTTTGATGACAGAGGAGCTGTTACTTCTGATTTATCACCTAGTGATGGGTATTGGGTTCAGAAAGGTCAAACTGCTAAAACTGTTAGTATGAATAAATGATGCCAGAAAAACTTAATCTAACTAAGCAAATAATTCTACTTACAAAAAGCGATTTGTTAACTGATTCAATCAAGGATAATTTACCAGACGTTAATTTTTTTTCTGCTTACAAAGAGTCTATTGACTATTTCACTAGAATTGATTTATTAATAATAGACTTTAACCATATAGACTTAGAAGCCATTCAAAAATATAAGGTTAAGACTATTGTAAATCTTACAAATAGAAATAGTTTTTCAGAAGATGAAATAAAAATCCCTAAACCTTTTAGATTAAATTCTTTGCTTAAAATAATAGATAGCTCAAATAAAAGTAAGGATATTTTTTGTATAATTAACGATAACTTCATTTATAATGAAAGATTACGTACATTAAATTCAGAAGAGAAATCGGTTAAATTAACAGAAAGAGAAAATGACATTTTTAAAGTCATGTTATTCAGTCCAGGTTATAAAGTACAAAAAGAACTACTTTTAAAAAATATTTGGAAATATCATGAAAATAGTGAATCTTCTACAGTAGATACTCACCTTTATAAACTTAAGATAAAGCTTCCTGAGGAAATGTTACAATTAAGAAATAATATCTGTCAATTAAATATAAAAGCACTAAACTAGTTTAGTATTTTTCTTAATAGATTCATCAGAACCGTTGAGATTAGTGATATGAGTATTTTGCAAATAAAAGCTTCGGATCCAGAATTGTCCACATGGGTATCTGCATCAGCTGGCACTGGTAAAACAAAAATCTTAACAGATCGAGTACTAAGACTTCTTCTACAAGGCATTCCTTTTAATAAAATTCTTTGTCTAACTTTTACCAATAATGCAGCTAATGAAATGCAAGAAAGGATTATTTCTCATTTAGAGCAATGGTCTCATTCTACGGTACAGAATTTATCTATAAGTCTTGCAAATATACTTGGTAGAAAAGCTTCTAAAGACGAAATAATTACAGCTTCCTCTCTTTTTAAATCATATTTAAAAACTCAAGATCAAATAAATATTTATACAGTACATTCTTTTTGTCAGAAAATTTTAAAAAAATTTCCATTAGAAGCTGGTATTTCTCCTAACTTTAAAATCGTTGATGAATTTAAAGTTAAGCAAATAATAACAGATATAAAAAAACAAATATTTAACTTGCCGGATATTGAACCAATCACCCAGTTTTTTATTGAAAATTTTCATGAATTAACTATTGATGATATTTTTAATGACATAATATCTATAAAGACAAAAATTCTAGAAAAAAAATTAAATTTATCGGAAATAAACACAGATCTAGAGCGCTCTGGAGAAGAATATCTTGAGGGATTATCAACTCATGATCCTAACATTTATGCAGATATTATTACAAATAATGAAATAAAAAGTTTTATTAGAAGGTTTTTTGATAACAAACCACTTTCCACTATAAATCTCAAGCCTTTCTTTTTAACGCTATCTGGTGAAAAGAAAAAACGTATTGTAGCAAAAAAGATAGCTAGTCCAGATTCAGACTTTTATAAAGAATTAGAAAATCTCCAAGAGAAAATATACCAAATTGATCAAGATAAGAAAACTAATTACTTAATTCTATACTCAAAATTACTAGTAATATTAGCAGAAAAATTTATCTATCAATTTGAAATACATAAAAGAAAAAACGCATTTCTTGATTATGACGATTTAATAATTCATACACAAAATTTATTAACAAACTCTTATGCCAAAGAATGGGTATTATATAAATTAGATGGTGGAGTAGAGCATTTACTGGTTGATGAAGCGCAAGACACAAGTAAAAATCAATGGTGTATAATAGAAGCTTTAGTTGAAGAATTTTATTCTGGAGAATCTAACAATCATGGAAACCGTACTATATTCGTAGTAGGGGATGAAAAACAGTCGATTTTTAGTTTTCAAGGTGCTGATATTTCATCTTTTTCATATATGAATAAATTTCTAAATAAAAAATTAACAGAGGGAAGAAAAGCTTTTAACAATATTGACCTTAACGTTTCATACCGTTCTACTAAGGAAATTCTTACTTGCGTGAATGATGTATTTTATAAAATAGCAAAAAACAGCCCTGAAGATTTCAGTGCTAAGTTACAGAATATGATAGCACATCGTAAAGAACATAATGGTTTAGTAGAATTATGGCCTTTATGTCTTGATAAAAATGACGAGACATCTGATGAATTTTGGTCGTTACCTTATAAAAATAATTTGAATAGTGGAAAATTTATCCTTGCAGAAAGAATTGCTAATTATGTTAAGGAACAAATAGATAGTGGCAAGATTTTACCTTCTACAAACAAAAGAATATCAGCTGCGGATTTTATGATCCTTTTCCGTACTAGAGATGATTTTACTGATGAAGTGATTAAAGCTCTAAGAAAAGCTGAAATTGATATAACAGGACTTGATAGAATTTCATTAGCGGAAGATTTAAATATTGTAGATATAATCTGTATATTAAATTTCGTACTTAATACAGATAATGATTTAAATCTAGCGGCTTTACTTAAATCTCCAATTATCGCCATGAGTGAGAAAGAGCTTTATACTCTTGCGATTGGGGCAAATAATAATGATATATCTATATGGCAATATTTAAAAGTTGAAGCGCAATATTCATTGATTAAAAAGAGGCTTGAAGAATTTTTAGATTTGTACAAAAACCTACCACTAAGCAATTTCTTTCTTTATATAACTGATGTATTAAATTACAGAAATGTTGTAAATAAAAATAATGAGGTAATAGATGAGTTTTTAAAACTTGTTAAAAATTATTTATCTGAATATGGTAATTCGTTGCAAAATTTTATTTACTGGTTTCAAAGCAACCAAATAACAATCAAAAAAGATACAGATGCAAAAAATAAGCTACGTATAATGACTGCACATGCGGCGAAAGGTTTGCAGGCTCCCATAGTAATATTATGCGATACTACAAAACTTCCAAGCTCAACAGAGCGCTTTATTTGGGGTGAAGATGGTCAATTATTATCAGCAAAATCATCTTTTTATATTCCAGAATTTTATAAAACACTTAAAGCAAAAGAACAGAAAAAGGCATATCAAGAATATTTGAGATTATTATATGTTGCTATGACACGAGCTGAAGACCATTTAATCATCTGTGGTTACCAAGGTAAAAATAATATTTCAGATAGTTGTTGGTATCAGTTAGTAAAGAATTCTATAGAGAAAATAGGCTCTCTTGATTTAAATAATAATTTTATTTATGGCGATGCAAACGCAAATATGGTAGCAGAAAATTTCTTACAAAAAATCAAAGATAAAGAAATCATCAAAGATGAAATATTCAAGCCTGTTAAGACTTGGGAGTTAAAAGAAAGTTTTTATAAATGTGATGTAAATATAAAAGATGAAATTTCGTATAATAAATCTTCGTTATTAGAATATGGCATAGTATTTCATAAAATCCTTGAAGATGTAGTAGGAAACAAAAGTTTAGATAATGCTAATAATCATCCTTTGATTCAAACTTTGAATACTAATCTACAGCAAAAAATAAACAGTAGTTTAGAAAAACTTATTGCAAATAATCAATTCCAAGAATTGCTAAAATATAATCTAAAAACAGAAGTATCTTTTGGTTATAAAATAAAATCAGAAATAAAATTTGGTAGAGTTGATCTATTGATAATTCAAGAAAATCAACTTATTATTATAGATTACAAATCTGGTAATAAGCCTAATAGCGATTTAGTACCAAGTCAGTATATTGATCAATTAAAACTCTATAAAGAAACTTTTACAGAAATTTATCCAGATAAAAATATAAGCTGTAAAATCATTTGGCTTGAGCATGGAATTATGGATGATATATTGGTTTAACTCTAACCTATATAATCATTTAGCCTGAAGATAAAATTTGAAAGAACATTATAACAGCCTCATAAAAAATATTTTTACCGTGATTTGTTGATTATTACCAGATTTTATTCTTATGGTCTCTTTATCATTTTCTAAAAACATTATTACATCTAAACCCATCTTTAAGCGATATAGCCACACCTCTATAAAACAGTTATTAATAAGATGCTGTAATTAAAAAATAATTAGTATGACCCGAACTATGGATAAGAAAAAGTACTTGCTATCAAAGAAAGGAGATTATGAGTTTTGAAGCGGTATCAAAAAGTGTTGAGTAGAAAAAAAACACCGTATTTGTATGGATTAAAATATTGCCTTTAAAGCATAAGAATAGAACTCCGACAAAAATATTGATTGATAGATTGAAAGAAGATGTGGTGCAATATAGCATGCGAAAAGCTGAGTGCTTAGGAGTTAGTAAATCAGGGTTACAATAAGGTGGCCCAATTTGTCTAGACTAAAAATGAGATATTTAGAGATATAATTTGCTTCATAATTTTACACAATATTTTTTCTAAAATACACTTGTTCTGGAGTTAAATATTCTAAGGATTGGTACATCCGATTTTTATTAT
>JBGCEX010000016.1:0-10358 GCA_045106635.1 Rickettsiaceae bacterium | reverse complement strand
TTATCGCCTCTATCACAATTTTTGTTTTTTCTGTTGCGCTATATTGCTTAGCTTTTTTAGACATATAATTCCTCTTTTTTTGTTTGAAAATTATATCTCATTTCTTCATTTTAGTAGTCCAGTTTTTGGGGGCCATTATACAACAGCCTTAAGGAAACTGAACATCACGTACAAAAAAAGCTTTAAAACACCTGAAGGCAATGTAAGAAGAGAGGTTAGAGATCAAGAAGTACAAGTAAGAAGGAAATATCACTGTGATCCTGTCTTCACGGATTAAATAAATTATGATAAAAGAGCTGGATACGAGGTGTAATAATGAGATATCCAAACGATTTAAATGAGAGGCAGTGGGATCTGATTAAACATCATTTCTATACTGGAAAATATGATCGTCGCAGCCTTGTAAATACTATATTATATATCATAAAGACAGGGTGTCAGTGGAAATTTTTACCACTGGAGTATCCGCCATGGAAAGCTGTATATAGTTTTTACAAGAGAGATAAAGACAAAGATATGTGGGAAAGAGAATAATGAAAGAGCTTGTAGAAAAGCCTCGTATCAGCATGGAGTGTAATCCCAATCCTAGCCTATAGCCCAATTGACTATCAAAATGTTAAAACAACTAGCAAAGATGAAAATCGTGAAATAGATGGGGGGAATAAAAAGTTGCAAGAGGCATATCGTAACAGATATGCAAGAATACCACCTTCATGTAAAGGTGCATGCAGCTAATACGCATGATACAGTGGCTGGTTACATAGTTTTTGCAGAGGCGGTAGAAAAATATCCTGTGCTCAAGGGAGTTTCCACAGATACTGGTTACCGAAAAACTATGGAAGAATTCATGAAAGACGCAATGAAAAAAACAATAGAGATTTCTGCTCGAATAACAACTAGTTGGGCTATTCTTGCAAAGAGATGGTAAGAAGGTTGGGTAAACCGTGAAGACAGGTTCTTACTTTTGACTCCTCTTTTTTTCATTTTTCACTAACGAATAATATATACTGATTTAACTTAATTTACTATATCTTAAAAAAGCTTATGCTTATTCTTTATAAACCTAGCTAACCCAACCTATTAATGGTAAATTGACTGAGAGATTAGAATTAAAGTTAAAATAGCGTAAACATGGTAAAAAAAGTTTATATGATCAAGGAGGCCGTTATCACTATTGCAATCTTGATGAAGAGAGATAGAACTATTGATCGCTGATAACAAATATATTTGATGAGAACTAAATATTAGAATTAAAAAATTCATGAAATTAACAAAACAATGTATAAATTATGAATCAAGAACTATCAATCGCCACTAAACAGGCATCAGAGTTATCGGAAAAAGCTATATTATTAGCTGAAAAATTAAATTCCTTAGCAACGGAAATGCCAGCTCATAATGTTTCTACAATTGATCCATTCATATTTGCAATTACCATATTTTCCTTGGCTTGCTTTGTTGGCTACTATGTTGTGTGGAAAGTAACCCCAGCACTACACACTCCTCTGATGTCTATTACTAACGCTATATCTGGAATTATTATAATAGGTGCACTAATCGCTTCTAGCTCTCAAGACTTCAGTTTATCAATGATTTTAGGATTCTTTGCTACATTTTTAGCGTCGATAAATATTTTCGGAGGCTTTATAGTAACAGAAAGAATGCTTGAAATGTTTAAAAAAAATAAGAGATAATTTTTAGTGAGTGATGTTGAAATAAATAAAATATCATTGCAACATGATATAGATCAGGCTTTAGCTATTCGTAGAGAAGTTTTTATCAACGAGCAAGGTGTAGATGAGGATGAAGAACTTGACAGTAACGATGAACAGAGTACACACTATCTTTTACGGTTTCAGGATAATATTGCCGGAACGGCGAGCGTTAGGTATGTTGATAATAACAAAGCTAAAATAGAACGAGTTGCAATCTTGGCACAATACAGAGGTAAGAAGCTAGGACAAAGACTTATGCAATTTATTTTAGAAGATATTAAGCATACAAGTACAGTACATTCAGTACATATTGGATCGCAAAAACATGCTATTCCTTTTTATAAAACTTTAGGATTTATTGAATATAGCATCGAATACATGGAAGCTGGTATCCCTCACTTAGATATGCAACTTATTTTTATATAATTAACATAAATATCAATTATGTCAGTACATTTAATCGAAATATTATATTTGATATCAGCAATTTGTTTTATTTTTTCACTAAAAGGGTTATCCTCGCCTAAATCAGCAAGAAATGGAAGTTTGGTTGGTATGTTTGGTATGTTGCTTGCTTTATTTGCAACATTTTCACTACCTGATTTCTATCATAAAACCCCCTTATTAATTACCGTATCCTTAGGGGGAATCGTCGGTGGCTATGTTGCTAGAAAAGTTCCAATGACTTCAATGCCTGAGTTAGTAGCTGGATTTCACTCTTTTGTTGGTCTTGCTGCGGTATTTGTTGCTTTTTCAGCCCTACTACTTCCAGAAAATTTTGGTATCGGCGAAAATAGCATTATTCCTTTCTCAGCTAGAATTGAGATGTCACTTGGAGCAGCTATTGGTGCAATAACTTTTAGTGGCTCGATTATAGCTTTTGGCAAGTTACGTGGTTTTATCAATTCAAGACCATTAAAATTTTTTGGTCAGCAATATGTATGCCTACTTATGACCGTTTTTCTTATAACGATGATGGTATATTTTGCTAATAATCAAAGTGTTTTATTATTTACTCTTATAATCATAATATCACTAATATTAGGTGTATTACTCATTGTTCCTATTGGTGGAGCTGATATGCCGGTAGTTGTTTCTATGTTAAATTCTTATTCTGGATGGGCAGCAGCTGGCATTGGATTCACTCTTGGCAATAGCTTACTTATCATCACGGGAGCCCTAGTTGGTGCTAGTGGCGCTATTTTAAGTTATATAATGTGCAAAGCAATGAATCGTTCACTGCTAAATGTTATTTTTGGAGCTTTTAAATCATCAAGAAAAGTACAAGATCAAGTTGATGATGATGAAAGACAAGCTAAGATTAGTAGCGCAGAAGATGCAGCTTACCAAATGCAATATGCTGATTCAGTTATCATTGTACCAGGTTATGGCATGGCAGTAGCTCAGTCTCAGCATGCTATAAAAGAAATGGTAAATTATTTAAAGAAAAAGGGTGTAAAAGTAAGATTTGCTATTCATCCAGTTGCCGGAAGAATGCCAGGACACATGAATGTTCTACTTGCTGAAGCAAATATAGACTATGAAGATGTCTTTGAACTTGATGAGATAAATAGTGATTTTGGATTAACAGATATAGTTTTAGTAGTTGGAGCAAATGATGTAACTAACCCAGCAGCGAAATCTGACCCAAATAGTCCTATTTTTGGTATGCCAATTTTGGACGTATCTTCTGCTAAGACTATTTTTTTCATCAAAAGATCTATGGCTTCTGGGTATGCTGGAATACAAAATGAACTTTTCTTTCAAGATAATACTCTAATGTTATTTGGTGATGCAAAAAAAGTGATAGAAGATATTACAAAGTCCTTCGATAGTTAGTTAGTTTAAGTTATTCGTAAATTTTATTTCACAAATAGTTTTTGTTGTTTATAATCTGGCGAAATATGGTTGAAGTATTAAGCTTAAAAAAGTAAAGAATCAAGTAATTGATATAATCAAATAATTCAATGAACAAAAGAAGATCTATTTTTTTATCGGCTATTTCTGGAAATATACTGGAATATTATGATTTTACAGTTTATGCAGTTTTTTCTTTATCAATAGGACGTGCATTTTTTCCTGCAGATTCACAAATAGTTCAAACTTTATCTAGTCTCTCTGTTTTTGCTGTTGGTTTCTTAATGAGGCCGATAGGTGGCATCATTTTTGGTTATATTGCTGATAAATACGGAAGAAGAGTTTCTCTTATTACCTCAATGGTTGGCATGACTACAACTACTTTTATTATTGGTTTTATACCAAATTATAGTGAAATAGTTTATAGCGCCCCTGTTATACTAGTTATGATGAGACTAATTCAAGGTTTATGTATCAGTGGAGAAGGAGCAGGAGCAGCAATATTTATTCTTGAGCACTATCAAAATCTAAGACCTGGTTTTACAGCTGGAATAGTTAATGCGTCAAATATTGCTGGTACTTTGCTTGCTAGCATTGTTGGAATAGTTTTGGAATTATTATTTCCAGGAATGGATTTTGCTTGGCGATTTGCTTTTATCCTTGGTGGAATAATGGGAATAGCTGGCTTTTATTTTAGACTTAGAGTATCAGAAACACCAATATTTGAAATGCTAGCTGAAAAAAAACGAACTCTAAAAATGCCCTTTGCGCATGTTGTTCGAAGCTCATGGCCTGCAATGTTAATAACTTGCTGTCTTGGTGGATCTGCAAGTAGTCTAGTATATATTATAAAAACATACATAAATATTTTTTATTGTGAAACAATGGGATTTGACAAAACATCAGCTCTTATTTATCTTTCGTATTCTTCCATAGTTATGATGCTAACTATGCCATTATCTGGGTATATTTCAGATCATATTGGTAGATTTAAAATGATTGTTATATCCTCAATAGCAGTAGTTATTATTTCTATACCTGCTTTTATGTTACTTGCGTGCGGAGAAATGTGGAAACAAATAATTGCTCTGACAACAATTGCCATGCTAGGAGGTTTTATTGCAGGTACTGCATACATATTTGTTATTTCATTATTTTCACCAGAAGAGCGTTTTACCGGAGTAGCTTTTAGTTATAACCTTGGTGTTGCCTTGTTTGGTGGAACATCAGCTGTTATCTCTATGTGGCTTGTAAAAGTGACAGATCTATATTACGCTCCTGCTTTCTATATTATGTTTACTTCATTAGGTTTTCTAATGGTAATTTATTTTATGAGAAATACTATTAATAATTTAATTGATGCTAATTTGAAACCAAGATGACGTCTTACCAATTCGGTTTACTTGCCGAATATTTAACAATAATAATTTATAAATTAAAATTCTATAATATACTTCACCATCGCAAAAAAAAATTTGTTGGAGAAGTTGATATAATTGCTATCAAGAGAAAAACATTAGTATTTATTGAAGTCAAAGCCAGAAAAAATAATATAACAGCAAATATAGTTTCAAAAAATCAACAAAATAGAATTAGACGTTCAGCTGAATTATTTTTAAGTTATAATAGTAAATATAACAATTATGATATAAGGTTTGATTTAGTTTTTATTCAACCAGACAAATGGCCTCTAATAATAAAGAATGCTTGGTAAAATGTTACTAAATATTTTTACACCAGATTGATTAACCATTAAAGAAAGCAACCACAACTAGAACTAGACTTTAAATTAACAAACTATTATACTAAAACCCTTAATACAATTATTAAATTAGTCAATATGAGTGTAAAGATTCACAATAAAGATGATTTTGCTAAAATGCGACTAGCTGGAAAACTAGCTGCGGAAACTCTTGATTTTATTACAGATTATGTCAAGCCTGATGTAACAACAAATTATCTTAACAACCTATGCCATGAATTTATTATTTCTCATGGTGGAATAGCTGCTCCTCTTAATTATAAAGGTTTTCCTAAATCAATATGCACTTCGATTAATCATGTAGTATGTCATGGTATACCATCTGATAAGAAGCTAAAAAAAGGCGATATAATTAATATTGATGTAACAGTAATACTAGATGGTTGGCATGGTGATACTAGCAGGATGTTTTATGTCGGTGATATAGCTGTAAAACCAAAACGTCTTATCCAGGTTACTTACGAAGCCATGATGATTGGTATAGAAATGGTAAAACCAGGAGTAAAACTTGGTGATATTGGCCATGCTATTCAAAAACATGCTGAAAAGCATAATTACTCAGTAGTAAGAGATTATACTGGTCATGGTATTGGTAGAGTTTTTCATGATGAACCAACTATTCTTCATTACGGAAAACCTGATACAGGTCTTGTTTTAAAAGAAGGTATGTTTTTTACCATTGAGCCCATGGTAAATGCTGGTAGTTATGAAACTATTTTAAGCAAACTTGATAGTTGGACTGTAACGACAAGAGATAAATCTCTATCAGCTCAATTTGAGCATACAATTGGTGTTACTAGCAACGGTTTTGAAATCTTTACGACTTCACAGAAGAATCTATTATATCCTCCATATGCAAATAGAGAATGAAAAATTACCACATTATGTTGGTCATAGAAAACGTCAGAAAGAAAAATTTCTTAACAATTTGCCCAGCAGTTTTAGTGATTATGAATTAATTGAATTAATGCTATTTCAATCAATTCCAAGAAAAGATGTAAAACCATTAGCAAAAGAATTATTGAATAAATTTGGCAATTTAAATAATTTGGTAACTCGAATCAGGAAAATTTATCTGAAGTTAAAGGCACTAACCAAAGTGTTTTTATGAATCTAAAGATAATAAAAGAACTTATAAATAGAGTTTTAGCAAATCAAGTTCTTAAACAAAATGTCATTGGTTCTTGGAGCGCTTTGCTTGAATATCTAAAATTTAATATGAGTAATTTGCGACTTGAGCAATTTCGCGTTTTATTCCTAAACAAAAAAAATATCTTGATAGCTGATGAAATAATGGCAACTGGTACTATTGATCAAACACCTGTTTATCCAAGAGAAATAATAAAAAGAATTTTGATCCATGAGGCTGGGGCAATTATTTTGGTGCATAACCACCCTAGTGGTAATACAAAACCCTCTAATTCTGATATTGATTTAACTACTCAAATTGTTAATGCTTGTAAAACGGTAAATGTAAGTGTTCATGATCACGTAATTATTGGCAAAGGTGAATTTTATAGTTTTAAAACAAATATGTTATTATGAGTTATTTACTTCCATTTTCAATGCTTACAGCTTTATCCTTTATACTATCAATTGTTTTAGTAAAAGGGGCTGTCATTATAATGTCCAAACTGAATATTGTTGATAAACCAAGCAAAAGAAGGGTTCATTCTAGAGTAACACCTAGAGGCGGTGGCATTGCATTTGTAATCACATTTTGTTTGTTATTTCCAATGTTTGAATATTTATGTTTGGGTACTTTCTATAATTCTGGTAATGTTATTTCAATATTTTTACCCATTACATTAGTTTCATTCTGGGACGATGTTTCAGAAATACCTATAGCATTCAGATTGTTAATACATACTCTATGTTCTGTTCTTGCTGTTATGTGGCTTATACATCCACATAGAATATTGCATAGTGAATTGTCCTTAAATATAGATTTGATTATAGGATCTTTTGCGTTGCTAACATTTTTAAATGTTTATAATTTTCTTGATGGGATTGATGGAATAACGATTTCTGAATCTATTCACCTTTCATTTACAATATTAATTCTTTGCATTTTAAAGCATGATATCATTCCAAACGTCTGGACAATAATTACTGTGGCTTGTATCATTCTTGGGTGGTCATGTGGTTTTATTTTATTTAATTGGCAACCAGCTAGTATTTTTATAGGGGATGTAGGAAGCATTGGAATAGGCTTTATCATTGGTATTTGTTTATTAACCGTTGCTTCTGGTAGTGATCGTCTTTTTGCCGCTTGTGTGATATCTTCTTTATATTACATTGCAGATGGTGGTCTTACTTTGTTAATTAGACTGATAAAAGGAGAAAAAATTTGGCAACCACATTTACAGCATTTCTTTCAAAAAGCTGTGAAGAAAGGAGAGAATCATAAAACTGTTGTTTTAAGAATAATACAGTGTAATTTTATTCTTATGCTACTTTCAACAGGATCTTTATTTTATCCTATTATTTGTATTATTCTTGGTTTGCTAACTGTCATAATTACTCTTATTAGATCAGTAATATGAAGCCTATAATCAGTGATATTAACAAAATTATTTATAAGATATACAAGACTAAACACCCAATATTAGGGGAGATAATTATTAACTGGTCAAAAATTGTTGGAATAAAATATAGTAATAATACGGCTCCACTAAGAATTAGTACTATAAGAGAAAAAAAGAAAAATATTAATATTTTACTTGTAGAAGTTGATAATTCTAGCACTTCTGTAGAAATATCATTTCAACAAGATGTTATTATTGAAAGAATAGCTGTATATATGGGTTATAAAGCGATAAATAAGATTAGAACGATCGTAAAATTGTAAATGATGAATGACAAAGATTTTGCTAAAGAAGTAACAAGGATTATTAATTTTATTGCAACAACAATAGAAGAAAATGACGTTAATGGAAATATAGATGTTGATATAAATGGAGATATATTAAATCTTATCACACAAGATGGAACATTTGTTATTAACAAACAATCTTCTGTTAAAGAAATTTGGCTCTCTTCTCCAGTAAGTGGCCCTTATCATTTCTTACATGATGGCAAGACATGGAAATCAAAAGCAGGGGATAATTTCTTTGAGATTCTATCTAATGATTTAAACATCAAGATTAAGGATTCGGTATGACTGACAATATAAAAGTGCTACTAGGATACCTAAGAAATCACAAGACTAACCTAATTATTGTTTTTTTGTCATTATTGATTGTTGCTATCTCATTACTTGGTATGGGAACAGTTTTTAGATATTTAATAGATCATGGTCTTGTTGAAAATCAACTTAGCTCAATTAATCATTCTATTTTCTTTATTTCATTACTTATTGCAATATTTGCCTTAGGTAGTTTTTTTCGTTCTTACTCTATTAATTTAGTTACAGAAAAAATTATTTCTCAAATAAGATCAGATAGTTATAAAAAATTACTTCACCTAGAAATCTCTGCTTTTGAAGAGTTAAAAATTGGTGATATAATTTCAAGATTAAGTTCTGATCTTGAATCAGTTGGCACTTTAATAACCAATTTCTTATCTTTCTTCATTCGCAACTCTATCATGTTATTTGGAGCTATTATTTTGATGTTTTTTCAAAGTCCCAAATTATCATTGCTTGTTATTTTCAGTGTACCAGTTCTACTTGCCCCTCTTTTGCGTTTAAGCAAACATGTTCGTAGCATTTCTAAAAAAGTAATGTTCGAGAGATCAGAATTATCATGTTTTATAGAGGAAAGTTTTTCGGCTATCAGAACTTTACATTCTTTCAACCAACAAGACCATGAAGAAAAAAGATTCAATGAAAAAATAGCTACATATCTTAAACATTCAAGAAAAAGGCTTAAGTTAAGATCCTTATTTTTTGCCTTAGCAATCATTGCTATAGCTGGATCCATAACCATGGTAATTTGGGTGGGTAGTATGGATATAATTGATGGTAAAATGACTTCCGGCCAGATGATATCATTTATATATTATGCAATGATTGTTGGTATGAGCGCAGGTGGTATAGCAGAGTTATTCAGTGAGATCCAAGGCCCACTTAGCGCCCTTGATAGGGTATTTAATTTACAAGAAACTACAGTTTCTCATATCTCAAATATAGCTTTAAGTAATTATAATAATTTTAACAAGATTCCAAAAAATTATGATCTCTCTTTTGAAAATGTAGGGTTTTCTTACCCTTCAAGACCTGATATTCTGGCTCTTAGTGATATAAGTTTTTATATAAAACAAAATCAACTCACTGCTATAGTAGGCAAATCTGGCTCAGGTAAAAGTACTATTATGCAGTTAATACTTAAATTCTACCAACATCAATCTGGAAAGATAAAAATAGCAGGTAATGATATAAATTCTTATAACCTTTGTGACGTAAGAAAAATCATTGCGTACACGCCTCAAGATCCTGATATTTTTTCTGGTACAATAAAATATAATATCATGTTTTCTAACCCTCACGCTAAAGACGAAGATGTTCAAGAAGTAGTTCATTTATGTGGGATTGATAAGTTTATAGCTCACCTCCCAGAGGGTCTTGATACCGAAATTGGAGAAAAAGGTGTTAGAATGTCTGGTGGACAAAAGCAGAGGCTAGCAATAGCTAGGGCTCTTTTATACAAACCTGAAATTTTACTTCTTGACGAGGCAACAAGTGCTCTTGATAGTGAAAGTGAAAAAGAAATACTAGATAATATAAAAAGAATTATGCGTAACAAAACAGTTATTTCAATAGCTCATCGTATTTCTTCTATTCAAGAGTTTGACAATATTTTGGTCATAAACAATGGAAAGTTAGATAATCATGGAACACATTCAAATCTTCTAAAAACTTCTGACATCTATAATATTCTATATAGGACAGGTGTTAAGGTAAACATCTTTTGCCGCCACTAAGAATTAAACTGGAAAGTCTTTAATCTTTTTTTCATACTCTGGTTGACAGTCACCTAGAGATAATTTTGAGTACATTTCTAAAGATTGACGGCTGTCATGAC
>JBGCEX010000015.1:0-14369 GCA_045106635.1 Rickettsiaceae bacterium | reverse complement strand
ATTGAATTTTCAATATATAAATATGGAGCTATTAATTCAAAGTTTGTAGCCTCAAAATAGCCAAAAATATATTTTATCAAAAAGAAGGTAATCACAATAGTAATCGTTGAATAATTCCCAGATAATTCTATGGATTTCAATTCTCTTAAAATTTTTATAACAGCTTTTTTGGCTATTATAAACCCAACTAAACAACCTAGAAACATAGAAGATAGATAAGCTGTATTATTCTCAGAAAAAAAGATTTAGTATTTTAGCCCCATTAGCACTGCTGGAATAATCAGAAGCTTTGGTAAGTAAACAATATGATCATGCATTGCTTTAATTCCCACAAATAGCAAATAGGCCAATACCCCCCAAACATATAGCGGAGTAGAAATTATTATGTTCATCATTTGGATAATTTGATATTCATAACAATTTACCTAGATCAATAACATCCTCAGTAATTGATAAATTATTAAAATGCATTTCTGTATAACCAACTTTACGAAAAAATGTTTCAGAAGAAGCTCTTGTATGTAATTTAATAATCTTTCTTCCATGAAATCTAACCCATTTTTCAAGAAGATTTATCATGTAACTACCAAATCTTTGATTTTGAAAAGTTGCATCTGTTGCTAAAGCTCTTAAAGCAACTTCCTTTTGATTTAAAAATTCTATATGAGCAATAGATACTATTTGCATCCCATTATAAAGAATAAAATGGAAGTGATTATCAAGAGTCAAAGATAAGTGATTAGGATCATAATCAACATTAATTGGCCTAAAAATTTGCTCTTCTTTTATTCTGTGATAAGCATCTATTTCAGAATAAAAAGTACATTTTACAAACCTAAGACGATTAAACCCACTTTTCTTTAAAACGCTGAGTATAAAATCATTCTTTCTCAAAGTATAAGTGGGAAATATAGAATTATTTTTCTCTGAGGAGGAAGAATCTCTTAAGATATCTTTTTTAAGATCAGCATATTCATCATGTACAGCACTGCAATTATCACCGAGAGCCTCTTTAATTTTAATAGATTCTACCTCAAACTTTCTTGGCCAATCATCATTATAGGAAGCAAGCTGTATGAATTTGGTTTTGTGCTTCTTCAGCTCTCTCCTGAGAAGAAAACAAGAAGAGTTGTTGATATAGCCACTACGTTCAAAATCAACCTCATATCCAAGTTTTTCATAAAACTCTCGACTATTTTGAAAACTCATTGTTGAAACTATAGCCATATGACAACCTATTTCGCAGCCATAATCATGCACATGCTCCATCAATTTTTGACCAAGATTCTTTTTACGCCATTCTGGATGAACCCATAATTGGTCTGTATAAATGCTACCAAAAATCACACTACCATTACAACCAGCTACTATTTCATCCCTTTCATTTCGAGCAAAAAAAGCAAAAGGATAAGCCGAACCTATCTCTGATGTTTCATGATTAATCTGCTGAGTTAAAAAATCAATATCATAATTATTTGGCTCTAAGCTACGTTCAATTTTTATTAATTTATCTAACCCATTTTGCATAAGCACCTTAAAAATATTTAACACCTATAGCATCTCTAACTTGCTCCATAGTTAGTTTGGCTAGTTGATGAGTTTTATTTGTGCCTTGATATAATATTTCTTTGATATCTTTGTTGTTAATAGTTTCTCTTTTTGCACGAATGGTTTTAAGTAAATCTTGGATAGTATTATTTAAAATATTTTTTATTGTTACATCACCAAGACCACCACGCTTGTAATGATCTTTTAATGATTTCACCTCTTCCTTATCATGATGAAAAATATCTAAATAAGTGAAAACAACATTTCCTTCAACAGATCCAGGGTCAGTAATTTTAATATGATCAGGATCAGTAAACATCTTAAATATTTTTTGTTTTACTTCTTCTTCTGTATCAGAAAGTGAAATGGCATTGCCTAACGATTTGCTAGCTTTTGCTTTACCATCAATACCAACTAATCTTGGAGTGTCACTCAAAATAGCTTTGCATTCTTTAAGACAGCTACTATCATAAATCCTATTAAAACGCCTAACAATTTCATTTGTTTGTTCAATCATAGGAACTTGGTCATCCCCAACTGGAACTAATTCTGCCTGTAAAATAGTTATATCTGCTGCTTGGCTAACTGGATAACAAAAAAAGCCAGCTGGAATTGAATCATCATAACCTTTTTGTTGAATTTCAGATTTTACAGTAGGATTTCGCTCTAACCTCCCAAGAGTCACTAGATTTAGATAATAAACCGTTAACTCAGCAATTTCTGGGATTTGAGATTGAATAAATATAGTCGTTAAGTTAGGGTCAATACCAATACTTAAATAATCTTTAGCAACTTCAAAAACACTTTCTGTAATTTTTTGTGGGTGCTCAAAATTATCTGTCAAAGCTTGAACATCTGCAATCATGACATACTGCTCATAGTCATTTTGCAATTTGACCCTATTTTGCAAAGATCCAACATAATGCCCCAAATGCATCCGACCACTTGGCCTATCACCTGTTAAAATTTTCTTTTTCATCAAAATCTATAGTTTAGTTCTATATTTATATTTGGATATTAATCCAACTCAAATTATCATGTTCCTTTTTTATACAATCCGTCTCTTCCATGCAAGAATATTCTATTCACTACCTACACCAATGCATATGGAGAAATCTTCTTCATCAAAAGAAAAAATTAATTCATCTGATAACTTGAGGATGGGGTCACAACCTACTGATAAATCAACTTCTTTTTGCTTAACAACTGTTGGTTTCTTTGTTAGTTTCTTTGGCAAAGGCTTAGCTAGTTTAATATTTGTAGGAATACTTCCTACCTCAAAACTTTGAGCACCAACATCTTCAAATTCAACACTTCTAGAACCAGGATAAATAATATCAATAGGCGTACTACTTATACTCCCTGAATCACTAATACTTTCTTCTCTACTTGAATCTGATACTCTCCCACTAGATAATTTTAGAGAAGTGCTGAAATCATCTAAACCTTGCATCTTACAATAAGATGTTTGAGAAAAAAACTGTTCTTGAACTAAAGGCAGGCTATAAGTAGATTGTAGAAAACGATGAGAAACTTCATAAATTTCTAACTCCCTTACTTCCCTTCTTAATTCAGAAAGATTTTGTAAAATACCTTCTTCTACCTCACTTTCTTTTACTAAAGCTAATTCTAAATATTTTGTTTCGTATTAAAGAAATTAATTTTTCTCCATTGGCGAAGCTATAATCTATATCTCTATCAATTCTAGCACCATTAAATGCTAGAATTGACAAAGGGGCAGATTTTACTATAGGACTTAAGTTAAAACTATTTTTCATAATTATTACCTACTAATTTTTACTACAAAGATATGTTGCAATCTAAACAAATAAACATATTTCTACGTTGCACTTTTTGCCTAAAATATCGTATTCGCAAATTAATTATTACACAAAAAATACTTCCTGTAATCTAAAATTTAACTATTATCTTTTCTTACAAGAGGGTGAAAATCTTTTAAAGTTTTTTTTAAATGAGCTGTTTGCACATGAGTATATATCTGGGTAGTGCTAATATCACTATGACCAAGCAACTCCTGTATAACTCTTAAATCAGCTCCGTTTTCTAGCAAGTGACTTGCAAAACTATGACGCAGTGCATGTGGAGAAATCCTTTCTGGGTCAAGCCCTGCATTTAAACTAGCTTTTTTTAACAAAAGGGCAAAATTCTGCCTTGTCATATGCCCAACTGTAGAACTGCTAACAAAAAAATAGCTTTTTGACTTTTGGCTCTTATTAAGACAAAAACTATTGCGAATTTTTAAATATTGCATCAAAGCTTTCTGCGCTTGCTCATTAATTACTATAATTCTCTCTTTTGACCCCTTGCCTTTAATCATAAAACTCGTTCTGATTTTGGAAAAGTTATTACCGCTAGTAATATCAGTTATTTTTACACTGACAAGCTCACTAACACGCATACCACTTGCATATAACAAATGAATCATTGCATTAAGCCTAATGCCATCAGGGGAATTGTCACGCATACAATATTCAAGTAATATTCTTATATCATCAATTGATAAAAACTCAGGTAATTTGGAAATATAACGAGGCAAATCCACAACTAACACTGGATTATAATCAGTATGATTTTCGCTTATTAGAAATATAAAATAGGTTTTTAAAGTTGAGATTTTACGATTTATCGACCTAGCTGATATTCCAGATTTAGCTAATTCTGCAATGAATTTGCTAATATCAGAATCTTTTACTTCCGCCTCTGTTAACTTATACTGTTTTAGAAATTCTTGAAAATCTTCTAAATCACGTTTATAACTAAGGAGTGAATTTTTAGCAATTCCCCTCTCAGCAAGCATCATCTCTAGAAACTGTTCAATAAACTGCATATATCTAAAGAGATTTAATTGGAGGCCAAGGCCGGAATCGAACCGGCGAATAGAGGATTTGCAGTCCCCGGCATTACCACTTTGCTACTTGGCCATAATTTTGAGTTGTATTAAAGACTCGCTCCAAGTTCTAACTAATTTTCAGCTAAAATGCAATAATATATTTTCTAAACTAATTAATATTATTTAAACACTAGGTAGGTAAATAACTTAAATTTTACAAAAATACCCTCAAAGAACAAGGTAATTACAAAAAAATTTAATACAGAATAAAAATAACACTTGCCAATAGCAAACAAATAGTCTATACGTTCGCAGTAGAATTTCACTCACATTTAGAGATTATCAGAATGAAGCATATTTCCATTATTTTGTTATTAATGTACACTACTTTGAATAGCGTTGTTGCTAGTGGTTATAAGAGTTACAAAGAGATTTTTCTTGAACATAGCGAACACACCTCTGATAAATGGGAAAATTACCTTGATATATACGAATTATACTTGCGTCCTTATATTAATAAAAACGCTTCAATAATGGAAGTTGGCGTACAAAATGGTGGACATTTACAAATTTTAAAAAAATATCTGCATAATGGAAAAATTTATGGCGCAGATATTGACAACAATGTTTGTAAAATGGATTTAGGCTCAGATATAAAAACTTTTTGTTTCGACGCCACGAAAGCTGATGCAATAGAACAGGATCTAAAGGAGCTAAGTTTTGATGTTATAATTGATGACGCCTCTCATAAAAGCCAAAATGTTATTAAAACCTTCCAACTAATGTTTTCTAGAGTTAAACCAGGTGGTATATACATTATTGAAGACTTGCATGCAAGCTATTGGAAAGAGTTTGATGGTGGTTATAAATCTCAACACTCACAGGTAGAGTATTTAAAAAGTCTGTTAGACTTATTAAATGCTTATCACGTTAAGAAAGGTGATACTTACTTATCTAAAGATACAGATTTTTTTGACAACTTAACAACAGTGGATAAACAACTATTTGAATGGATTAATTCTATCACTTTTTACGATAGTGTTTGTGTCATCCAAAAATTAAAATTTCCAAGATCGCAAGCATATAAGAGGATAACAGTTGGAACTAAACAGCCTGTTGTTCCAATGGTAGATATCGCAAAATCACATGGATTCTACCACGAACAAAAGCACTAGATATTTCTACGTATTATTCTAAGGGTCAAGTAATTATTTCCAAATCATCCCAATTACCCCCTTGATAGCAAAAATACATTTTGCTTGCGTATCCTATAATTTTGTCAACTCTCTGAGCATGTCTTCCACTTTCAAAGTCAGTATTTAAAAATTTGTCTATCATTTGAAAAACTGTTTTTTCTTCTGTTAATTTACTAGCGAGAACCAAAACATTTGCATTATTATGAGATCTAGCACATTCTGCCATAAACTCATTTAGACACAAAGCTGCTCTGATATCAGAGCTACGATTAGCAGCAATTGACATACCAATACCAGTATTACAAATTAATATGCCATATTTAGCATTTTCTTCAATAATTTCTTCAACTAACTTTTTTGCATAATCTGGGTAGTCAACTCTCTCTGTGCTATAGCAACCTAAATCTAGTATAGTTTTGCTATTCTTCCGCCTATAGCTTAATTGACTTTTTTCTAAATTGTTTGAATATATTTTATAACCAGCTTGGCTTAAAAAATCTAAGATCTTTATCTTTAAATCAAATCCACCATGGTCATTTGCAATTACCAGATCATAATTTTGCATAAAAACGTCCTTATCTATAGAAAATAATTAGTATTTATTATATAGTGGCAACAACATAATAGATAATAAAATTTAAATAAAGGATGCAAATTAAATGAAAAATTATAGTTTTTATATATCACTATATATCACAATTATTATGAGTTTATCAGGTTGTGCAGTAACAAAACAACAAGCCCCCATAGAATACCACCATAATAGTTCTAACCTTGCAAGTTCTAGGAACGTAAATGAAAATACTCTGACAGTTGTTAGCAATGACGGAGAAATAATATCTAGCAAATCTGAAATTGAAGTGGAGGAAATATCTGAAATTATTAAACCAACTCCTGATGATAAAAATTATATATTACCAGCAAAAAAACCAACAGCAGATAATTATAAAATAATTGAACATCAAGTAAAAAAGAATGAAACAATTCAAGAAATAGCCATTAATTATGAAAAAACAGTATATGAAATAACACAACTTAATAATTTACACCCCCCTTATGATCTATATGAAACTGAGATTATCAAAATAAAAGTACCGAAAGATTTCACTCTAAAAACAAAGTTAACAACAGAGGTTACAGAAGAACCCATAAAACAAGTGCAAGTAGTCCCAGATTATATAATTCCTGTTGAGGGCACTGTTATAACCAAATTTGGAGATAAAACAGATCATGGAATTAACAAAGGAATAAATATTTCAGCTAAAAAGGGAGCAAAAATTATTGCATCTGCTTCTGGAAAAGTAATTTATGCAGATTATGACGCAATATTTGGCAACTTAATTATCATGAAACTGGATAATAAAAATATAGTTCTTTCTTATTCTCATCTTCAAAATTTAATAGTAAAAAAAGGCACTCATCTAAAACAAGGAGATTTAGTTGGTTATGTTGGCACTACTGGTAAAATTAAACAACCACAACTACATTTCGCCGTACGTCAGGGGAAAAATGCCGTAGACCCTCTAAAATTTGTGAATTACAATACAAATTAGAATTTATATACTTTCAATCTGATTACCCAAAGATATATAATTAAAACATAGAGTACACATTTACTATCTAAATAACATATTTCATCTCATAAATTACTAGGTAATAGTATTTCTAAATTGTACAATATAAAGAAATACAAACTAAAAATTACTTAAAATGTCAAATTTATTGAATGTTGCTCTACTTATTTTAGTAGGAATTGCTTTAGTATATCTATTAATAAAAAGAAAAAAAGCACCAAAAATAAAAAAAATTGTTGTTATAGACCCAGAAGCTCAGAAAGTATACAACATTCAAAAGAAGAAAACTGACGAAGTAAAAACCCTTACCATGCAAGAAAAAATTGAATTATCATGGCAATTTTTAGTAAATATTAAAAATCAAGTGCTGAAAAAATTTTCAAAACCAGATCAAGAAAAAGTAAAGAGAGCTGGTATAATACTCGCCGAACATGGCATGAAATATCAACATGATATAGAATTAGAAATTAGCGTAAAACGAGAAGTGTCAAAAACTAAATCAATCACCAAACCCAAAGAGAAAGCATCAATTTCTAGATAACAAACTATTGTTTATTATATTTTTTTGAAAAATTAAAAATCACAAAAAAAGAAATTAACGCAAAAAATGCGATATATATTATAGGAAATAACATAATTTTGTATTCTTTCATAAAATACAAAGCTATATAACCGGCTGTTCCAGACATTAACATTGAGCCTATAGCATGACCGAGACTAACACCTCTATAGCGCTCGTTAACAGAAAAAGCTTTTATCATCACTCCATGGGCTAGAGCGTTAAATGGCGCAACTGACGCCGCTAAAATCATTGCTGAGATTAGAACTAAATTTATTGCTTGATTTATAATACCAATTGCTATTAACGCGCTAGAAATCAATGTCAGTAATAAACTCAATTTTACTATTATCATTTTTCCAAATTTATCTGCACAAAACCCAGCTATAGGCATAGAAATTCCAAATATAAACACTATAAGAATAGAAAAACTTGTCATAATTGTACTAGTAGCAGGAACTACTATTGGCAGATATTGTTTCATAAAAATGATTGCCAACTGATAAGTTGCACCAAATCCACCTGCAAGGAAGATTACCATAAGTAAATTTATACTATTCCTTTTAACAAAAGTAGTTATTCCAGCAATTTCAATTTTTTGTTCTATTGAATTAGTAAAATCAGGTGTTTCAATTAAAAATTTTCTGCAATAAATAGTAAGAAGTGCTAGGGGTAGAGATAACATAAAAGGTATACGCCAAGCCCAATCAGGGAATATAGATGAATTAAAAAAATTAACAGAAGCAACACCTAATAACAACCCCGTTACTCCTATTGCTCTAGTAATCGCCGAAGCAGTATAATGATATTTTTCATCTAAATGCTCAATAACATAAATAGCAGCTCCATCATACTCTCCACCAATAAAAAAACCCTGGATAAACCTACAAGCTATAAGAACATACGTACTGACAATGCCAATAGTGTGAAAATCAGGTAAAACACCTATTATAAAAGTAGGGATTGCTATACCAATTATAGTAATTCTCAAAGCGACAGATCTACCATAATAATCACCTATAAAACTAAATATAACTGATCCCAAGGGTTTTGATATGTATGAAATCGCATAAATTCCAAATACATACATTAAACCCTGAACTTTTTCCAACTCAGGAAAAAACTTAAGCGCTAATATACCAGCAGCAAAACCATATAAACTATAATCATAATACTCAACTACAGTACCAAGCAGAGCCCCCGTAACTATTTTTCCTTTACTTTTCAAGTTAAACCTCTTATTTCTCTTTCTGTTTTTATTAATTTATATATTTCATCTACAGTAGTTAAGAAATCATCATTTGTTACAATGTAATCATAATTCTTAGCTTGTTCCATTTCACTTGGAGCTAAATTCATCCTACGTTCAACTTCTTCAGGAAAATCTTGGTTTCTTGCTTCTAATCTCTTACGTAGTTCTTCAATAGATGGAGGTAGAATAAATATACTAATCACCAAATTTTGCAAAGTGTTTTTTAGTTTATAAGCTCCTTGAGAATCAATATCAAATATTATGTTATTTCCTTGATTAAATTGCATTTCTATAAATGCTCTTGGAATGCCATATAAATTATTATAAATCTCTGAATACTCTAATAACTCATCATTATTGACCATTTTTATAAATTCATCTCTTGACTTAAAAAAATATTGCACAGCTTCAATATCACCTAGCCTTGGTTTCCTTGTAGTAACTGAAACAAATTTTACCAACTTCTTATCCTTTGCAATTAAAGCCCTCGTAATACTGGATTTTCCTCCTCCAGAAGGAGATGACAAGATGATTGCCAATCCATTTTTCCGATTGTTTTTTTCCATAATTTTAACTATATTTTCTTAACCATTAAGTAACTAATACTCCCTTTGAACTCGCCATCTTCAACATCAAACTCACCAACTACTTCAAATCCAGCTTTACTATAGACATGTTCAGCACGTGGATTCTTTTTATCTGGATCAATAAAAAAGTATCAACTACTTGGTCAACATCATTATGATAAAAACCAATAAACGATTCTAGTGTTATAGATGATAATCCTTACCTAAAAAATATTCATTTCATATGCCAAAATCAATCGTGATTGTTTTCCCTACTATAGATAAATATTTTCTATGTAGTTCTGGAATATTACTTTGACTTGAAGAGATTTCAGAAGTTAGAAAAAAACTATATGGAATATCATCAATAAATCCTATCCAGTAAGTATATATACCATTATAATAAATAGATTCTTTCTTAGAATTGATAAAGCACCTGATATCATCTTTATGTTCTTGGCTATTATCCCAGAATTCAATCATATGGGGCTTAGCAAGCCAATCAAAAATAACATCAATATGTTCAACAGTAGCTTGCTTAAAAGAAATATTCATAATAGATATTAAGTTCTAAAATTACACTTTATAGTTAATCAACTCCTCTATTGAACTAAACATTATGTTTAGATCCTCTTTTCTTGAAAGCCTATGATTTGCATCTTTTATTAGTTTTATAACTACCCTTTCTGATTTTAACTTAGCTGCCACTCTTAATGAAATATCATAAGGAACGTCAGTATCTTGCATGCCATGAATAAGATGAACAGGAACTGAAATATCAATTTTTTCTTCGGACTTTTCATGAATCATCAAGTGATTCCTTCCATCTTCTATTAGTTTGTAACTCACTGGATAAAGTTCCATGCAATCAGCATTATTACCTCTAACTTCATAGATACCACATTTTTTTATTATTTCTTTTTCTTGTTTTGTAAATTTATTCCACATCAATTCTTCAGTAAAATCTACGGCTGCCGCAAGAGTAATAACACCAATTATTTTTTCTGGGTGTAAGTTTGTTGCAATTAAACCAAGCCAAGCACCCATACTTGAACCTAAAAGTAAAATTGGCGCATCTGCTAATTCTTGTATAACCAAATTTATCCCTATTAACCAATCACTCATTGTCTGATCAGTGAACTTCCCTGACGATGAACCATGACCAAAATTATCAAATTTAATAAAGTTATACCCCTTTTCTATGCAGAATTTTTCAGTAGCTATAGCTTTTTGGCCATTCATATCAGACATTAATCCATGAAGAAATACAACATATGGCGCTTTATCTTTCGTACTAACTTGTTTATGATATACTAGAAATCTTGCTTTTGTATTAGTATAAATTTTTTTCATTGCCGTTTGATTTTACTTAATAATAATTTTTCTATGAATACTAAAAAATACCATAAAAAAACGATCCTGCAAGTTGTTCCTGCACTTGTATCCGGAGGAGTTGAAAGAGGAACTCTAGAAATAGCAAAGAAACTAGTTGAAGCTGGTTTTCATTCAATAGTTATCTCTGCTGGTGGCTCTCTCGTTACAGCTTTAGAAGACTCTGGTTCAAAGCATATTAAACTAAATGTAGCAAGTAAAAACCCTCTAACGATATGGTTAAATTCAAAAAAAATTGCAAAAATCATTGAAGAAGAAAAAGTAGATATTATCCATGCAAGATCAAGGGCTCCAGCATGGAGTTGCTTTATAGCTGCAAAAGCAACTGGCATAAAATTAGTCACCACTTTTCATGGTATTTATAATTTTCGTACTAAAGTAAAAAAATTCTACAATAGCATTATGACTGAAGGTAATAATGTTATTGCAGTCTCTCAATTTGTTAAAGATCATATTATAAAAAATTATAAAATTGATAAAAGTAAAATTGTTTTAATCCATAGAGGTATCGATCACAAAGAGTTTTCTAAAGAAAAACTTAGTTCCGACATTTTATTAAAATATAAAACAAAATATAATGTTCCAACTAATACGCCTATTATTCTCTTACCATCTAGAATGACTGAATGGAAAGGACATATTATACTAATAAAAGCTCTAGAAAAAATAAAACACTTAAATTTTTACTGCATTATGGCTGGTGATTTAGCTAAACACCCAGCGTATGTTATACGTATAAAAAATCTTATTAGGGAGTATAAAATTCAAAATAGAGTCCAATTATTTGGCAATGAACCTAGCATGATTAATCTATATGGCATTAGTGATATAGTTCTATCTACTTCAATAGAGCCAGAAGCTTTTGGTAGAACAATAATTGAAGCGCAATCTATGGAAAAATTAGTAATAGCTACAAATATTGGCGGAGCAGCTGAAACTATAGAGAATAAAAAAACTGGATTCCATGTTGATCCATCAAACAGCCAACAACTTGCAGATAAAATTGAACATTGTTTATCAATATTAGGTACCGACAAAGCAAAAGAAATTCAATCTGCAGCACGAAAATCAACAATAGAAAATTTTTCTCTTGAATCTATGCTAGAAAAAGAAATGTCACTATATGAACTAATAAAATAATCTTCACTCTGACCTTGCATTAAATGCATCATACCCTTTCTTGCCAAGTTAATAACAATTGAAAGTTTCTGGATAAATTGTAGATTTACCAAAATTCTTACAAATTAAAAATACTTGCTACAAGCTTGTAAGTAGGAATAACCAGTAACTAATGTTAGAATCGCTGAAGTCCATAAAAAAACATGACCAATTAAATCAAGCAATTTAATTCCAGATCCTACCGATCCAATTAATAACATCGTCATTGAAATCATTTGTATAGCAGTTTTAATTTTAGCTAGCCTTGTAACTGGTACACTTACACTTACTTGTGCTAAAAACTCCCGCAAACCAGCAACAATAAATTCCCGAGCTAAAATCAATAAACACGGCACTTCATCAGCTCTTCCAGATTTAACTAACATTACCAAAACACACCCTACTAATACTTTATCAGCTATCGGATCAAGCATCTGTCCTAAATTTGAAACTATATTGTATCTTCTTGCAAGGTAACCATCAAAAAAATCCGTTAAACTTGCTATAGCAAAAACTATTCCACCAAGTCTGTGAGCAAATTTTGAGTCATCAAAATAAAATGACATCACAATAATAGGTATTGCCGCTATTCTAAGTATAGTTAAATAGTTTGGTATATTTTTATCAATCTGCATTGTCTTTTCTGAATACTCTACTAGTTTCTATACAAATAATTTAGTTCATTCTAACATAAAATTAACTCCTCATTAGAATTCTTAATATAATTTTCATCAAAAACCAACTAATAACTTGCATGAAATATAGATTTAGTAATAAATTGATGATTATCAATTATAAAAAACAACTAGATTAATGGTAAAAATATACAAAACAGCTATTGAAGCAGTGACCGATGTAATCAAAGATGGAATGCTAATCCATGCTGGTGGCTTTGGATTATGTGGTATTCCGGAGAACCTTATAGCAGCAATTGCTAAATCTGGTGTAAAAGATCTTACTATTGTTAGCAATAATTGCGGAGTAGATGATTTTGGTCTTGGGATACTTCTTAGAAATGGCCAAGTTAAAAAAATGATATCTTCCTATGTTGGAGAGAATAAGTTATTTGAACAAAAATATTTGGATGGCACTCTTGAGCTTGAGCTGCCCCCCCAAGGTACTTTAGCTGCAAGAATAAGAGCCGGAGGAGCTGGCATAGCCGCATTTTATACTAAAACTGGAGTTGGCACTATAGTTTCAGAAGGAAAAGAAGTAAGAGAGTTTGATGGCAAAAAATATATAATGGAACAAGGAATATTTGCAGATCTTGCCATAATTAAAGGATATAAAGCTGATAAATTTGGCAATGTGATTTATAATAAAACAGCTAGAAATTTTAATCCTGTTATGGCAACTGCTGCAAAAATTACTATTTGCGAAGTTGAAGAAATAGTTGAAATTGGCCAACTTGATAGTGATAATATCCACACACCAGGTATATTCATTGATAGATTGCTTCAAGGAAATAATTATGAAAAAAGAATAGAAAAAATTACTAATAGGAATAAAGAGGCAAACTAATGGCTTGGACAAGCGATGAAATGTGCAGAATAGCTGCAGAAATGGAAATCAAAGATGGTTTGTTTGTTAATCTTGGTATCGGTATGCCAACAAATATTCCAAATTACATACCAAATCATATCAATGTTTGTTTTCAAAGTGAAAATGGCATGTTAGAAATGGGATCATTTCCTTATTCTGGCGAAGAAGATGCTGATCTGATTAACGCAGGTAAGCAAACTATCACTTCTCTTCCAGAAAGCAGCTACTTTGATAGCGCAGCTTCCTTTGCCATGATTCGCGGAGGTCACGTTGACTTGACTATTCTTGGAGCTTTGGAAGTTTCAGGAACAGGTGATTTAGCAAATTGGGCCGTGCCAGGAAAAATGATCAAAGGAATGGGTGGCGCTATGGATTTAGTTGCCAATATAAAGAGAGTAGTAGTGTTAATGAGCCACAACTCTAAAGATGGAAAACCAAAATTAGTTAATAAATGTAGCTTGCCTCTAACAGGGGTAAATGTAGTGGACAGAGTAATTACTGAATTAGGCGTTTTTGATATTAAGGATAGTCAAATCTATCTGGTTAAAAAAGCTGATGACATTACCACAGAAGAAATAATAGAAAAAAGTTCAGCTAAGATTTTACTATCTTAAGAAAACATTAATTCACAGAACTATAAACAGTAACTTGATAGGATAACAATGATATCACAATACATAGCTGTTGGTTTAGGTGGAGCTCTTGGAGCTATAACTCGTATATGCTTATCT
>JBGCEX010000014.1:0-47924 GCA_045106635.1 Rickettsiaceae bacterium | reverse complement strand
GTTTCTTACAATCAAGAATATCACCGAACTTGGAAATATTTTACAAATAAACAAAAAATTAACTGCAGAGTTTATTATTACTGATTTAACTGGAATTGCTGCCCAAGATATTACAATTGTCGAATTTATACTTAAAAAACTATGATAACCAAAAAATATAAAAGTTAATTAGAATCAATCATTTATTTTTGTATTCAAGCCGAGCTTTTTTATAAGACACTTTGCCTTGACAATAAGATTTGCTTGGGTCTACCATAATCGAATTCATAGCTTCTCTACCAAGTAACATTCTATGGCGCATTATATCACGTTTTGTGAGTGTTATATCTATATCCCAATAATAAACTCCAATTTTTATTGGAGACCTAATAACCAAACGCTCTTCTGTATGTCCATTTGAACTTCTAATAACACGTATGTCAATAATTTCAGCAAGTGCATAACGGCTAATAGTATCATTATTTTGCAAAGGATGAATTACAAATTTAGCATATTTTTTTCCATCTGTTTCTACAGTTTCTAGCTCATAAGCATGAAGAGCTGAAGTTTTTGCACCTGTATCAATTTTTACCTTTATCAAAGGAGTATTAAGCATAGGTAGAGATGCCCATTCTCTCCAACCTACTAAAATCGACTCTTTATTAATCATTCTTCTAAATCCTCTTCAAAGGAAACAACTTCTTCAGCAACTGCTCTTGCATTATCAAAAGTTGCTATGTGAAATAATGCATCACCATTACTCACTAGAGGCATCATAGTAATACCAATAATAACACCTGTTTTTTTTGCTCTTACATACATTTTTTCAGTACCAAATGGGTTTGAAATGACCCCAAGAACTTGATCTTTACTTACTTTGGCACTAATTTTTTTCTTAGCATGTAAACTTCCACTAATTGGAGCCCTAACCCAATAACTAGATCCAGCTCTAAAAACCTCCCTAGATTGTGGCAATTTTAATTTTACTGATTTTTTATCAAGCATTCCAATTTCACACATAACAGCGATAATCCCCTTTTCTGCTGAAGAGATTATTTTTTCGTTATATCGAAGAGCTTCTCCACCTTCAAAAAGAAGAATATTGATCCCTTGTTCAGAAGCTGCTTCACGTAATGAACCATCCCTCATATGAGAGTGCAAAATCACAGGAACACCAAAAGCTTTTGCTAATTTTTCTATTTCTGGATTATCTAAATAACCTCTAATTTGTGGAAGATTGAATCTATGAGCACTGCCAGTATGAAGATCGATACCATACTGACACTTTATAACTACTTCTTGCATAAAAATATGAGCTATTCTTGATGCAAGAGATCCATTTTTTGAGCCAGGAAATGTTCTATTTAAATCTCTTCTATCTGGTAAATACCGAACATTACGATTAAAACCAAAAACATTAACAATGGGTACTGCAATTAAAGTTCCTTTGATAGAAGAAAGAATTTTTTTATGAGATAGAAGTCTTTTAATTGTTTCAACACCATTTATCTCATCACCATGAATAGCAGCACTAACAAACATAGTAGGACCATCTTCCTTGCCACGAATAACTTTCACTGGTATCGTTATATCTGTATGATCATAGAGTTTAGCAACGATTATTTCTAACTGTTTTCTTTCACCTCTTTCTATTTTGATTCCATTGATAATAAAATCTTTTTTTATGCTCATCTTTTTGTGTCTATCGTTTAAAAGCTTATACTTTTTGAGAGCTTGTTTTTCTCATCGGGTTAATAGCAAATTTTTCTAAATACTCTATAATCGCACCAGCAATATCTTTGCCCGTTACTTTTTCAATCCCCTCAAGACCAGGAGACGAATTCACCTCAAGTACTAAAGCCCATGAGATGATCTTACAATATCTACTCCTGCAACATTAAGCCCCAAAGATTTTGCAGCTTTTACTGCGATAGCTCTTTCTTCTGGCCTTAGTTTTACAGCTTCAGCCTTACCACCAATATGAAGATTAGAACGAAAATCTCCATCAGCACCTTGGCGCTTCATAGCAGCAAAAACCTTATCTCCAATTACAAAACATCTAATATCAGCACCATCAGCTTCTCTAATAAATTCCTGCACTAGGAAATCTGCTTGCAAATTTAGAAATGCATTAATTAGGCTTTCTGCGGCTTTGTTTGTTTCCGCAAGCAATACCCCCTTACCCTGAGTGCCACTTAAAACTTTGACAATCAAAGGAGCTCCGCCAACAAATTTTATTAAATCTGCAGTGGCATTTGCTGAGTGCGCATAACTTGTTTTTGGCATAGCAATATTATTTCTTGCAAGAGATTGATGAGATCTAAGTTTGTCTCTAGATCTAGTAATTGCTACGGAACCACTTAAGGGATACACTCCAGAAACTTCAAACTGTCTAAGAACAGCCGTTCCATGAAATGTCACTTTTGCACCAATTCTTGGGATCACTGCATCAAACTCTAATTTGCTTTTTTCTAAATTGGTTTTGTAGTATACATCTGGGTGGTTTGCAGTAATATTCATATAACATTTTAAGACATTGACCACTTTTACGTCATGTCCCCTTTTCTCAGCTGCTTCAACTAATCTTCTTGTTGAATAAATTTTTTTACTTCTTGATAGAATACCTAATTTCATTTTTCATCACTACTTTAATTGAACTAAGACGATATTAGTATACACCATCTAGATTGATCTTAAATATGTATAACACGAAATCCACTTAATTATGGTAAATAATAGTTATTATTAAGCTGATTTGTGGTTTTATTCTTGAGTTCATAAAACTTTGTTGCGTAAGGAGATCAGAATATAGAAAAATATTTATAAAAAAAAACGATGTCACTTTTAAAGCCTACAATCATAGTTTTTATTATGATTTAAACGTGACACCACCTTATTGATCCTTTTCTATTCCTCTATCTCCATGATTATATTAGTTTTAGAAAATATTCTTTCATAAGGAAATCTGAGTTTATAGTAAGTAACTTAGTATTGTGCACTCTGACAGCAGTTTTTAAGTAATATTAACTGGAGCTATGAATAATTTATGCCATCTGAAGTGAATTGAAATTCAATCATGTATAGTTTTTAGAGTTAATCATATCAGTTTGCACCTCCTATTTTTCACTCTTCAATAAATTAGATGGATGCCAACTAATTTTACAGCACTACGACAAGGTGTAAATGTTTAAATAAATTAAGCATTTACACCCTGCCGTAGATTTTTAGATTTTGTTAAATGTAAGATTGTAAGGAAATTAAGACACCATCACATCATCTACTGTCAGTAGGTTTCCATATCACCTAAGATATCCATATCTAATGCTTCAGATATAGACTCATCTGCATATAAAACTGAAGATACAGTCCCTTCTGCTACAGCAGCTGAAGCATAAAAAGCAACTTTAGCAACTTCCCAAGACAAAGTAGCCACTTGTTTAACTATAGGAACAATATGCTCATAGTTAGCAACTAATATTGTTGTTGCCATTAGAACTGCCATACAAGTTACAGGACTAGTAACTAATGCACTTGCTGCACATTGAGTTAGTTTTGCAGCGACAGTTAATTCGCTGTTAGCACTAAAGCAAGTAGCAAACTGAGTTGCCGCATTTGTAGATATAATTTTACCTGCGATATATTCATAACTGTGCCAAGATGCAACGGATGCAACAGTAGTATTTTTTACTGTCTGAGGCTCTATGTTATATAGGCCTGACCATAAATTACTAGCAATGTTACTTACAGACTCACTTGCTTTTGAAAAATAACCAGATGCACTGTTGTAATGATCTTGACTTGTACCAAAATAACTCAAAATAGACATTAGTATCAACCCTCAATATATTAATAATAATTATAAAATTTTAGAAAAGTATTTAACATTAATAGTACTTTATGCTTATTATTTATATAAGTCAAGTTAAAAACTCTTAACTATGTAGATTTCTTGTTACAATACAATTTAAGAAAACAATGGTTTGAAAATTGAAAAACTAGTGCATATAAAATTATGCTGAGTGTTTTATTTGTAGAAGCAAACTTAAATCATTTGGCTCTATGGTATCTATAAAATTGAGCTAGAGTAAAATTTAAAAAATCAGCTAACTATATTTATAGGGGCGATTCCTATTCTCTAAATATTCTATGACTTTCTGTTTATCAACAGGAACTTCTATATAATCAACAAAATTAGCAGGTAAGAACTGACCATTTGTCTCACGCTTAATAATCTGCTCTTTTTCAACTTCCTCTTTAGTTATATTATGTACAGATATTATTGATTCTATTACTTCCATGACATCTGCAAGTTCTTTTACTAGACTATCTCTAGAATTCGTATCTTGTACTTCAATCGCTTCTTCTACAAGTTTATTTTTTAATTCTTGTGTAAATTCTTCGCTATTTAAATTGCGACCAACTACATTAACACCTTCAACGCTCATTCTTTCTGGTAATTTACTACGAATTAATTTGTTAAATTGATATTTTTTCATTGCACTCTATTTTATTTAGAAAGCTTTTCTTTAAGCAAATCATTTACTGTTTTTGGACTAGCCTTACCACCTGTTATCTTCATAACTTGACCAACAAAAAAGCCAAATAATTTATCTTTACCACTCTTGTATGCTACTACAGAATCAGGGTTAGCAGCTATAATCTTGTCAATAATTGGTTCTAATGTACTCGTATCGGACACTTGGACTAATCCTTTTTCTTTAACTATTTTTGTAGGAGAGTCTCCTGAGGCAAACATTTCTTCAAAAACTGATTTAGCTATTTTACCTGATATTGTTCCATCTTCTATCAATAAGACCAATTCTTTAATCATTATGGGAGTTATTTTACAATCAGATAACTCCATATTATTTTTGTTAAGCCTACCAAATAACTCGCTAGATATCCAGTTAGCCACTATTTTAGGAGTAGCTCCCACACTTGCTTCTTCAAAGTATTTTGCAATTTCCTCATTAGCTACTATCACCTCAGCATCATATTGATTCAAACCAAAATCTTTGACATATCTTGTAATTTTAGCATCAGGTAACTCTGGAAGCTCAGCTCTTAATTTCTCAATTAATTCTTCACCTACATGCACAGGCAACAAATCAGGATCAGGAAAATAGCGGTAATCATTAGCATCTTCTTTTGATCTCATCGTCCTAGTTTCACCAGTAGTTGCATCAAATAATCTGGTTTCTTGATCAATCTTACCCCCATTTTCAAGTATTCCTACCTGCCTTATAGCCTCGTATTCTATTGCTTTAACAATATTTTTTACTGAATTAACATTTTTAATTTCACATCTCGTACCTAAAGCTTCTCCTTTTTTTCTAACAGAAATATTAGCATCACAACGAAGCGATCCTTGTTCCATATTACCATCACATGAGCCAATACAACGCAGAAGACTACGTAATTTTTTTACATACTCAGCTGCTTCATACGGAGAACTAAGATCAGGTTCACTAACTATCTCCATCAAGGCTACCCCCGATCTATTTAAATCAATAAGAGTCAAATCTGGAAATTGATCATGCATACTTTTACCAGCATCCTGTTCTAGATGAATTCTATTAATTCTAATTCTCTTCTCCACTCCATCTTCAGTTTTAATGAAAAGATGACCGTTCTCTACAATTGGTATATAAAATTGTGAAATTTGATAACCTTGAGGCAAATCAGCATAAAAATAGTTCTTACGATCAAAAACAGAAATATTATTAATTTTAGCATTAATTCCAAGACCAGTTTTAACTGCTTGTTCTACACAGTATTTATTTAATACTGTTAGCATTCCTGGCATTGCTGCATCAATTAAGGAAACTTGTGTATTAGGCTCTGCTCCAAATTCAGCACTTGCGTTTGAAAATAATTTTGCTTTAGAGGAAACTTGAGCATGAACCTCAAGACCTATTACATATTCCCAATCCCCTGTATTTCCTTTTATATAAGCCATTTTAAAAACCTCTTGGAACAAAGTTGATATCTGCACTACAGCGTTCTATTGCACTACTTGCACGCAATAGGTTATACTCATCAAAAGCTGGGGCAATTAATTGCATACCAAGTGGTAAACCATTTTTAGTAATTGCAGCTGGAACAGATGAACAAGGAAGACCAGCAAGACTTGCAGGAATAGTAAAAATATCATTTAAATACATAATTAAAGGGTTATCTTGATTTTCACCTATCTTGAAAGCTTCACTTGGCGCTGAAGGAAGAAGTATTACATCAGATTTTTCAAATGCTAATTTAAAATCGTTAGCTATAAGCCTTCTAACTTTTTGAGCTTTTAAATAATAAGCTTCCATCTGATCAGAAGAAAGAACATAAGTTCCTAGCATGATCCTACGTTTTACTTCATCACCAAAACCTTCCGTTCTAGTGTGAATATACATTTCTTCAAGAGTAAGATTATCTTTCTCAGTTCTATAACCATACCTAACACCATCATATCTTGATAAATTTGAAGAAGCTTCTGCTGGGGCAACTATATAATAAACAGCTAGACCATGCTTAGCATTTGGCAAACTAATATCTACTATTTCTGCTCCCTCTGATTTCATCATTTCTATAGATTTTTCCCACATTTTAATGATTTCATTGTCTACACCATCAATTTTCATCAGATCATAAGGAACTCCTACTCTCATATTTTTAATAGATTTAGAACATGCAGATACAAGCTCTGGAACATCTTTGTGCATTGATGTCGAATCTTTTTCATCAAAACCCATCATTGCTTCTAGCATCAAAGCACTGTCAATTGTATTTCTTGTGAAGATTCCAGCTTGATCTAGGGAACTTGCAAAAGCGACCATACCCCATCTTGAACATCTACCATATGTAGGTTTAACACCGACTAAACCAGTAAAAGACGCTGGCTGTCTAATAGAACCACCAGTGTCACTACCAAGCGCTGCCATTACTGAAAAACAACTAACAGCAGCAGCAGAACCTCCTGAAGATCCTCCAGGAACAAGATCAGCATCGCTATTATTTGCTTTCCAAGGGCTAATAACATTACCAAAATAGCTAGTAGTATTTGCAGAACCCATAGCAAATTCATCCATATTTGTTTTCCCAATCATAATCGTTCCTGAATTTTCAAGATTTTGACTAATAGTTGATTCATATGCAGGAATAAAGTTGCTTAACATTTTTGAACCAGCAGTAGTTCTAATGCCCTTTGTACAGAATAAGTCTTTAACTCCTATTGGAATTCCTTCAAGTTTTCTTGTCTTTCCTGAGATGTAATTCTGATCAGCAATTTTTGCAAGACTTATAGACCTATCAAATGTTTCAGTAATATAACAATTCAAAGCCTTATTCTTTTGTGATTGCTCAATGTGTCTATTTATAAGTTCAGTTACTGTAAATTCTTTGCTCTTTAAAGCTTTTAATGTGCTTGATATTGATAATTTTATTAAACTAGACATATTATTTACTCAACCATTTTAGGTACTATAAAACATTTTACTTCCTTCGCAAGAGCAGCATTCTTTTGTGGTACATTAACAAATAACTGCTCAGAAATATCACCAATTTTAACTTCATCTGTGCGAGTACGTTGATTCATATCACAAACTGATCTTAAAGGTTGTACATCCTGACAATCAATCTCTGCAAGAGAATCTATCATGGAGACAACAGTATTTAGCTTCTTAGAAAAATCACTTAATTCACTTTTAGAAAAAGATAATTTTGCTAATTTTTGTAACTTCTCTAGTTCTTTTTCTGTAATCATTATCTTACCTGAATTATTCAATAATATTAGACTTTAAGTTTTTACAATATTGTTAGTTCGAATTTGATACATCGAACATATGTTTCTAGTATTAAAGCAATTAAAAAAATACAAAAATAATATATAAAGCTAACAGGAACAAGATAAAAGAATAAATAACTATCTAAGTTTTAAAAACCCTTTGACTTGTAACATGACACTTTGTTTTTGCTATAGTACGATTATTTATACTACTAAATCAATTACACAAACTTTTTTTATAATCTATTGCATCTGACTTAACCCCTACACAATCAAGTAGAGAATGAAATATATTACTTTGATCTATTTTTATATTACTTTTTATACCAGCCTTACTAAATTTATCTAAGTTAGTTTTGTTAGACAAAAACTTTTCAGAAGCCCACATCACTAATGGTATATGTTTTTGTTCTATTGGAGCTAATTCAAAAGGATGTGAATGTGCATAGATCCCATCTTCACCTAAAGATTCACCATGATCTGAAATATATAAAAGAATTGCATTGGAATTCTCAAGCACTTTTATTAATTCCGATAAAAAATAGTCAGTATAGATAATTGTATTATCATAAGAATTGCCTAGTTTTTCTACATCTAAACATTCATTCGTTGCATAATAGAGTTCATTGTTTATACATGTAGGACTAAAAATTTTAAACTCACTTGGATATCTTAAATCATATAGTCTATGGCTACCCATAGTATGAAGTACTATCAAATTAGGTTTATTTGTTAATAATATATCCTTAACAAACGGTATTAAGTCAGCATCGTAATTATTACCTATATTAGATATTCTTATGTCATCACTAAATATATGGTGAGGAGATTCCATTGCAATCTTATTAATCAATGCATATCTAGTACTTTGATTAGAAAGCCAATGGGTTGTAAAATTTAGCTTATTAAATATTTGAATAAAAGAAGATAATTCATAATGACCATCTTTTTTCATTATAGCTTGAACTCCCAGAGGAGTGTTAGTTGCCAATGAATAAGTTTCTTTATAGCTGATTAAGTTTTTTATCCCTTCAAGATTAGGGGTGGTATTTCTCTTGTAACCATTAAGTCCCCATCTATCTGCTCTTGAAGATTCGCCAATAACTAATACAATATTTAGATTTTTTTGATTTATTTCTTCAATGTTAAAAGCAAAAACATTATTAATATCCTCTGTATGATGATTTGTTCTATAAAGTGACCAATAGTTTTTTAACCCTATTATGTAATTGTAGGGCATAAAAGAGCATAAAGCGTTAGTTAAATAGCGAAATGTATGAACATTGGTTGGTAATATACTAATAGTAAAGACTATTCCTACTATAAAAACTAATCCTATTATTAGCATGTCTCTTAACGTTTTTGAATAGGGCTTGGTATGCTTTATTATAATACTCAATAAGACACAGGGTAACACACCAGTTAATACAAACCAAATGAAGAAAGATATATTGAATAACTCGAAAACTTCTCTTAAATCTGTATGCACAGTACTTTGAACCAAAGTGCTAGAAATAACGATTTTATAATAAAATTTAAAATAATTGATTATACTAGAAAATAACAAATAAAAATAGATTAGATAAGTAAAAATAAAACTAGGAATAATGAAACTTACTAGCGAAATAAGTAAAAACGAACATAATAAAAATACTATGACACCCAAAAACATTGGAAATGTATTAAGGAAATACATTTCTTGCAAGAATAAATAATTAGTGAACAGAAGTACAAAACTTACAATGAGTTTAGTCATGTAGTATTAATCCAAGTTTATGAAATAAATCACGGAGAACATATATAAATTTTTTATAAAACTTATATTCAGACAGAAGTTATTATTTTTTCTTCCGTCGTTTTTTCTTACCATCAGTAGTTTTATTGAACCTACCAATATTTTTAACAAATTTCTGTATATTATTTTGCTCAGTACCGTAAGTTTTAGTATATTTATTCTCAATATTAAGTTTCTCGTCATGTATAACTGAAAGCAATGTGGCTTCAATCACTTTATCATGCTCATCAAAGGTAATCTTAATAATTCTTTGTTCCACTACTTTAGGGTCAAACCAAGCACGTTTAGTCAATGATCTTTGTATATAATACCAAGTATTATGTGAATATTCAGGAACATAAGTTGGCGTACCAATAAGATCAATTATTTCATCTTGCTTTAATTTTTTGGAATTAATTTCTTCAATTGCATCGTTACTGACAAATTGACCTCGTACATCAACTGACTGGCATCCACTTAATATTATAAACATTACCAGAAAAAGAAGCTTGGTTGAAAGAATGTTAGCAATGGATGTAAATGTTTTCATAAAAATTTTATTTAAAATATATAGATTTTCTTAATGGAATATAATATACTACGCAGGTCTTTGACAAATACTTTTTTTAATTTGTTCAATAAAACTTTTATTTAGGTGTAAGTGTAATGGCAGTCCCAAAGAAAAAAACTTCAACATCAAGGCGTAATCAAAGACGTTCACATGATGCTCTTGGTAAAATCAATGTAATAATAGATAAAGATACTGGTGAACATAGATTACCACATCAACTTGATAAAACAAGTGGTGAGTATAGAAATCGTCAAATAGTTATAGCAAAGCCTAAAGGTCAAGAAACAGAGTAGTATTTGATGGCCTCAAAAATTATAGGCACTGGAGGCTATCTACCAGAAAGGATCGTTAGCAATTTTGACCTTGAAAAATCTATTGACACGACTGATGAATGGATCAAGTCAAGAACTGGTATTACCCAAAGGCATATTGCAGCCACTGATGAATTCACTTCTCACTTAGGTTACAAAGCTGCTCTTGATGCCCTTAATAGCGCTAAAATTTCACGAGATAAAATAGATTTGGTGATTACATGTACTAATACACCTGATAATACTTTTCCCTCTACTGCAAATAAGATTCAGGGGTATCTTGGACTTAAAACCGTACCATCATTTGATTTGCAAGCAATTTGCTCTGGTTTTCTTTATGGTTTACAAGTTGCAGATGGTATGATTAAATCAGGTAAATACAAAACTATCTTATTAATTTGCGCAGATAAAATGTCTTCTATACTAGACTGGCAGGATCGTAAAACTTGTGTTTTATTTGGTGATGGAGCTGGAGCTATTATATTACAAGAATCAAGTTCTGATACAGGAATAATAGACTGCGATATCTTTTCAGATGGTTCTTTTTATGATATGCTATGCACTAATGGTGGAGTTAGTACTAATGGCAAAAGTGGCATTGTGGAAATGGCAGGGCCTGAAGTGTTTAAAAACGCTGTAGAAAAAATGCCAGAATCAGTTTATAATATTCTTAAAAAAAACAATCTTACTCTTGATGATGTCACTTATATTATCCCTCACCAAGCAAACTTACGTATAATTAATAATATGATCAATCAATTTCGTATTGATTCAAACAAAGTTATTATTACGTTAGACAAACACGCAAATTGTTCTGCTGCATCAATTCCATTAGCTTTAGCACAATTACAGTTGACTAAAGCTATTAAATCTGGTGATATAGTAGTGTTCACTGCTTTTGGAGCTGGGGCAACTTGGGGGGCAGCTATTGTTCGTTGGTAATTCAAAACGCTTTTGCTATCGCTTTAAAATTTATAGACAAGCATAATTTCTATCATGGAAACTATTACAAAAGAAAAAATCGCTAATTTACTGAAAGAAAAACTGGGTTTTTCTTCTTTATTATGTGAAGAAATAACAAATAGTATTTTTTCTGAAATGCTTGATTTATCACTAAATAACAACAAATTTGTATTACAAAATTTTGGTAAATTCCAGATTAATCACAAAAAGAAAAGACCAGCTGTTAATCTCCAAACTGGAACAGCTCTAGAAATAGAACCACGTAGAGTTTTAAGATTTCATCCTTCTAGGTTACTTAAGGAAAAGGTAAATTCTCATGAACTTGGGTAATAAAAAATATTTTTCTATCTCAGAAGTATCTGAAATCACAGGATTCCCAGCACATAAATTAAGATACTTAGAAAAATCTAAAACAGGCATAGGTATTTTTCAGATTCGTGGCAGAAGATATTATACCTCCTCAGATATTGAATTGATTAAGCAAAAATTTAGCAAAGAAGATGAATTTCAGCTTAATTTATTTCCCTCTAAAACAGAAAATGCTAATAGAAAGAATCCTGATAATTCTATTTCACACTCAAATATAGTAATTGAAATTGACTCCTTAATTTCTAAATTTACAAAATTAGAACAAACCTTGATTGCAGAATACTGATGTATAAGCTTTATCTATTATAAATTTGGTTAAGAATGGCTTGTTTAACAACAGCTCAATCCTCGGGTAGTAAAATTTCTCTTTTACCCGAGTGGTTAGGCGCAGATAAAACTCCATTTTTTTCCATTTCTTCAATAATATTTGCTGCGCGATTATAACCAATACGGAGAGATCTCTGAATATAACTAATAGAGGTTTTTTTCTCATTCTTGATAATATTGAGCGCTTGGGTGTATATATCATCACTGTTGCCTGAGTCATCAAATGCGTTGGCGGAAAATTCTTCTTCAGAATCAGTAACAGCTGATACATATTCAGGATTACCAGTGCTTCTTAAAAATGATGTTACCCTTTCTACTTCTTTATCATCAACAAAAGGACCATGGACTCGAAGTATTCGTGCGCTATTTCCCATATATAACATGTCTCCCATACCAAGCAACTGTTCTGCACCTTGTTCACCAAGAATTGTTCTGCTATCAATTTTTGAAGTAACTTTAAAACTAATTCTGCTTGGAAAGTTGGCTTTAATTACACCAGTAATTACGTCTACCGATGGTCTCTGAGTAGCCATGATAATGTGAATACCAGCAGCTCTAGCCATTTGAGCCAGACGTTGAATTGAAGTTTCAATATCTTTACCAGCAACTAACATAAGATCTGCCATTTCATCAACTATTACTACTATAAATGGCATTTTCTGCATATCAATAGACATAGATTCTATAATGGGTTTACCTGTTTCAGGATCAAATCCCGTTTGCACTCTTCGTTCTAGTACTTTACCATCTTTAATCGCTTCTAAAATCTTTGCATTAAAATTAGCTATACTCCTGACTCCCAAATGAGACATTAAACGATATCTATTTTCCATTTCTTTAACAGCCCATTTGAGCGCTACCACAGCTTTTCCTGGTTCAGTAACAACAGGAGTCATAAGATGGGGAATATTATCATATGAAGATAACTCTAACATTTTAGGGTCAATCATTATCATTCTACACTCTGCAGGGGTGTATCTGTATAATAATGACATTATCATAGCATTAATGGCCACAGACTTACCAGAGCCAGTTGTTCCAGCTACAAGTAAATGGGGCATTTTAGCCAAATCGGCAATTAAAGGGCGACCACTAAGATCCTTACCAAGAATAATAGGTAATATAACATTTTGATCTTGAAATTCTTCAGTTTTAACTAGCTCTTTTAAACGGAAAAACATACGTTGCTTATTAGGCAACTCAATACCAAGGGCATTCCTGCCTGGTATAACAGCAATACGCGTAGAATGAGCTGATAGTGAACGAGCAATATCATCAGATAACCCTATAATTCTAGATGATTTAGTTCCAGCTGCTGGTTCAAATTCATACATTGTTACTACGGGACCTTGTCTGATCTCAACTACTCTACCTTTTACACCAAAATCTCCAAGCACCGATAAAAGCTCTTGGGCTTTTTCCTCTAATTCTGATGGTGATTGTAATTGAATATGTTGGTCATTTGCTTCATCTAGCAAATCTACAGATGGTAAAATATCAGTTTCTTGTTCAAGATCTCTAGTCTTTTGAGAGGAAAGTTGACTTTTGACTGAGTTAGTTTTGTTTTCAACTATTAGAGTTGTAGATTGCGTTTTAAAATTAGGAATATTATCTGTAATAATGGGTTCTATAGTAGGTTGTGTTGTTTCCTTAGAGCGAGGAAAAGTTTTAAAAAAATTAGTAACAAATTTTGGAATTTTTATATAGGAAAATATTTGAGCAAAAAAGTTTCCTATATGAGAAATCAATTTAACATAGGCCTTAAATTTAATTCCAAGAGTTAGAACAAGAAAAAATATCGAAAGCAACAAAGTTACTGGTAATACTAACTGCTCAAATTCTTTTAGATATTTAACAATCATATTTAATGCATAGATTCCAACAACTCCTCCACCATCAGCAGGAAGAGAATTTATTTTAACATTACTCAAAACTATTGAAATACAACCTATAAAAATTAATAAAGAAATGATTTTTATACTTTTCCAAGTTAAAGACCCATCTTTATAAATAAAGCATGACCACACGGAAAATGCAAGTGGAACAAAAAAAGATGCAACACCTATTAGTTGATATAGAATGTCTGATAAGTAGGAACCAAAATAACTTAATATATTTGTTGGTTCATTAATTGTGGAAAGATTAAACGATGGATCACTATGACTGTATGAAACAAGAGCAAGAGTTACTAACAACGCCAGCACTAGTAAAGTCATAGATCTTACTTTACTATGCATAAATATTTTTTTTAGCATAAAGAATAATATTGTAATATATTAATTGAATTCCTGTAACATAATATAGCATTTATACATAGCGAAGAAAATAGTAAACATTTATAAAAATAACAATGATTTATATATATTAACAATATGTAATTTGATATTCCATACTAATTAATATAGTATCTACTCAAGATAGCTACTATATTAACATTGACTACAAAGAGTTAATCAATTATAATCCCGATCTTATTTATTGCACCAATTTTCTAATGAAATATTTATATTTGAGGCAACAAAGAATTGAATCTATCCCAAAATCCCATTATTGAATTAAAGAATATAAACAAAAGCTTTAATTCTGAATCTATTTTAAGAGATTTTAATTTCACTCTTCGTGAAAATAAATTTATTACAATACTTGGACCTTCTGGATCTGGTAAAACGACTATCATAAAATTGATAGCTGGATTTGAATCTCCAGACGATGGAGAAATAATACTTAATAATATAAAAGTAAATCATCTACCAGCTAATAAACGAGAAGTTAACACAGTATTTCAAAATTATAGTTTGTTTCCTCATATGAGCGTCTATGAAAATATAGCATTTGGCCTTCGAATGAAAAAAAAGAGCCAAAGCTATATTGATAAAGCTGTAAGCGATGCTTTAAAACTAATAAAACTGAAAAAATTTGCCGATAGAAAACCAGGTCAATTATCTGGTGGACAACAACAAAGAGTAGCTATAGCTAGGGCTATTATTAACAAACCACTAATTTTACTTTTAGATGAGCCACTAAGCGCTCTAGATGAAAAGCTTAGAAAAGAAATGCAAATAGAACTAAAAGCTATGCAAAAAGAGTTAGGCATCACTTTTATATTAGTAACTCATGATCAGGAAGAAGCTTTATCTATATCAGACACAATAATTGTCATAAACAATGGTAAAATAGAACAAATTGGCTCTCCTCAAGAAATATACGAAACCCCTGTTAATAGTTTTGTTGCTAGTTTTGTTGGAGAGTTAAATGTATTAGATGCTGAAATTGAAACTATTGGTCAAAATCAGTTAACGGTAGTTGTAGAAGGAGTTTATACATACAAGATACAGAATAAAAATAACTTCGCTCCCAAAGATAAAATTAAATTACTAATAAGGCCTGAAAAATTAAGATTAACTCCAATAAAAGATGCATCTCTTGCAAATCATCTAAAAGGTAAGATTAGCGAGATAAGGTACAAAGGGTCGTTACTTGATTATGTTATAACTCTTAATAACAATAACAAAAAAGTTACAATCACAATGTTACAAAATAAAGAAGTGAAATCTTACAATTATAAGATAGGTACAGATGTTTTTATCGAGTGGTCAGTTGGTTGCGAGGTTTTGACTAAATGATTAATAGAGATTTATTCAAACATTTCACCATTTTAATTCTTGTGTCTTGGTTAACGATTTTTGTACTGATACCAAATCTTGGAGTTGTAGCAATTAGTTTTTTAGAAAGAGGTGAGACAAGTTTCGTAAACTTTATTTTCACTTTAGATAATTACAAAAAACTATCATCTTTCATGTATATTAAGGTTTTTTTAAAAACCTTTGGTATAGCACTTTATGTTACTATAACATGCTTGCTATTGAGTTATCCATTCGTCTATACAATCTCTCAAACTATTCAAAATAGAGCAATAAAAGATTTTTTATTAATTCTGGTAATAGTACCTTTCTGGACTAGTTCGTTAATTAGAACTTATGCTATGATGATAGTTTTAAGAACCAATGGCTTAATAAACAACTTTTTGATAAATATTGGTCTCATTAATGAACCAATTGAATTTTTATATAATTGGGTTGGAGTTAGTATTGGTCTTATATATTCGTTGCTACCTTTTATGATATTACCACTCTATACTGCTTTTGAAAAACTTGATCGTAATTACATTAATACTGCCCAAGATTTAGGAGCAAGCAAAATTGATATCTTACTAAAAATTATGATACCGCTTACTAAATCTGGAATAGCAGCAGGATGTATTTTAGTGTTTTTGTCAACTTTAGGGATGTTTTTTATTCCAGAACTTCTTGGTGGGAGCAAAGAAATCCTGATAGGAAATTTAATAAAGAATCAATTTCTAATTGCAAGAGATTGGCCATTTGGCACAGCAATTGGAACAATACTAACCATTATTGTGGCAATATTAATGGTTTTGTACGCCAGAAATACGAAAAATACTGATCATTTGGTGGTATAATCTATGAATAGATTAGCAAGATTATATTCTATATTGATTTATATATTTATATATTTCCCTATTGTTATACTCATCGTTTATTCATTTAATTCTTCAAAATATGGAACAAGTTGGCAAGGAATAACTCTGGATTGGTATAAAAAATTATATTCCAATAACTCACTGATCGAATCAACAAAAAATTCGTTTCTTATTGCTGGGCTCTCTGCTTCTATATCTACTTTAATAGGAACCATCTCCGCTTTAGGTTTATATAGTTACCGATTTAAAGGAAGAAAAGTTTTTTCTTCCTTTGTATATGTTTTAGCTATTTCTCCAGATATTATTATGGGTATAAGTCTATTAATCTTATTTAATCTTATAAATATGAATTTAGGATTTTATAGTTTATTGCTTGCGCACATAACTCTTAATTTACCATTTGTAATAATTATAATTATTGCACGTTTGAAAACTTTCAACAAAAACATAATAAATGCAGCAAAGGATCTTGGAGCTAGTGAATGGACGATATTTAGTAAGATTATATTACCACTCATTATACCATCTGTCATCTCTGCTTGGTTGCTTGCATTTACTTTATCTCTAGATGATGTAGTCATTAGTTTTTTTGTTGCTGGACCAAGCTTTGAAGTTCTCCCGTTGACTTTATTTTCAATGGCACATTTAGGTATTAAATCTGAGATTAATGCACTTTGTACAGTAATTTTTGTGGTAACTTTGATTTTAATTTTTATATCTCACTTTATATTTAGGAAAAAAATATGAAAAAATATTTTATTTTGTTTTGTTTTATTTTAGGAAATCATTTTTGTGCATCAGCCAATCAGCTTAACGTGTATACTTGGTCAGAATATTTACCAGAACATATAGTTGAAAAATTTACCAAAGAGACTGGTGTAAAGTTAAACCTTTCTACCTATGACAGTAATGAGAGTCTATATACAAAAATTAAATTATTACATAATTCTCAATCCGGATATGATTTAGTAATGCCTTCTACTTATTTTGTTAGCAAAATGAGAGAGGAAGGATTGTTAATGGAATTAGATATATCCAAGATAACTAATTTTAAAGACATTGATGAAAGTTTGATTAATCAGCCTTTTGATTTAGACAACAAATATAGTATACCTTATTTTTGGGGTAGCACAGCACTTTGTTATAATGATAAATATGTAAAAGAAAACGTTGATAGTTTTAACATATTATTTGACCCGAAATATGCGCACAAAATCCTTTTAACTGATGACGTAAGAGAAGTGTTTCATGTTGCCCTAAAACTATTAGGCTATAGTGGTAATGATACTAATGAAGAGCATATCAAACAAGCTTATGAAAAACTAAAAACTCTAGTACCTAACGTCAAAATCTTCAATTCATTCTCCCCTAAATTAAACTATATAAATGAAGAAGTTATTTTAGGAATGAATCATAATGGCGAAGCTTATATGGCATCTTTAGAAAACCCTGACATTAAATATGTTTACCCCAAAGAAGGTGCAATAATTTGGGTAGATAGCTTAGTTATACCATCTAACGTAAAAAATGTTGAAAATGCTTATAAATTTATTAATTTCCTTTTAAGACCAGAAATTGCCAAGGAAATTAGTGAAGTTGTTGGTTTTGCAACAGCAAGTAAAGTAGCTATGGATTTATTACCAAAAGAAATTAGGAACAACCCAACAATATACCCTAGTAAAGAAATTTTAGATAAAGGAGAATTCCAAAATGATGTCGGCGAAGCAATAGTTATTTACGAGAAATATTGGGAAATGCTAAAATTAGGACAGTAGTTTTATAGTCTTTTAAGTTGAATTAGATACTAAGGCGTGAGGAGTGAAACCTATGAGTATTAGGCGAGCAACGAGAAACAACGTTGCTAATTCAACTTAAAAATAGCATAATTAAACCCACCATCATTGTAAAGCTCAGGCAATTAAACACCACTACCACTCTTCTTTTTCATAATATTTACATTTTGATTAGTCAAATTTTGTACATCATAAAAAAGATCATTTAATAATTTGACGTTATTTTTATAATTTGTCTCAAAATTTTTACGTTGCAATTCAATAAAATCTGCTGCAGTTTTACATTTTAACACATCCTGACTAAGTTCCATATTTTGTTCAAAATTATGTTTTATGTTGTTAGATAATTTTGACATCATATTATTTGCTGTACTAGTATCATAACTGTTATTTGAGCCACTCCCACATAAAGATCCTACACCTGAATTCATAAAACTCTTCATCTGTTCTGTAATACCATTGTCAGAGAAATCAAACATATTACCCCATTTTTGATTAGACGATTCTTTATCAGCATTTTGGCTTGAATCTTTATTATTTAATTTTTTTGTATTTGGAGACTCTGCTGAACCTTTTTTTACTTCTTCTGGCTTTACAGTCTTTTTATTTTGATTCATATAGAATTTTGATGACTTCACCCCTCCCTGTGTTAACTTGCTATTACCCTCAAGTAAGTATATATTAACTAAAGCCATATATCCTATATGATTATTGTCTTACATCACGAATTTTTATTATTTCTGTGTTTTTTAGATCCAAGTTTGTTCTAAAAGGATTAATATCCACACCACCTCTTCTGGTATATTTTGCATAAATAGTTAGTTCTTGAGGTTTACAATTTTCTAATATATCAACGAATATATGTTCTATGCAGTCTTCGTGAAAACCATTATGATTCCTATAGGAAATTAAATATTTCAATAATGATAAATGGTTTATTTTCCTACCACTATATTTGATTTGCACGGATGCCCAATCAGGTTGCCCAGTCACGAGACAATTAGATTTTAATAAATTTGAATATAAAATCTCTTCTACAAAATTATCAGCTAAATCTGACTCTATTTTTAGTAAATCAGAATTAACTTGATAATCAGTAATTTCTACGTCAATTTCATCCAGTAGAATACCATCAAAAAGCTTCAAAGATTGATTTTGGTAGTGATCTAATTTATACACTGATACTTCAACTTGCAATCCAGATACATTGCTTAAATCAGTTTGAATAAGATCTACAACTTCTCTCTCACTTGTGAATTTAGTGTTATTAAAAGAGTTTAAATATAGTTTTATAGATTTTGATTCAATTAAACATTCAGACTTAGCTGATACAATGAAATGCACTATCCTGACCTCTGGCCTACCTTTTTGATTCAACCATGATACCTCATAGCAGTTCCATAAGTCATAACCATTAAATGGCAACTCTGCTTGAGTAATGATCTTATTTCGGTTCAAACTCCTTTTTATAGGGAATAACAGAGAATTATCATAAGAATCTTTATATTTGATCTGTTTGCCAAGTGATATTTCTGACATCTGTTTTTATATATTTTAATTTTTAAAATTCAAAATGGTGCATCTGATTGGATTCGAACCAACAACCTCTGCCTTCGGAGGGCAACACTCTATCCAGTTGAGCTACAGATGCATTACTTAAGCAAAATTAGTCCAGAAAATATAAAATGCAATTAGAATCTTACATTGGGAACTAATTAATATTTTTTTCAAATCTCTTCCCCTCTTAACAACTCTATATTTCCACCTATCGCTGTAAGGTTAAAAGATGTTGTTCTCTCTAGCAAAAATCTCAATAAATAATGTGGCCCACCAGCTTTAAAGCCTGTACCAGATTTATTTTCTCCACCAAAAGGTTGCGATTCTACTTTAGCACCAACAATCGATCTATTTGTATAAATATTACCAGCTTTAATTCTTAATCTTAAATACTCTATTTTTGCTTCAATCCTACTATGAATTCCAAAAGTTAATCCAAAACCATAATTATTAATTTCGTCAATAATTCTATCAAGTTCTATATTTTTATACTTTACAATATGTAGTATCGGTCCAAAATTTTCATCTGGAATATCATTAATTGAATTAATTTCTATAATATGAGGATAAAAGTAATTTCCATCCTTGAACTTATCTTTTTGCGGGTGAGAATAAATATTAAAGCCAGCTTGTTTCATATGAGAAATATGCTTAGTTAGGCTATCATAAGAGATTTTGTCAATCACAGTCCCTATATCATTACTGAAATCAACTGTATCTCCAATCTTAAGTATCGCCGTAGCATCTTTTATTAAATTGTATAAATTATCATATATCTCTTCTTGCACATAAAGCACACGCAAGGCTGAACATCTTTGTCCCGCTGAATAAAATGCAGAAGCAAGAATATCATCTGTTACTTGTTCAAGGAGAGCTGAACTATCAACGATCATAGCATTTTGTCCACCTGTTTCAGCAATGAATGGAACTATACCATTATCACGGTTTGCTAGTGTTAAATTAATAGCTTTAGATGTCTCACAAGAACCAGTAAATACAACTCCAGCAATTCTCTTATCAGTTAATAGATACTTACTAATATTACTACCAGAAGTAATAACTAACTGTAATGCCGATTTAGGTACACCTGATTTGTGCAATAATTTCACTACAAAATTAGCAATAACACAAGTTTGTCCAGCCGGCTTTGCTATTACTGTATTTCCAGCAACTAATGCAGCTACTACCTGCCCTACAAATATCGCTAGCGGAAAATTCCATGGACTGATACAAACAAAAACTCCTCTAGCATGCATTGAAAGTACATTTCTTTCACCAGTAGGGCCAGGAAGAACCTTTTCCCGCAAAATTATTTTTGCGTGGCTTGCATAATATCTACAAAAATCAATTGCTTCGATGACCTCATTAATTGCATCATGAATGGATTTACCACCTTCCTTAATAAGCAGTGCATATAACTCAAATTTATTGTCTTCTATATGAGAAGATATCTTTTCTAAAATATCCGCTCTAACCTCTACTGTAGTTTTGTGCCAATTGTTAAATTCTTGATAAGCAGAATCTAAAGATTGTATTATTTCAGCAGAAGTACAACTATGAACATCTGAAAATTTTTCAGCAATCTTTGCTGGACAAAAATACTCATTTGAATTTTTAGATGTTATAATTTCTTTACCATCTATTATTGACCCTACTTTATAGGTATTTGAAAAATAACTAGCAACTTTTTCTTGAAGATAATCATAATTTGTTTTGTATCCTAAATCATAACCCATAGCATTTTTCCTATTTGGATAAATATTTTCTGGTAAAGGAATTCTACTACCAGTATCTAATAAACTTAAAATTTTATCATGCAAATTAAAGCTAAGCTCAGAGAGAAGAATCTCTGGTGAAATCACTTTGCTGACAAAATTACTATTTGCACCATTTTCTAATAATCTACGCATTAAATAAGCAAGCAAATCATCTGACTTACCTATCGGAGCATAAATCCTTACATTTTCTTTATTATTCACTAACTGAGAATGAAGCGCATCTCCCATGCCATAAAGTTTTTGAAACTCATAAGGTTGATTTCCTGCCATTTCTATTATTGTTGAGATGGTTAAAGCATTATGAGTAGCAAATTGTGGATATATATAACTATCATTTTCGATCATTAACTTGGCACAAGCAATATAATTTGCATCGGTATATTCCTTTTTTGTAAAAACTGGATAGCTTTCTAAACCATTAACCTGAGCATGTTTGATCTCACTATCCCAATATGCACCTTTTACCAATCTTATAGATATTTTTTTATTAGTTTTTTTTGCCAATAAAATAATTTGCTCTATTAAACTATAACTCCTAGTTTGATAAGCCTGAACTACAAGACCAATACCATTGAAATCTTTTAAACTTGGTTGTTCTATAAGGTCACTTAAAAAGCTAATATAGGCATCAAATCTGAAAGACTCTTCTGCATCAAAGGTAATTGTCAGATTACTTTCTTTGATTTTTTCTATTAGATCAGTAATTTTTGGCATTAATTCCTGCCTTATATCAGGCAATTTTGCATATTCAAATCTAGGATATAAAGCTGTTAATTTAACTGATAAATTTGGTCTTGATGTTACATCAACACATGCAGCCTCTTTTGTATTAAAAGTCTTAGATATACAATCTATTGCATTGATGTAATCTTTATAATATTTTTCTGCTTGCTTCTTTGTTCTTGCGGATTCACCAAGCAAATCAAAAGCGAATCTATATCCTAAAAAATCTTCCTTTTTTTCTAAAGCAGAATCAATATTCTCAGCAAATACAAATGATTGACTAAGATACATAATTGCTTGTCTTAAGGTCTTTAAAAAAACTGGTTGACCAAATTTATCAATAAATTTTGCCAAAATATTATCTGATTTAACAACATCTGTAAATTTTCCTGAAAAATATATACCAAAGGAAGAAAAAACAGTTTTAAATGACTTTGATTGTTTAAATAAAAAAGATTCCCACGATTTATTAGATAATTTATCGCTAACAAACTCTTTACTGACCTGAAAGTCTGGTATTCTTAACAAACTTTCTGCTAAACACATTATTGCTATCCCTTCATCCGTAGATAGACCAAATCTATTGATAAATTCTTCGATAGAAAAGCTTTTATTTTCTCTAATGACAGCAATAAATTGCTCTGCTCTTGCAATAATCAATTGTTGTTGGGAAGTGGAGAATTTAAATCTAGGTAACAGTTTCTTTATTAATTGTGTCTCATCCAACAAAACCATAGAACCCGATGATAATCTATTTTGCATATTTGCTTGCTTTTACTTACATCTAGTGTTGAAACATCTTTTACAATCACTTTCAATCATTTTCTGATCTATCAACATAAGAATACAAAGCTATCAAACTAAAAACAGCACATACTATCATATAAATTACACCCAATCACATATCACCATTTTGTACTAACAATTTGTATTGATTATATGATTTTAATTAAGTCACAATAAGAAATTTAATTTTAAGAATGGAATAATGATCTTTAATAGAAAAACAGTCCTACAATAACTAACGCACTAAGATTTGCTCTACGGCCAAATTTATCACTAACTACTCCAAAAAAAATTCCTATTAGTTTTATCAAAGACCCAATAGAAAAAACTAGAACTACGTAAAGTAAAGAAGTTCTAGGATCTATGCGAAAAGAATTTTTAGCTTATTTAAGCAAACTATGAAAATAAGTATACTTATACTATTCAAAACTATTTGCAATAGCGCTTATTAAAGTTAATTTACACTTACTTATTTTCTGCTTTAAATTGAAGCTCCTTATCCTGCCTTTTGAATTCTTTTTTTTCTGAATAAATAATAAATAATGTTGATGGTATAACGATTAATGCACCATAAATAGTTGAAGTGCTAGGGATTTCTAAAAATACTATATAAGCAATTCCAGCTGACATAATTAATTCAAGATATCTATAAGGCATCAATGCAGTTGCATCAGCACAAGTAAAAGCTTTGAGAATAAAGAATAAAATTAGATTAGCACTCATTCCAAGAACAAAAAGTAACATTAGCTCCTGTATAGTTGGCGTAATCCAATAATAGTATGCAAAAGGAAACGCTAATATTGCTGTTATTATCGCTGAATAAAATAACATGCTAATCATAGATTCTTTTATCACAAATTTTTTGTTAAAAATATCTAAAACTGCAAAACCAATAGCTGCAACAACAAAAACTAATATTTCTGGATTAAAATCTTCAGCATTAAGGTCAAGAGTTATAGCTATACCTGCAAAAGCAATAATCGTCACCAACCATCTTTGCCAAATTATATGCTCACTTAAGAAAAATACCCCAAGAATTAATACAAAAATAGGTATGGTAAAAGTAATGACAGTAGCGGTTGTTACTGGTGCTATAGTAAGACCATAAGTCCATCCAGCTATCCCTAAAAACAACAAAAACCCCTTAACAAAATGCACAAAAGGCCGACTAGTTTTTAAGGTACTAGCACCATAATACCATATAAATGGAATAAGTGTTATTGTTCCAAAAAAAAATCTAAGAAAAGTAATTTCATAACTATGAAGCCTTAAACCTACATATTTTGAGATTACATCATTTATTGAACTACTAACTAAACTTAGTATAAACCACATAACACCTATAAAATAGGAATGTACTTTTGTACTCATAAAAACAAAACTCTTAATTCGAAAAAATAATATATTGTTTCCTGAAAATAGTGAAGTTGTTTTTTATTTAAGCAAAGAAATTCTTGACCAGTATGAACTCATTAATTAAGTACAGAATAATTAGGCTTAATAACTTATATGAAGCAATAGGTACTATCTTTTACAACAACTTAGTCCAACTTTAGATATAAAGTTAAAGCACTTTAGAGACTAACAACTGCTTTTACTAATTCTTTTAGCTTTTACAAAACTCAACATTGCTATCGCAGACAAGCCTATTATTGCAACTATTATTGCAGTTGGAATAATAGTAATACTTTTAATAAATGCATCAGTACTATATTGTCTTACACCCTCAGACATTCCACCATCCCACATACTGTCTAACGTTAATCCTATTGAATTATGAAAGAACCAACCAAAGGCCATAATAATCATATTCGCAACCGCCCCTGCTATACCACTTCTTTCTTCTGAAACAAAAGTAGCGATTTTAGCAAGTATTACTACCTGATAAGCTGAAAAAACACCAATAATAATACATATATAATCTAAGCTATTAATACTAGCTAATCCGGTTAATATATAACCAAAACTAGCAATCAACGCCACCCCAGAAGCAATTGTTACTGCAAAATAATAACCTGTTTTATCAGCTATATAAGGTAACAAAATACAACCAGCTCCCATTCCAAGTAATATAGATAATGTTAAAGCATCAGCAGATATTTTATCTATATCATAAACATTTATTAAAAATGCACTACCCCAAGCGTCAGCAAAGCCTTCCATAGGACCTACCATTAAACCAGCAAATAAACTAGTAAAAAGTAGTTTGTAATTAAATATGATTGACTTGATATCAGATAAAACGCTACGTTCAGAGACTTCTTCAGCCGCTCTTGGCATAATACAATAAGTGAAAACAGCTAATGCCACACCAGAATACAACAAAATATTCAAAGTAGTCTCAAGACCTATATTCAAAATAACTGGCACAATTAAATTCCCAAGATATACAGCTATAATTAATCCTACCGAAACCATTAGCCCAAGCATCCTTGCAAATTTAGCCGGATATAAAATTCTAAATATTTGCAATGCACCAACAGCAGCTGCAGAAGAACCAATACCTGTAAGCACCCTGCCAATTAAAGCGCCATCCCAACCCATGGGATAAATTAGTGGTACAAGACCTAAGGCTGTTAAAGTTATACATATTGGCAATATAACCCTTGCGCCAAATCTAGTAATAGCTACCCCTATTGGGATATGAAGTGCAATATAACCAATATAATAAATACCTGAGAATGAACCAAATTCAGTTGCTCCAATATCAAAATTAGACATTACATCTTGACGAATAATATTAGGCAATGATCTTAATATACACTGATAACAATAAAAAATTGTTATGCAAAGCCATGTTAAAAACGATATAACGCTATTTTTTTCTTCTTTTTCCACGATATTTTATTTGATAAATATTTATAAATTCTTCACTTGCCTGATATTAATTCTTTACTCTAGCAAAAAATAAACATTTTTTACTATCACAATTCAACTTAAAGCACAACTTCAATTTGAGTTTTTACAAATTTTTTAACGTTTTTAAATCTCCCGTAGCAATTGCTGTTACATGCTGTGTAATTTTCTCTATAGACCAGTCCCACCAAGCTAGTTGTAATAACAAGTCTATAATTTGGTCATCAAATCTCTTTCTTATTAATTTTGCTGGATTACCTCCTACAACCGAATAAGGCTCTATATCTTTTGCCACAAGTGAATTAGTTCCAATGATAGCACCATGACCTATTTTAACACCTGGCATATAATAGTACTTGAATTACCAAACCATACATCATTACCAATTTCTGTATCCCCTTTGCTCACAGCATTCATTGGAGCATCTTTCCAATTTTTGCCAAAAACCTGAAAAGGGTATGTAGAAATACCATCCATTGAATGATTAGCACCATTCATGATAAAACGAGTTCCACTAGCAATTTGGCAAAATTTGCCAATAACTAACTTGATCTTGCATAAAATCAAAAAGATATAATACATTTTTTTCAAAATTATATACATTTTCTACATCATCATAATAAGTATAATCACCAACAATAATTTGTGGATTATTAACGATGTTTTTTAAAAAGCATGTTCTATCCCAATTTTCAATTGGGTAAACTATGTTAGGATTAACGTATTCTGGGTTATTTGTCATAAAAATTACCATTGTTATTTTATTACCTTAGAAAGTCTCTTTAGTTCTATACTTAATCAAAATAATCTTATCATACAAGAAAATATTTTAACTCCACTTCCAAGTCTAAGATAACTAAAAAGTAGTTACTAGCTACTAAGAAGAAACGCTTAGTTCAACACATAATTTTCTAACAATAAATACTACAGTAAAACACCTAAATCTAAATAAAGACAGCACAAAAAAACACATCGGAAGGGTTTGCATAGAAATCAAGTCGATGGTGCATATCAAGGTGTAGCAAAGAAGATAACTACGTGCTCCACTTGTTAGAATATAAAAGCAAATAGCAAGAAGTTATAAACACCATCCCCTAAAATACTCGTATATATTGACAATTAATAAAATTGTATTCTTTATAATTTAATATGAAGGTTTCTCTAATTTTAGAGAAACCTTTTGTATTTTAGAATCTGTTTTTAAATAGTTAAGGCTATAAAAGACTATGTTTATTTTTAATGATATTATCTTATTACAAGATAAATATTTTAGACTGAGAAAGAAATTTTTTCTTCTCCAATTGCTTTGCGATCTTAATTCATCTTTTTTGCACCAAATTTAATAGATGTTTGAAATGTTGAGGTAGCATCAAAATTAGGAGAAGAAAATACTTGCGCCGTAATATTTTTTCGAATAATATTGCCGATCAAGTTTGTGCCCGCGTGATGGAATGGTAGACATAATAGACTTAAAATCTGTGGAGCTTAGCTCGTGCCGGTTCAAGTCCGGCCGTGGGTACCACTTGGGTGGTATGGTGTTGATATAGTCTTTTAGATTGGATTAGATACTAGACCGCGAGGAATAAAGCCCATGAGTATTAGATAAGCAGCAACGTTGCTAATTATATAACTACTTCATATCATTTAATAAATAGTTTTTTAAACATCTAAATATAATAGTTAACTTGCTAATCTTTGTTTTAGGTAAGGTTGGTTCTGATATAACAGAATGGATGTTGATTAAGTTTCTTCTTAGTACTACAATTAGAAAAAAATTCATTTATAAACTTCTCAAATAAAATGACTAAATTTACTGATAAATTTGTTCACTTTCGAGCACAAAGTTCATATTCGATGCTTGAGAGTGCAATCAAAATTACGGATCTTATATCTATAACAAAGAAATGTGGTATGAGTGCTGTTTGTCTATCTGATAGGGGCAACTTATTTGGGTCGTTAGAATTTTCCTTGGCAGCGATTAAAGCTGGAATCCAACCAATTTGTGGCGCAATTCTCAATATTTCTTTTAGTCACAAAAAATTACAACAAGATTTTGCTGAGATTCTAATAATAGCTAAAGACAAAGTTGGGTATAAAAACCTACTAAAGTTAGTGAGTTACAGTTTTATTAAAAATGATCGCGTAGTATCTAATCACATTACTTTTGAAGATTTGAAAGAGTGTAATGACGGTCTAATAATTTTATCAGCTTATACAAAGGGAATAATAGGAAAACTACTACTAAATGGATCGTATGCTGAAGCAATACAAAAAACAAAAAAACTAATATCGATTTTTGGTAATAGGTTTTATTTTGAAATAATGCGTCATAATTTAGCTGATGAAAAACAAATAGAACCAGAATATTTAAAGATAGCAAGCGAATTTTCAATTCCATTAATTGCCACAAACCAAGTTTTGTTTGGTGATATAAAGATGCATGATGCACATGATATATTACTATGTATTTCTCAAGGGGTTGTAAAAGATGAGCAAAATAGAAGTAGAGTAAGTAATCAGTGTTATTTTAAAAGCTCTGATGAAATGATAGAATTATTTGCTGATTTACCAGAAGCTATCGAAAATACCGTGAATTTAGTTAAAAGAATTTACATAATGGCGGAGGCTAAAGAACCATCTTTGCCAAACTTTACTGATGGTAGTATTTCTGAAGAAGATCTTATTAAACAAGAATCTCAAAAAGGATTAGAAAAAAAGTTAGCAATTAGGTTCGCTTTGGAAAATATATCCAAAACAGAAGAATCTATCATCCGCACAGAATATTTTGCTCGTCTTGAATATGAGTTAGAAATTATTTGTAAAATGAATTTTCCAGGTTATTTCTTGATAGTATCTGATTTTATCCGTTGGAGCAAAGAAAATGTTATTGCAGTTGGGCCTGGTCGTGGTTCTGGCGCTGGTTCTATAGTGGCTTGGTGTTTACAAATTACTGATCTTGATCCGATGAAATTTGGATTGCTTTTTGAGCGTTTCTTAAACCCAGAACGTATTTCTATGCCAGATTTTGATATTGATTTCTGTCAAGAAAGACGTGAAGAAGTCATCGCCTATGTCAGAAAAAAATATGGTGAAGGAAGAGTTGGTCAAATTATTACATTTGGTAAGCTACAGGCTAAAGCTGTTATTAAGGATGTTTCTAGAGTTTTGGGTCTTAGTTATACTATCGCTGACTATCTTACTGAACTAGTACCTTTTAACGCTGTAAATCCTGTTACTTTAAACCAAGCTATTAATGATGTTGCAGAACTAAGAGACGCAGCAAAAGGTAATGGTTTATATAATTTAAGTGGAGATAATGAGTTAATAAAACATGTTCTAGAAGCAGCTCTAGTTTTAGAAGGGTTACATCGTCACTCCTCAACGCATGCGGCAGGTATTGTGATTGCAAATGAGGATATGATAGAAAGTGTGCCACTATATAGAGATAATAATTCTAATATGCTAATTGTTCAATATTCAATGAAATATTGTGAATTATCTGGGCTTATTAAATTTGATTTTCTTGGATTACAAACACTTACTGTTATCACAAAATGTCTTGAATTACTTAAACAGCAAGATATTAACATTGATCTAGACAAACTATCTTTTGATGATGAAAAAACTTTTGAAATGTTATCAAAAGGAGTAGGTACTGGAGTATTTCAGTTTGAAAGCGCTGGTATGAAAAGCGCTCTGCGCAAACTCAGACCTGATAATATTGGTGATATCATCGCTCTTGGAGCTCTATATAGACCAGGTCCAATGGATAATATTCCAGCTTTTATAGCCTGTAAACACGGTCAGCAAGAAGCCGATTATTTACATCCTCTACTCATGCCAATTTTAAAATCAACTTACGGCATTATTATTTACCAAGAGCAAGTGCTAGAAATAGCTCGTAAATTATCAGGATATAGCTTAGGTTCTGCTGACTTGCTAAGGCGTGCTATGGGTAAAAAAGTAAAAAGCGAGATGGATGCGCAAGAAGAGATTTTTGTGAGTGGTGCTGTAAAAAATAATGTGCCAGTAGAGCAAGCTAGGTCAATATTTGCAAAAGTAGCTAAATTTGCTGGTTATGGATTTAATAAGGCTCACGCTTCTGCTTACGGTGTTATTTCTTATCAAACTGCTTTTTTAAAGGCTAATTTCCCTACTGAATTTTTAGTAGCAGCAATGAATTTGGATATTGATAATAGTGACAAGATTAATATTTTTCTGCAAGAAGCAAAAATATTTGATATTAAAATTGTGTCTCCTTCTATCAATGAATCTTATGGTTATTTTAGAATCAAGAAAAATGAAGATGGATCCAGATCTATTATTTTTGCTCTTGCTGCTATCAAAAGTGTTACGGTTAATTTTGGTGAAGAAATTGCTAAAATAAGAAACGAAAATGGAGAGTTTAAAAGTATAATTGATTTTATTGAGCGCACTTCTCCAAAATTAATTAATCGAAAATTACTAGAAAATACTATTAAAGCAGGATGTTTTGATTCTCTTCATGCAAATAGAAATAGTTTATTATTGAGTGTTCAAAAATTAATGGCATATAGTCTTTCATACCATACTGAAAAGCACTCTAGTCAATTTAGTTTAATTAAAGTAAATCAAGCTAGTAATGATGTTATAGTTAGCAATCAAGAAGAACTAGGTGAAAAAGAATTAGCTTATCAAGAATTTGAAGTAATGGGGCTTTTTCTTGAAAAACACCCATTATCTTGTTATGTCTCAATATTTGAAACATATAATATAAAAAATTCAGTTTATATAAAAAACGATCTTGCAGAAGGATCGCACCTGTTAAAATTTGCTGGTGTTATTATTAAGAAAGATACTAGAATGTCGGGGCGTGGTCGTTTTATAACAATAATATTATCTGATCCCTTAGGAGTAATAGAAGTAACAATATTCAACGAAGAAATAATGCGTGAATATGCTCATCTATTAAGTGTCAAAGTTCCTGTAGTAGTTACTTGTGATGTTTTGATTGATAAAGGAGGCGCGAGAATCACAGCTAGAAGTTTTTCTTCTATAGAAGATGTTTTTAAAAATGTAACGCATGACCTTAAATTATTTCCCAAAAATAAGAATGATCTGATAAGATTGATTGATATTTTGGAGAATAAAATTAACCAAGAACAATCAAATAGTTTAATATCGATTTTTTGTGATATAGAAGAAGGATTTATAGCAAAAATTTCTTTGCCAGAAAAATTCTGGCTCGATAGTAATGATATATTACAATTAGAACCGTTTAAATAATTGAGTTATCTAAACAGTGCCTATCGATCAGATTTTTTAATGAAACTACCAAATATTCAAATTTTATTTTGGTCTTGAATATGATCATATTATCATATACAATATCGCTACTTTAGTAAGATAATGACTGCTAAATAATTCACACGTACCAATAATTGCTTTGTTAGTCCAAATAATTTTGGAATCTATAGCTGGTACGGAGGTTTAAACTAACAAATATTGGAGATAAATAAATGTCTAATTTACCTAAAGTTAGCGTTAGCGATTTGCTAGATGCTGGCATACATTTCGGCCATAAAACTTCACGCTGGAATCCAAAAATGGAGCCGTATATTTACGGCACAAAAGATAATATTCATATTATGGATCTACAACAAACAGTACCTTTGTTACAAATTGCTTTGAAAAAAATCTATGAAACAGTAAAAAGCAATGGGAAAGTTCTTTTTGTTAGTAGTAAGGTTCAAGCTACAGAACTCGTAGCTGAGTATGCTCAAAAATGTGATCAATATTATATTAACCATAGATGGCTTGGTGGTATTTTAACTAACTGGGTCACGATTTCAAAATCTATTAAGAAATTAGATAATATTGAAAAAGTTCTTGATAACGCAGAAGATGCTATTAGTTATACAAAAAAGGAATTGTTGGATTTAACTCGTAAAAAAGAAAAATTAATCAGATCTTTCGCTGGTATTAGAAATATTGGTGGACGTCCTGACCTTGTTGTTGTTATTGATACAAATAAAGAACATCTAGCGATAAAAGAAGCAGTAAAATTATCTATTCCTATCGTTGCGGTAGTTGATAGTAATTCTAATCCCGATAATATTGATTTTCCAATACCAGGAAATGATGATGCTATTAGATCAATTAGATTATATTGTTCTTTATTTGCTGATGCAGCATTAGCAGGAATTCAAGATTCCTTAAGAGACTCAGGCGTTGATGTAGGATCAGTCACAAAAGCAAAAAAAGAAAATACCATGGATGGTGTTAAGAAAATTGACAAAACTGCAAAAGTCTCTAAAGCTAAACCGTCAGCTAAAGATGCTGCTACAGAAGTAAAAAATGTAAAGAAAGATACTGTAACAGAAAAAACATCGAAACCTGTGAAAACAGCAACTGACTCTGTGGCACAATAATTTAAATATAGTATGGAGAAGATAATGAGTATATCAGCATCACTAGTAAAAGATTTAAGAGAGAAAACTGGCGCAGGAATGATGGATTGCAAGAAAGCTCTTGTTGAAACATCAGGAGATTTTGAAGCAGCTGTTGATTGGCTCAAGGTAAAAGGCCTTGCTGCTGCCGCCAAGAAAGCTGATAGAGTAGCATCAGAAGGATTGACTGCCTTAAAAATAGAGGCTACTAACGCTGCAGTTATCGAGATTAACTCTGAAACAGATTTTGTTTCAAGAAATGAACTATTCCAATCTTTAGCAAGCAAAGTTGCTCAAAAAGCTATCAATTGTTCATCGCTAGAACAATTAAAATCTACAGTTGTTGAAACTGGTAAAACAGTAGACGATTTAATTATAGAAAATGTTGCAACAATTGGAGAAAACCTTACTCTGCGTCGTATGCAAACTCTTAAAGTTAGTGATGGTGTTATTGCTTCTTATGTGCATAATGCTGTTGTAGATGGAATGGGAAAAATTTCGGTATTAGTTGCGTTGGAATCTACTGGTAATAAAGACAAATTGATGGAAATTGGGAAACAAATAGCAATGCATATAGCAGCTGCAAAACCCCAATGTTTAAACAAAGAATCTGTTAATCAAAATTTAGTACAAAGAGAGAAAGACATATTCACTGAGCAGTCAAGAGCTTCTGGAAAACCAGATAATATCATTGAGAAAATGATTGATGGTAGAATTCGCAAATTTTTGGAAGAAATAGTACTACTTGATCAAGTATTTGTTATTGATGGTAAATCAAAAATCTCTGAAGTAGTGGAAAATACTGCAAAAGAATTGGGCGTTCCTGTTGTTTTAACAAATTATGCCAGATTTGAACTTGGTGAAGGTGTTAAAAAGGAAGAAAAAAACTTTGCCGATGAAGTAGCTGCTGTAGTAAAAGGCTAAGCTTTTTTTAGCTCCTGTACTATTGAAAGGAATCCATTTAAGTTCTAAATTTCTGGATTCCTACTTTCAAAGGATGCTATACAAGTCAAAAGTTGGTAAATCTGCATTACTATAGTCTTTTAGGTTGGATTAGATACTAGGTACGAGGAGTTTTGAAGCCTATGAGCATTAGCTAAGAGACGAGTAACAAACTTATATACGTATAAACACAAGCTAGAGTCATTAAATTGGCTATCTATATTCTAAAGATGTAAATAAAAATACATAGCATGTCTGTGGTAAATAAATTTCGATATAAAATTATTCTTGAATATTTAGGAGCTGGTTTTTGCGGTTGGCAGAAACAAACAGAAGCTTTGTCCATTCAACAAGTTGTTGAAGAAGCTATTTATAAATTCAGTAAAGAAAATGTTTTAATTACAGCTGCTGGCAGGACAGATGCCGGAGTAAATGCTTATGGACAAGTGGCAAGTTTTGATTTAACAGTTGAACATGAACCACATAATGTTATGTATTCGATCAACCATTTTTGTAAACCTTATAAAATAGGTGTTACAGATTGTACATTAGTTGATAGTGAGTTTAATGCTAGGTTTTCTGCTAAACATAGGCATTATGTTTATAAAATACTTAATAGAAGAGCACCAAATATAATTAATGCAGGTCTTCAATGTTGGATCATGGATCATCTAGATATAAATTTGATGAGGAAAGGTGCTTCTTATTTAATTGGCAAACATGATTTTACATCTTTAAGAGCAACTCAATGTCAGTCTAACTCTCCTGTAAAAACTATCTCAAACATAGAAATAATTAGAAATGGTGATAATATAGAAATTTACGTATCAGCTATTTCATTTCTTCATCATATGGTAAGAAATATAGCAGGTAATTTATTGCATGTTGGGAAAGGTCATTGGCCACCTGAAAAAATACAGGAAATTCTTGATTCAAAAGATAGGACTAAAGGAGCGCCAACAGCTCCGGCTGAAGGCTTATATTTTTTAAAAGTTGATTATTAACAGGTGTTTATGCTAATAAAAGAAGCTTTATCTTTAGCAACTGAAAAACTTGAGAGTTTTTCATCAAAGCAATTAGAGGCAAGAATTCTGCTTAGTTATGCATTAAATATAACGCAAGAAACTTTACTGATTAACTACAATAAGGAAATTACTGAAGACGAAAAATTGAATTTCTTCAAGTATATAGAGCGTCGTAAATCATTTGAACCTATAGCATATATACTAGAGAAAAAAGAATTTTATGGTATGGATTTCTTTGTAGACCAAAATGTATTAATTCCAAGACCAGATACAGAGACCATTGTTGATGAAGTTATATTAGAATATAATAAAAATTTTCCTGATAAAGAAATTACAATATTAGATCTTGGCACTGGTAGCGGAGCAATAGCAGTGAGTTTAGCTACTGTTATCCCACTATCTAAAATTACTGCAACTGATGTCTCAGACGAAGTACTTAAAATTGCTACAAAGAATGCCATTTCAAATAGTATTGCCGCCCAGATTGAATTTATTCAAAGCAATTGGTATTCAAATTTAAGCAATAATAAATTTGATTTTATCGTCAGTAATCCGCCTTACATTAATTCTGCAGATAAATCATATATGTCGCAAGAAACTTTGTTGTATGAACCACAAGACGCTCTTTTTGCTGATGATAATGGATTAATCAACTACAGTGAAATTATTTCTGGAGCTATTTCTTTCTTAAATCTTGGAGGCAAAATATTTCTAGAAATTGGGTTTAATCAGTCAAAAGCTGTTGTTAGCATTCTTGAAAAGTATCATTTTACCGAAATTACAATTGTTCAAGACTTATCAGGACAAGACCGCATAATCAAAGCGACACATTTGTATGAATAAATACTAGGTAAAAGTATCGTTACTCAAAAATTTTAAATTCTAACAATGTCTTATCTTGCCAAGTAATATTGAATTAAATAACGTTATTAAACTTACTACAAATAACTGTTTTAAAATAACGTCTAATTATTAGAGCCTGATGAAATTCGTTTATACAAAAAAAATACTCTGTAAGCAATGATGTTCTACAGTTTGAAGCGACAAAAGGTTTTGAGGATGATAAACATCATTATGAGATTATTGTATACTACACCAGCTATTATTTTGATTGCCAACACCAGCTAATTCTACTTCTTGGTCAACACGACTATATCCAACTGCTCAAGTAATCTATCCCCAGCATTATCTAAAGAAATAGAAGGTGATTCTACTTGATCAAAACAAACTTCATCGTCAACAGCAATTTTTTTTATCAAATTCATTTTGTGTAAAATCTTGTAAAACTGGTAATTCTATTTCATATTTTTCTCCTTCAATTTCTACACTCACTGTCAAAGGCCCTGGGTGACCAGCTACTACTTCGCCATCTGGAACTAAAACAATTCTTGGAGCTTGTGACTCAGTAGAAAAAGCATCAAACATCATTTTAATAAATAATTGACTTCTTCCCATATCACCTACAAATTGCCTTAGCTGATCAAATTCACTAGCTGTATTTATAGGTAAATGAATCATACCAGCATGTGTAAGTTGTTCAAACAAACCTTTATCTACTTGAGAACCACAGGATATGGCATATGTTACCAAAGCAAGTTTTTCAATATTTTTACGAGAGTCTAAAATAATATCTTCTTTTGTAATTCTGCTGGCATTGTCGCACCCATCAATAAACAATATTAATACGTCATTTCCTTCTGATTTGCCAAGTAACTGATACCCCTTATCTATAGCTCTGTATAAATTTGTTCTTCCAAAAGATTGCAAAGAAGATAAATACTTAGTTAGATACAGTTCGTTGTGATCATTAGAATTAAATGATACAATATTTATGTCATTACTGAAAGTTACTATGTTCATATTCCATACAGGAGTCTTCTTAATAACAAGGTTTATGATACTTAACACACTTTGTATATAAGCATCAAAACCAAGCTTAAGACTATCGCTAACATCTAGAACAAAAGTATAGTTTGGTGTCTTGGGAAGAAAAAACCCTTATTCAACATAAATTCACAAGATTCATGAAATCCTAGCACAGAAAATATCTTGAAATCAGCAGGAATAAAAACTGGCACGGCTTGATTAGTGTAATCAACAACAGCTTTATGAGTAACATCATAATTAATATTTACTTCAAAATACCACTTACCCTGCATTTGAATCAGTTTATAATCAAATATTTTTTGACCAATTGATTTAAGAGGTATATCGGTATCTAGAATTAAATCTAATGACATAGGTTAGGAACTAAACATCGACTGGGACACCTTTGAAACATCCTCAAAAGAATACCTTAATAAATCAAATTCTGTTTCTAAATATCGAGCATATAGTCTGTTAGGCAACTCATAGACTATTAAAAAATTCTTATCTTCTATAAAATCTCTTTGTTCTACAATTCTAGCAAGAGGAAACGTAGTATGATTACTAGACTCAACACCCAAATTATTTATAAATTCTTCACCCAAGAGCTTATAAAGTATTTGCAATCCACCCCAACTTAAAAAATGAGCTGACTTAGATTGAACTTCAGACCCTGCATTCATATCTTCAGGAGATTTTGACTCAGCAAATTCAAGGCTATCTTCTGAGAACCGAAAAACCTTATCACGGTCAGATTTTACTGCATGCGCAACAGAATTTCTTAGAAATCTAAAATCACTAATTTTTGCCGCCAACTCTTGCATTATTCTAGGATTAGCCCCAACTAATAACTCCCTATCCTTATCTTCTATTACTTTAATTTGTAACTCCTGCAAAGAACCATCCTTTTCAAAAAACAAGTGATTTAAAAATTGCTCCCAATGCCTTGCAGAGCTAGTTTGAGAAGGTTTAGAATATTTACTCATAAAATTTCTTTCTATTTAATCATATTCAATTTAGTCTCCATCTTGTATTATAATTCATCAATCAAAAAAAACATTTTATACAAGTTTTTAGTTTAGTACTTATAAAGTCGCACACACTATATTGATTTTATTTTCGAGGAGCAATTACAATCTACAACTGATTAATTCATCTATATATGTAACTACGAATTTACTAGGCATGGAACCATGATAGATTGAATCTGATACAAAAATTTTATCAATTTGTGAATTCATGATTTTTTCTTTAGAGTCAGCAGATAAAACTGGGTGAGTAACATAGGCTTCTATATTAAGTGCACCATTTGATCTTAATAATTCAGCAGCCTTACATATGGTGCCTCCAGTATCGACTATATCATCAATTATGATGCATTTTTTATTTTCAACATTACCAATTATTTTATTCATATAACATTCGTTATCAACATCTCGAATCTTATTCATTATTACTAAATCTTTTCCAAGAAAAATGCTAAAATTATTAGCTCTAGCAATACCGCCTATATCAGGAGAAACAACTACAATGTTTACATCATCATTATAAAAAGGAAAAAATATACTTGCTGGATCAAGATTAATAATTGGCACATTGAATACCCCTTCTAGCTGCTTTGAGTGTAGGTCAAGAGTTATTACTTTTGTAACTCCAGCAGCTTCTAGAAGTTTTATAACCAAACTTGCAGATATTGGCCCATATTTATAGGTGCAACGATCTTGCCTAATATAAGCAAAGTAAGGCACTACACTGATAATATTTTGCGCTCCTGCTCTTCGTGCAGTATCTACTAGAAGTAATAGCTCTATAAGATGGTCATTTACAGGGTGAGAAATAGACTGAATTATTATTACATCTTTACCAATATTATCTTGAATCTCTACCTTAAGCTCTCCATCACTAAAATTCCCAATTTTTGTCTTAAGTAATTTATATCCAGTATTTTGGGCAATTCTTTGAGCAAGTGGTTGATTACTTGACCCTGAAATAATTTGCATAATTTTAACTCACTTGTGTAGCATTAATTAACATAATTTTACCACTATGGTAGTAGAGAAAGACAAGCTTTTTGATCATTACTTCCGTCATTTTCAACTAGTTATAGTCCAATTATTAGTTGAAGTTAATTTCATAATTTTATGTTATATTGAAAAAGAATTTTCTTTAACTCATTTTTTATAGATTGCAACCCCTCTTGCGTAGATGATTCACACCTTGCAATAATAGCTGGGCCAGTGTTTGAAGCTCTGAGTAACCACCAACCATGCTGATTGGATACTCGCAAACCGTCTATATCAATAAAATTGATATTTTGATTTTTAATTAATAGTTTTACACTATCAATTATTGCAAATTTTGCTTCATCACTAACAGCTAGCTTTATTTCTGGAGTATTATAAACTTTTGGTAATTTTTCTATCATATCGTCTATCGACTCTGAAGAGTTTGATATAATATCGATTAATCTTACAGCTGCATATAAAGCATCATCATAGCCATAATATTCATCGGCAAAAAATATGTGTCCACTCATTTCCCCAGCCAGCTTTGCCCCGGTTTCCTTCATTTTGCTTTTGATAAAAGAATGACCTGTTTTCCACATAATAGGAATACCACCAATTTTCTCTATATAGTCAAAAAGACTACCACTCGCTTTAACATCAGCAATAATTTTAGCTTTTGGTATTTTAGTTATTACATCCTTTGCATATAAACAAAGCAATTGATCACCAGGGACAAATTTCCCTTTTTTAGTAATAACACCTATTCTATCTGCATCTCCATCAAAACCAATACCAAAATCACAATGATTTTTTAAAACATATTCTTTTAATTGTTGCAGATTTTTGGCAATAGTTGGATCTGGATCATGTGCAGGAAAATTTCCATCAATTTTCTCATTTATCATAAAAGTTTGGCAAGGTAATTTATTACACAACATTGAAGTTAAAAATCCCCCAGCACCATTGGCAGGATCAAAAGCTATTTTCAAGTCTTTGCTAATTTTACTATTTAGTAGAATCCTATTTATATATTGTTCTTTTATATCAACAATTACTTCTTTATAGTCCTTTTTTATTTCAATATTATCCCAATTGAACTCTTCTAACTGGATTTTTAAATCCAGAATCATTGTGCCAAAAAACGAGGCATTATCTTTTAATATTTTAAAACCATTATCATCTTTTGGATTGTGCGATCCTGTAACCATAATACTACCAGAAGCAGAAAAGATTTTATCAGCAAAATACAATGTTGGGGACGCAACAAGTCCTATATACTTAACCTTTACACCAGCTGCGTTTATTCCTTGTAACAAAGCACTGCATAATTCCTCAGAACTAAGACGACCATCCCTACCGACACAAATAAGATTTTGATCCTTCTTACTCTGCTTGGATATTACAATTTTTGCAAAACAAAAGCCAATTTTATAAGCAATTTCAGGGGATAGATCTTTGTGACTATTGCCTCTTATGTCATAAGCTCTAAATATAGCTGGATTAATCATGTCTTTTTCTTTAAATTAAATTTTCTAAGTTACAGCCACTATAACAAATAAAATTCAATTTTTAAAATATTAATATGAGTTCAAAGAATCGTATACTAGCTTTTGATGTTTCTAATAATAATTGTTCTGTGGCTATTTCAATTGGTCAGGATATTATTGCCTATGAAGAAGATTTAAGACCATCTATGCAAGCAGAAATTCTGATTTCATTAATTGAGAAAGCAATGGAATCCATAAATTCTGATTATGACCAGATTGATTACTTAGCTCTAACCAACGGACCAGGAAGTTTTACGGGTATTAGAATTGGCTTAGCAACAGCAGAAGGTATTTTAGTATCTAGCAATATTAAAGGTATTACAATTTCAAACTTTGAAATGTCATATTATAGATTGGTGCGTCAAGTAAAATCTTTCGATAAAGCTTTGATCTTGCTTAATGCTTATAGAAATCAGTTATATTATCAAGAGTTTGATTTTTTTAGAAATAAAGGAAATTATGGTATCATTGATATTGATCAAGTCCCTAGTTTATTTGCAAATCATAACAATAAAAAAATAGTTTGCACAGGAAGCGGTGCTTGCGAAATATATGATCAAATAGAAACTATTACTAATATAACAACTTTACCACGTTTTGCGAGAATTAATGCAACACAAATTTGTAGATTTGCAGACGACAAAATAAAAAAAGGAGAATTTGGTAATATAGAACCTTTATATATTAGACCGCCAGATGCAAAAATTTCCAAGAAATTAATTACTTCAATTTAAAATAAAAAATGCCATACATTATTTTAAATTCACGATAGATATACAAATTTTACTGGCACTTTTCTAAAATTATGATATACTGCGGTCTGAATATAGTTCTTAATAAATATTATGATAAAACGAAAACATTTTTAATTAGCAAACATCAGCATCTTTATAAAGCTGATCTTTAGATTTAATAATAAAAACTTGTTTTCATATATCACCCATTTGCAATGTTCCTCTTTTATCACTTAATCACTCTTATTTTTTTAATCGCACGAAAACGTCTTTAATAATTTAATGACTTTAAACAATAAAATATAACTTAAAAAACCTAAAATTATTATGGACTATTTATTTGAGATTATTGACTTTCTTAGCAATTTTTACTGGAGCTATATAGGGTGGGGAGTTATTTGCGTGGCAGGAGTATACTTTACCATAATCTCCAGAGGGTTACAGTTCCGAGCTATTGTCAATTTCAAGAAAAATATAAAAGATATATTACTAGAAGGCTCTAGCAAAACTAACGCAGGGATTCATCCGATAAAACTTTATTTTGCATCTGTTGGAGGCATGGTAGGACTAGGAAATATCGTTGGCATTAGCACTGCATTAATGATTGGAGGCCCTGGTAGTATTTTCTGGACCATTGTAGCTTCAATATGTGGAATGTTAATAAAATACTCAGAGATTTACTTAGGTGTAAAACATCGCGTATCCAATAAAGATGGAGGATTCGATGGTGGACCAATGTACTACTTACAAGATGCTTTTAAAAATAATTATATAGCTTACTTTGTTGCTTTTCTCATATGTTTATATGGTGTTGAAGTGTACCAATTCACAGTTCTTGTTGACAGAATAGAATATAGTTTTGAATTTAATAGAATTGCAATTATTCTAGGTTTATTAGCACTTGTTCTATATAGTTCTATTGGTGGTATAAAAAGATTAGCTAGTATTTGCACTGTAATAATGCCAGCATTTATGATTATTTATATTTTTGTAGCATTATATATTATTATTAGTAACATTACTTTGCTTCCGGAATTTTTTGCTACTGTTTTTTATTCTGCTTTTGCTGGGCAAGCTCCAATAGGTGGCTTTGTTGGTAGTAGTATGATTTTAGCAACATATCATGGAATGTCTAAAGCAGTTTATTCTGGAGATATTGGAATAGGCTATGATTCAATAGTGCAAAGCGAAACTAATATAGTTAATCCTAAAAAACAAGCTACTCTAGCAATTTATGCTTTATTTACCGATACTTTAATCTGCATTCTGACAAATACAATGCTCGGAGTAACAGGAGCCTGGCATAACTTAAATCATTTATCGGAAACAAATGTTGTTTCCCATACAATAGCAAATTATTTTCCACACAGTAATTTGTTCGTCACATTATTATTATTTTTTGCTGGTTTCACTACACTTATTGCCTATATAGCTACTGGCATAAAATGTGCAAAATATCTGAGTCCTAAATATGGTAAAATAATATACTTGCTGTATGCTATTTTTGCTTTTATATTCTTTTGTAATTACTCCTCAGTTAAAATTCTAACTGTGATGGGTTTACTTAGTGGAATTCTGGTCTTGATAAATGTGTCAGGTATGATAAAGTTGCGGAAAGAAATTAAATTCTAATTTAATATAATTAAAAATATGAAAAAGAAAATTTGGCTTGTTATTATCTTTGCTATTGGAATAACATGGTTTGTACTTGCAAATAAGTTTGAAGATGCTATCCGTACAACATATTTACCTCTCTTGCAAGAGCAACAAGAAAAAGGATTAGTTACATTAGACCCGAATAATATTAAAATTCACAAATATCGTTTTACCATAGTAGGAGAAGATTTTACTGCTTTCCCAGAATCTGATCTCTTCAAAACTAAGCTGGATAAAATTTCTGTTTTTTACAATCCAATAACTCGTAATGTTTCATTTTGTTCTTCAGGCGAAAAACTTTCTTTTGGTTCAAATGAACTTGAAGTATCTATAGTCAACCCATCCTTTTCATTCACTATTAATAAATCTTTTCTTAAAGAGAACAAAAATAATTTTCATATAAGCTTGAATAGTAAAGCTCAAGAACTTTTGAGTTCAACCAATAATGCCGTCCTTGTATCAGATAACGGGTCATCTTATGAAATCACGGGAAATTTAGATGAAAAAACAAATCAGTATTCGTTAAAACTAACAACAAATACAAAAGGAACAAATGTAACTCGCGATTATTTCAAATGGTCTAATCAATTAGCTAACAAACTTTTTGAAGTAACGCCAGAAGATCAAAAGATGACAGATTTTGTAAATGACTTTTCAGCTGATTATTATTATATCATGATACCTGGTAATTCAGTTGATTCAGAGACAAACTTTACTATTAATGCTAATAGAAATCATTTAGAAAATATTTATAAACTTATTAAAGGTCAAATTCAGGTTGAAGAATTCGCATCAAATTTAATAGGGAATTTTGATATAAACAAAGAGTTGTTTGATATTACAATGGCTATATCTTATGGCAATAATTTGTTCAATAATACATTATCATTTAATTTATCAGGAGATGGCAAAGAACTCAAAGGTAATTTAAATCTTGAAGATACTAAAAATTATCCACAAGATAAAATTCTAGAGATAACTCAACTTACTTCTGAATTATTAGAAAAAGTTTTTAGTAAACTAACTGCTAAAAACACTGATACAGTTCAAGAATTAACAGTAGATGATTTTACAGCTCTAGCTACTAGCATAGTAAATCTAAAAAACACTAATTTTAGTACTAATGTATCATATAAAATTCAAGAATCTGATCTTAATGCAAACTTACATTTGGGTATCAATGAATATGATATGAATTTATCTATACATGGCAAAAATCAAGAATCTTATACTGGTATACTTACATTATCAGATCCTTTCAAATTGATTAATGCAAAAACACAATTTGCTCATGAGGTAGTATTACCACTAGCAAAAAAAGTTACTGATAATAAACTAAATTTAGCTATCCTTCAACAATACGTCTCTAATCTTGAAAATAATGGATTTGAAGCTTTAAAAGTTTTAAGTAAGAATCCAACATTGGGTGCAGGTGATAAGTTCGAAACTGATTTTAGTTTCGAACTAAGAAATTTTGACTTTAGAATCAATGACAAATCATTCTTGGAAGTTATTACTAATGAGAAAATAGTTAAGTTTCTCAGTGGATTTAGTACAGAACCTACTCAAAACGCCTCCTCATCTAGCAAAATTCCCCAAGAAGAATCTGTTTCTACAGAGCCAGAGTTACTTGAAGAAGATAAAACACCCGATAGCAAATAAGTGCTAATTTATGACAGATAAATTGCAATCACCAAGAGGTATGAAAGATCTTTTTGGTGAAGATTTTGAGCTTCATGCCTATATTATAGATATAGCTCGAAAAATTAGCACCTTATATTGTTATGAAGGTGCTAGCACTCCAATAGTTGAATATACTAAAGTTTTTGATCGTACTCTTGGTGACACTTCAGATGTTGTCAGTAAAGAAATGTACAGTTTTTTGGATAGAAATGGCGAAAGCATAGCTCTTAGACCAGAATTTACCGCGGGAATTATAAGAGCTTTTATTGCGCATGGATTACAGCAAAAATTACCGTTAAAATTATTCTCTTATGGCCCTGTATTTAGATATGATCGCCCTCAAGCTGGCCGCCAAAGACAATTCCATCAAATTAATTATGAATATATTGGTTCTGATAACCCCTATTCTGATGCTGAAATTATTAAACTTGCTATTCATTTACTACAAGAATTAAATATTCTTGATGACATAACCTTAGAAATAAATTCACTTGGATGCAAAACTTCAAGAACTTCTTACCAAACGGCTTTAACAGATTATTTTACTAAATACGAAAATGATCTATCAGATGATAGTAAAAAAAGATTAAATAAAAACAATGCTCTGCGGATACTAGATTCTAAAGACGAAAATGATAAAAAAATAGCACTAAATGCACCATTAATTGCTAATTATTATACTCCAGAATCAAAAGAGTATTTTGATAAAGTGCTTGGTTATTTAGATATTTTAAACGTTGATTATAAGATAAACCCAAGATTAGCTAGAGGTCTGGATTATTATTGCCACATAGCATTTGAATTCACAACTGATAAATTAGGAGCTCAAAGCACAGTAATTGGGGGAGGACGTTATGATTATCTTTGTGAGTTAATGGGAGGGTCTCCTACCGCAGCTGTTGGCTTTGCATCAGGAGTTGAACGTCTATCTTTAATGATGTTATTAAAGAAATATCAAGCGAAGAAATCAGCTCCAATTTATCTAATACCTATTGGCAAAGAATGTGAAGATTATATTATCCAACTAGCTAATACCTTAAGATCAAAATATATTCCAGCGTCAATTGAGCTAAAAGGTAAGATCCAGAAAAGAATGGAGAAAGCTTTAAAAAATGGTGCTAATTATATTGTATTTGCTGGTCTTGAAGAAATGCAGAATAATAATTTTAAATTAAAAATCTTAGATAAGAAAGAAGAAGTTAAGCTCTCTGCTCAAAACTTAATAGATTTCTTACTAAATATTGAATGAATTGCCACAACCACATTTGGCTGTTACATTCGGATTTGATATTTGAAAATAAGTACTACCTAACTCTTCGATAAACTCTAATTTACATTTAGTTAAAAATGTTTGTGATAGAGGATCTATAGCGATTTTTACTCCATGTTTTTCTAAAATAAAATCATCATCATTGATTTTATCAACCAAGTTATAATTATACATAAAACCTGAACAACCACCACCATCGACAGCCACTCTAAGAGCTACTTTAGCATTCTGTTCACTTGCTATAAGTTTAGAAATACGCAGAGCTGCTTTATCTGTTATATCAAAATCAAATGTCATTATTTTCAATATTTGTAGTTGCTACTAGAAAAACTTTTATTAAATTTAGTCTTTTTTTAACAAATTTTCAAGGGTTTTGTTATTTTTATAGGGTTTTATTAAATAACGAATCACAACAAGAATACAAGAACGTTCAATAAAGCATTACTAAATAAAAGCTTACAAGCATCGTTTATAAAGAATAGCGTAAGAAATATTTATAATTCATATCAAACATCTTGTTATACCCACTTCGTTTTCAATTAGTAAAATTTACTAATTTTTTAATATTCCATCTTTTATTAGCATCTTCACCAGCACATAAAAGCTTATAAATATTACTCTCTAAACTATCTACTACAAAAATGTAATAGATTACAATGTTCTATTTTTGGAACTTAAATTTACATTAATATAGGACTACTCATCATAGCTACCCTAACAACTCTCTCCAACATACACTCTTACCACTCCTCCGCGCACAGTATAAAAATCTCCTTGTCTTTGCATTGGAAACAGATTAATATACCAACATAAATTTAACGATTAGGTTAATAAAAATTATTATAATATTTTTTAAATGTTGAGTTCAAAAGTGGAATTAGAATGGTTTGATAATATCAAAGGTGATGTGCTGGCTGGAACTGTAGTTGCACTAGCATTAATTCCTGAAACAATTGCATTTTCTATTATTGCAGGGGTTGATCCCAAGATAGGATTTTATGGCTCATTTTGTATTGCTATATCTATAGCTTTTTTTGGTGGACGACCAGGTATGATTTCATCAACAGCTGGTGCCATGGCCGTGTTGATGGTAACTTTAGTAAAAAATCATGGATTGCAATATTTACTTGCAGCATCAGTGTTAACAGGTATATTACAATACATTGCTGGTCATTTAAAATTTAGTTTTTTGTTAAGATTTGTTTCACGCTCAGTAACTACAGGCTTCGTTAATGCCTTAGCCATTCTAATATTTCTAGCTCAACTTCCTGCTTTTCAAGGCGAAGGACTTCTGATGTATATGATGGTTGCATTAGGGCTTCTGATAATTTATGCTTTTCCCAAAATTACTAAAATAATTCCATCAACTCTTGTTAGTATCATTATTCTAACCATTATTTGCATTCTGTTTGACTTTGATTTAAAGACTATTGGAGATATGGGTGAATTACCGTCAACTCTTCCCATTTTAATGATTCCAGATATTCCGTTTACTTTTGAAACATTAAAAATTATTTTTCCATATTCTGCAACTTTAGCAGTTGTTGGTTTGCTTGAAACTCTTATGACATCAGTAATTATAGATGAATTAACAGACACTGAAAGTGATAAAAATAAAGAGTGTCGAGGTCAAGGAATTTCTAATATGATAGCAGGTTTTTTTGGTGGAATGGCTGGGTGCGCTCTTATTGGTCAATCTATTATTAATGTTAATTCAGGTGGTAGATCAAGGCTATCAACTCTTTTTGCTGGTTGTTTTTTGATATTTCTTATTTTGGTAGTTGGCGATTTTGTTAAACAAATACCAGTCGCAGCTCTTGTTGCAATTATGATTATGGTCTCAATAAGCACATTTAATTGGACATCTGTAAAGAATTTTAAACACACACCAATTACATCAAATTTAGTTGTATTTGTTACAGTGTTAGTTGTTGTTGTTACGCATGATTTAGCTCAAGGGGTTTTTGTTGGAGTTTTGTTAAGCATGCTATTTTTTGCATATAAAGTATCTCATTCATTTGCTGTTGAATCTAGTTTATTAGCATGTGGTACTAAAAGAGTTTATAAAATTATAGGACAAGTTTTTTTTGCATCTGCTTCTAGTTTTACCTCAGTTTTTCAATATAAAGAAAAAGTTTCTATTGTTGTAATAGATCTATCCAATGCACATTTTTGGGATGTATCAGCTGTTGAGGCTTTGAATAAAATATCTGCTAAATTACGCAAAAACGGGATTGAAGTTGAAATTGTCGGATTAAATTCTGCAAGCACTACTATTATCAGTAAAATACTCGGTGAAACAGTAGTTAAATAATGATTTGTTGCAAGATTGCAATCCCTTCTCTTCATTTTAGTAAAATTTTAATTAGAATTTAACCCATTCATTTTCATTGATCTACAAACCTAAAATATCTTTTCTCGCAGATAATCAATTTCTATAAAATACTGTAGTAAATTCAGTTGAGATATGCGTATCAAGGAAGCAACCTAAAGCATCATATAATATATCAAAATGAAAAATATTGCTTTTAATGCACCTCTTCATATTAGCCCAGAATTTTTCTATGGGGTTTAAATCTAGTGAATAAAGCGGGAAGAAAATCACTTTACATACAACAAATTCTATTAATCCTTTTATTAGCTTTGATTTATGAAAAGATGCATTGTCCAAAACTACATACTGACCAGATTGCAGATCTTTTATCAAAAAC
>JBGCEX010000013.1:0-30676 GCA_045106635.1 Rickettsiaceae bacterium | reverse complement strand
TGATTGATGTTATAAAAAGAATTTTTTCTAACAAAACATAAAAATAATAGCTGATAATAAAATATTTTTAGAAATATATTAAATATATATTCTCTATGATATCCTAATATACACCTTCTAAATTTCATGCAATCGCCCTGGCAAAGGGGCGTTTTTCAGCTGCATCACTGCAGTTAGCACTCTTAGTTATTCTGGAGCAATGTTAATAGGTTTTGGTGCTTATGTAAAATATTAATAGGTTATGATTTAGTTAGTAGAGAAGTCAGTAGCTTGCATGATGAAGATGTTGAAGATAACTGGATTATGGTAGAGTAGGGACAAAAACTCATTCCTATCTCAGATCAGATGGCTTATTTTCAAATTTAGTTTCTTCTTGCTAGATGCCAGTAGTCGTCATAGTTCATTAAATTTGGTTCTATCGGGTATTTGCCAGTATTAATATAGTGATGAAGTAAATTAATAAGACCTTGTTTATGTGTTAAAATATCATTTTTAGTAATTGATACTTCAGTTGTAGAAATATAGGGTTCTTTGCTAGCAACTTTGATATAAATGAGACTTTCTGTTTCTATGTTTCCTAATTTAGCAAAACCACCTTCAAGTAGGATAATAGATTCAATAATTAGCTGAGGGCTGAGACCAGATAGAACATCTTTCTTTGTGGGGATATAACCTGTTTTATAATCAAGAATGATTGCTTTTTTTTCTTTGTTTAATTCAATACGGTCAGCTATTGCTACGATTTTTATTTTTGTACCATGAATATCTAGTGCAAGTTCACCTCGTAGCTCTGAGAAAACTTGTGTTACATTTTTTCGTCTTTCATTATCAAATGAGATGAATTCTTGAGCTATTGCTTCGATCTTAAGTTGCCATAGATTTTGTGTTTGTTTTGGAAATATACTATTGTTTAATAGTTCTTTGGCATAATTGTTGAATTTATCATGGCTAATCAATGAATTTTGTTCGTAATTTTTAGTATATAATTCAGCTATTTTATGAAAAAAATTACCAAATTCTGATAGTGAGGGAGTTTCTTCTAATTCTCTTTCAGCTTTTAAGTTGAGAATTTTTTTTACATAAAAATTATATGGTGCGCGAATTAAAGTTTCTATGTCTGTAGCAGATAATTGTTTTGGAAAAAAATCAGCGGATGCATATTCCACATATTGCTGAGTAGCTGTATTTTCTGGAAAATTAACAGAGGTTTGGGTGAATCTAGTGCCCAATATATGTTTTAGATTTAATAAAAAAGGAGAAGGCATAGAGTTTGAAGAACTATCCGTTTTTATAGATCTAGTTATCAATAGTTTTTGATTATGTAAGTTTAAATAAAAATCATACATTGAATTTCCAAAACGTGCATCCCATGAATCTAAGCCTATCTCTTTGATCATTTGATTATTTAACCAAGGGCTGTTTATTTTTGGTAGAGGGTAGGAGTTCTGAATAAAATTTGTATATATTACAAGGTCATAATTCATAAGAGTTATTTCATTAGCAGAGCAGATAGTTATATTACTGTTGGTAGTTTGCTTATAAATACGTCCGCCTGAAAGTAATTCCTGTAGAATTTCTGGAAAGTTTCCTAAATCATCTAATGTCAATACCCAATTGCTATTGATAAGTTCCATTATAGTGATAGCAATCTTGTTATTATAAAATCCTTCCCACAAATTTGGAGATATTGTTTTTGATACTTCAATAGTTGTTGCTAGCATTAAACTAAAGTCAGAAGTTGTAATTTTCTTTGATAAAGCTTTGCAGATATTGTTTAGTTTTTCTACTTGAGCATGTTCACTAAAATTATTATTAATTATTTCAGTTATACTATCAATATTTTGGGCAAATCTATTATGTTTAGTAATTAATTGTTTTAGTTTTCTTGTCTCATCACAAATAATTAGAGGGTGTAAAATTAGACTTGTAAAATTTTTTAATGAAAATTCTTTGAAGATGTTTTTTGCTACTTCTAATATGTAACTAGTTGTATGTAAGTTTAGTATGTTTTCTCCAATGAGATCAGAAAAATTAAGTCCGTATTTATCAAGTTCAGCAGTAAAATAATCTTTAATTTTATCATTTGTAATTAAAATTGCAATTGTGGCATCACTTTTTTTTGCAAGAAGTTCAGAGCATGTAGAGGCAACATATTCAGCCTCTAATATTATATTATTAAATTCAATATATTCTATATTGTTTGTAAGCTCATGAGAGGAGCTTTTAGTTAACAAATTATCTAATATGCTTGGTTTACTGGTTTTATTTAAATAAGCCAAGTTACTAGGAGTTACATTTAACTGATTTAATAATTTATAAATGTTATATAAAGGTTCTTCTGGAGTGGGTAGGTTGGTTGATTGAAAATTGCTTGAAGAAAATGGTGGTAGAATAATATGACTATTTTGTAGTTTAGAAACCCCTACAATGAAGTCTTTTGTTATTTTGTTATTACCTATCACTCCAGCAATTATTGTGTAAGCAGGGCTGTTTTGAAGGCTAGTTAATTCTGTTGTAAATATTAATTTTTGATATTGAGCAGCTGTAGATTTTTTTATAAGAGAAACTTGTTCTTGCCAATTTTGATAAGCAAATTCCAAGAAATCATAAATAAAATGCCAATGCTCAGCTTGGTTTAAAGTGGGTATATTTTTTAATATTGTAAAATCAATATCATTAGCCTCAAATTCAAAAAATAATTTTATAAGAGAGGAAGATAAATTGATGGTTTGGGCTGTAGAGTAATGTAAATTATCATAAGAAAAAATGATTTTTGTCATAATCATTTTTTCTTCTAAGCTAGTAACTTTTCCGATTTGATCTGAAGGGATTTTAAAAGTTTCTTCCATCGAAGAGCTAATGTCGTTTATAGGTATAATATTAGGTAATATTGCTGTACCAGTTTTATTTATTAATTCTTTTTGTAAATAATTACAGAGGTAACCGTTAGGTAAAATAATTTTTATATTATTTAAATCGATTGTGAAATTAGCCAAAATAAAATCTGATACTTCGGCCATAAATGATTCTTTTTGTGCGGTGCGGTATATTGTCATATATTTTAAGTATAAAATATTACTATTATATAGTAGATAAGCTTTGTAAAAATAGAAATTATCAGAAGTTGTATGAAATTTATTCGACAAAAGCCTGAAAGTAATATTATAAATTTACCAAAAAATGGTGCAAAACTAAGAGCGATCATTATAGGTAAAAATCTAGACTTGCGGATAGCATCAATTTTGGAATTTAATTCAGATGCCTTTTTATTTGCTGGTGCTAAAATTTTATAGCAAAGGATTCCAAAAATATAATTTATACATACAGAGAGTATATAAGACATTATAGCGACTAATAACATAAGCTGTTCATTGTAGTTGCCAAACGTTTGCATAGTATCCAAAACTAGTTCTGATGAAATATTAAAAGCAAAATTGCTAGTTAAAACATCTGTAAATAATAGTAAATAAATTTCAAATGGATCCATTTTTATTATTATCAGTTTATTTTAAATTGAGTATAAGGTTAATATCTTAGCTTTATAATGAAGTTCATTTAAGATATTGTAAGAGAACACGCTAAAGCCAAGTTAGTTTAAAGAAAATGTTATGTTTTTGCAATGAGTCTTATAATAAATCTTGTATTAAATAATATTAAGTTTTCTCAAGGGCTTTGGTAGCAGTTTTATCTTCAGTTGTTTCAGTAATAGATAAAAGCTCTTGAACAAAATTCTTTATTTCAAATGCTGCTGGAGAATTTGGTTGATTTTCAGTTACTGTTATACCATTTAAAAAACATGAGCTAAATGCAACTCTGTTACCAATAGTATTTGTAAAAACTCCTGAGCTTAGTTGTTTTATCACTTCCTTACTGATTTTTGACTGAGAATTATATCTATTAAGTAAAGTTTTGGCAGGGATGTTTTCACTTTTTGCAAAATCAATAGTAACTCCTGTTGCCCATAAATCAGTTGGACTTGGTTGCATAGGCACGATAATTAAATTAGATGATCTAATAGCTGATTTTGATTCAGTTTCTGTATGTGGAGGGGAATCTATAATTATGTAATCCATTTTATTTTGCAAGTTACTTATAACTCCTTCAATTCGCCATCCAGCGCTACTAACAAAATGAAAGCCAGTGTACCCAGAGCCAAATTTTTCTTTTCGCAAATCATGCCATTTACTTAAGCTATTTTGAGGATCAATATCTATAATTGCTACTCTTCGTCCAGTTTGTGCAAGAGATACGGCAATATGAGCGGCAATAGTAGTTTTTCCAGCTCCACCTTTTTGCCCAGCTATTGTAATTACTTTTAACATAATATTTTCATAATTAATTACTAATTTCATTAAATATTAAATATGTTTGAATGTCTAAACTAAAAGCTTAATTACGTTATAAGTAATTAATTTACTGTTATGTTTTTTCTATGGTAATAAAGTGCATAGTTTCTAGAAATACAAGATGAGCCTTAATGTCAGAATGGTATTAGGTGGAATTATAGAAGACAATTAAAAAAAGTTAGTTAAAATATGATAAAGAAAACAATAGGAATATACCCTGGAACGTTTGATCCAATAACAAATGGCCATGCTGATATAATTTCAAGGGCTAGCAAGATTACAGATAAGTTAATTTTGGCAATTTCTACTTCTTGTAACAAAAAACCTATGTTTTTTGTAGAAGAAAGATGTGCACTTGCGCAAATTTATCTAGAAAAATATAATATTGCTAGTAATGTAAAGGTAATGAGATTTGATGGATTGCTTGTTAATTTTGCTAGTAAAGTTGGAGCAGGTTTTATTGTTCGGGGGCTTCGAGCTGTCTCTGACTTTGAGTACGAGTTTCAAATGGCTTGCATGAATTCAAGGTTACAAGAGAATATAGAAACTATATTCTTACCAGCTTCTGAAAAAAATCAGTTTATTTCTTCAAGGTTAGTAAAAGAAATCGCAAGTCTTGGTGGACCTATTTCTGCTTTTGTAATTCCAGAGATAGAAAAAAAAGTAATAGAATATTATAAAATAAAAAATGATCACGTCTAAATGCACTCTTACAATAAATCTTGATATTATAAAAAATAATTATCAAGCTTTGCAAAAAATTTGTATGACAACAGAAGTAGGGGCGGCTGTTAAGGCTAATTGTTACGGTCTTGGGATGGAGCAAATTGCACCTGTGCTAGCTAGTTCATCTTGTAGGCACTTTTTTGTTGCTAATAAGGATGAAGGAGTGTTTTTAAGAGAAGTGTTAAATCAACAAGCTGTAAGTTTTGACGTTGCAAATATTTACGTTTTAAGCGGTTATTTCATCGCTGATAAAGATGATTTTATCAAGTGCAATCTTATTCCAGTGATAAATTCCTTAAAGCAATTGGAGTTATGGTCAGATTTAGCGCATCAATTAAATAAAAAACTTTCTTGCTTTTTGCATGTTGATACAGGAATGAATCGTCTTGGTATGCTAGAGAGTGAAGTGAGTTCTGTGTCAGAATATGATAATATAGATGTTTTATGTGTAATGAGTCATTTGGCTTCGTCAGAAGAATTGGATAATAAATCCAATGTCCAACAGTTGATGAAATTTCAAAAACTGTCAGCATTATTTCCATATGCTAAAAAAAGTTTTGCAAATTCTAGTGGTATTTTTTTAGGCTCAAAGTATCATTTTGATATTACTCGTCCAGGAGCTGCTTTATATGGTTTAAATCCAACCCCTTATATGTCAGAAACTGTTGTTAAGAATCCAGTGAGTCTTATTGCTCCTATAGTTCAAATTAAAGAATTAGATGCGGGGCAATATGTTGGTTATAATGGAACATATCAAGTTAGGGAAGTGCAGCTTGTCGCAACATTACCACTAGGTTATGCAGATGGATATCTTAGATCGCTCAGTAATAAGGGAATAGTGTTTATTAATGATAAACCAGCACCTATAATAGGCAGGATATCAATGGATTTAATTACTGTTGATGTTAGTAAAATTCCAGTAGAAGAATTGTTTTTAGGACAGAGAGTAGAAATTATAGGCAAAAATATGAGTCTTGATAAAATAGCAAATCTTGCTGGAACAAGTGGTTATGAAATATTAACTATGCTAGGTAATAGATATAATAGAGTCTACAACCCATGTTAGACTTTAAAATATAGTGTTTCTATTGTGATTGTGCTGTGCATAATTCTTTAAAGCTTATAAGAATAGGTAAGAGTTAGTTATAATAAATTACCTAGTGCTAAGAGATGAGTACTACAAAATGTTAAGTTTTTATGGTTTTGTTATAGATAATTATCTATACTGACAATCATTTTTGTGTTAATGACACTATAAATGTAAAATTAATATAAATATTATGTTCATAACATTTCAATATATAGGTCGTCAAACTCTTGATTTTTTTCAGAAGCTTGGAGTTCTTTCAATTTTTATTGCAAAAACTATAAGTGGTTTTGTTAGGAGGCCATTTTATTTTGGGTTAATTTTGCGTCAAATAATCTCCATAGGCTATTTTTCACTGCCAGTAGTAGCGATGACCGCTATTTTTTCAGGAGCAGTATTAGCTTTGCAAAGTTATACAGGTTTTTCTAGATTTTCTGCAGAGAGTTCAATTGCAACTGTTGTTGTTCTTTCTATCACTAGAGAGTTAGGGCCGGTTCTTGCCGGTCTTATGGTAGCAGGAAGAGTCGGAGCTTCCATTGCAGCTGAAATAGGTACTATGAAAGTAACAGAACAAATTGATGCATTATTTACGTTATCTACTGACCCAATTAAATATTTGGTAGTTCCAAGGGTAATAGCCTCTATTATCACTATGCCATGTCTTGTATTAATTGGAGATATTATAGGTGTGATGGGTGGTTATTTAGTAAGTGTGCATAAACTTGGTTTTAATGGTACTAGCTATATAAAAAGTACAGTAGAATATTTAGAAACAATGGATGTTGTTTCTGGTTTAGTCAAAGCTACGGTATTTGGTTTTATAATAGCAATCATGAGTTGTTATCATGGATATTATTCAGACAAAGGAGCTAAAGGGGTAGGTACAGCTACTACTGATGCAGTGGTTTCATCTTCGATACTAATTTTACTCAGTAATTATTTAATTACTGAGTTGTTTTTCAGTTAATTTAACGCATTATGACAGATAATATAAAAATAAAAGTCCGTAATTTAAGTAAGTCTTTTGGCAGTCATAAAGTACTAGATGGAATAGATCTTGATGTTAAAAAAGATAGTTCCCTTGTCATACTTGGGGGATCTGGTACTGGTAAATCTGTTTTGATTAAAACAATGATAGGTCTTTTATCTCCAGATAATGGGAGTATTATGTTTGATGATCAAGAAACCGTAAATATCTCTCAAAAAAACCGTTTAACAATTCTAGAAAATTGTGGGTTTCTTTTTCAAGGTGGCGCTTTATTTGATTCTTTAAATGTTAGTGAGAATATTACTTTTTTTGCGCAAAAATTATATTCTTTAAAGCATAATGAAATAAAGGAATTAGCAAGCCAGAAATTAAAGTCAGTAGGTTTATCTGATCGAATATTGAATTTATATCCTGCTGAATTATCAGGGGGAATGCAAAAAAGAGTTTCATTAGCAAGAGCTATCTGCACTGACCCAAAGGTCATATTCTTTGATGAACCTACTACTGGGCTTGATCCAATTATGGCAAATGTTATTAATGATTTGATTATTAAAATTCGAGAAGAATTAGGAGCGACAACTATAGCTATTACTCATGATATGAATAGCGTCCGCAAGATTGCTAAAGAAGTTGTCTTAATTCATAATGGAAAAATTCAGTGGTCTGGAACTAAGGATGAAATGGAAACTACAGACAATCCATACATGTTTCAATTTATTAATGGCTTATCATCTGGCCCTTTTGAGGTTTAGATAGAATGAACAAGAATTATTGATGGTCAACAAAAATTTTTATTATTATTTTACGTTAGTTATAATTTTTTTTATTATTGTACCATCTCTTGTATTAGCAAAAGAAAAAAAACATAATTCTATTAAACTGATTGTCAAAGAGCATCAAGATGCTGATAGTTCAATAAAAGAAGTTATAAAAAAACTTAATGAACTTTCTAAAAACATGGAGAATGTAGCAAAAATATATGACACCATAAATCAGCAAGCTTATTGGGAGAGCGAAGCTAAGAAATCTTTTTTTAAATATTTACAATCAGATGGCTATTATGATGCAACTATTGAAACAGAATTGATAGCAGAAGAAAATAAAATTGTTTTTTATGTTAATGGTTGGCAAAGATATAAAATAAAAAAACTTCTTTTTAAACATGCAGAGAATAGTAATCATAATATAAAAATGCCAGATCTAAGCAATCTAAAAATCAAAGAAGGGGATTTTGCAATTGCTAGTAATATTATAAATGTACAAAATGTTATAGCAAAAGAGCTTGAAAAGAATAATTGTCTTTTGAGTTTAGAAGTAACGCATGAGGCAGTGATTGATCATTTAGATGATAGTATCTTAGTTGATTTTATAATTAATGCTGGGCCACATGCTAAGGTGAAATCAGTGGGGTTTACAGGTCTGACTTCTGTAAATCCTAATTATGCTAAAAAATTAATTCCATTTAAAAGGGGGCAATGTTTTCGTCGTTCATTAATTACAAAAGCACAAAATTCATTGCAAAAAAGTAGTCTTTTTGCAATCACAACTCCAGAAATTCCAGATTACACAGATGCTAATGATGAAGTGCCGGTTATATTTGATGTAAAAGAACGAAAACATCGCAGTTTTAAAGCGGGTTTTAGTTATGGAAGTGATTTGGGATTTGGTATTACAACTGGTTGGAATCATAGGAATTTTTTAGGTAGTGGTGAAACAGTAAAAACAGAACTGTTTGCTAATCAAAAGGAGCAAATTGTTGATCTTGCTTTTACCAAGCCTTTTTATAAACAAGATAATCAGACTTTGAAAATAGGGGTGTCTGTAGAAAACCTTGTTTCTAAAGCCTTTAATAACAAAGAGGGTTCAGCATTCGTAGGGATTGAAAGAAAGCTAAATGATATATGGAAAGCAGGTGTTTCTGGAAAATATTCTTATAGCGTTGTAAAAGATGCCAAAAGTAAAAGTACAAAAAATTATTCATTTCTGTCAGCTCCATTGTTCATCATACGTGATACGAGGGATAACTTCTTAAATCCTAGCAAAGGCCATGAATTACAATTAAAAACAGAGCCATTCTATCCAATAAAAAAAGAAGGAAAGTCTTTTTTAAAGAATGAGTTTATAGTTGCTAAGTATCTTCCCTGTGAGTTAAAATTTGATCCTGTTATAGCTATTAGAGCTGCAATTGGATCAATTAGTGGAACAAAATCAGCAACAATACCAGCAAATGAAAGATTTTATGTCGGTGGTGCTGCTTCAGTGAGGGGGTATGCTTATCAGTTTGCTGGTGAGATAGATGAAAAAAATCTTCCAATTGGTGGGCGTTCGATGATTGAAACTGCTATTGAACTTAGAACAAGAGTGAAAAATGATATTGGTCTTGTAGTTTTTTTTGACAGTGGAAATGTATACTCCTCAATCACTCCAGCATTTAATAAAAAAATGTTTCATGGTTATGGTGTTGGTGTGAGATATTTTACTGGGTTTGGACCTTTAAGATTAGATGTAGGTTTTCCACTTAAAGGAAGAAAGAAGATTGACAAAGCTTTTTATGTATATTTTGGTATAGGTCAAAATTTTTGATTTTGATCTAGGTGTTTATGTTATAGTTATAAAGCTTAAAGATAAAAATTATAATATCCAGAAAAAGAAATGAAGTTATTATTAAGGTCTTTATTATTTTTAGTTATCATGTTTGCAATGTTAATAATACCAATTTTTATTTGGTTGCAAAGCAATGCTGGTAATGAAGTAATAAATAAATTTATTACCGAATATGTTGAAAAAGAAACTGACAATAACTACAAGGTAAAAGTTACAAATTTAATGATTTCTTTTCCATTGGTAATAGAGGTGCAAAAAATAGCTTTTAGTGACAAAGAAGGGCTGTTTGGAATTATTGAAGAATTCCATATTGATGTATTACCTTCGTTGGCATGGTTGTGGAGAATTGACGTGAATGAGATTTCTGCGCAAAAAATTAATTTACTAAGATTACCAAACAGTAATGTAGGTTCTGTTGACAGTGTAGAAGTAGATCGCAAGAAGACAGAATTTATTCCTGGAATTGCTATCCAAGATATAATAGTACAAAAATTTGTTTTATCACCAGAGTTAACAGGGTTTGTAGATGAGGTAACTTTTGGTATACAAGGATATATAAATGTTAATTCAAAAACTAACAAACTTAATTTCCAGGTACAATTAAAAACTAATTTCACAGAGGATGAAGTATTGGATAAGAAATTATCCTTAATAAAAGATGCTATTTTAGAAACGAAAGGAACTTTTAATTTTGCTAATAATAGTATTAACATAGAGAGTTTTAAGTTTGCTTCTCTACATTCTAATATTGATGGAGAAATGGATATTAATTTTTCAGAAGATTTACTTAGTGGGACTGTGAATTATAATAGTTCTATATTAGAACAGCTATTTCCTGATCGCAAATCTTTAAAAAGTTTGTGTTCGGGAAAAATAGATTTTTCTGGTAAACTATCCACCCCTTATATTACTACAGATGGTAATATATCTATAATAGATGGAGATCAAAACTATGTTCAATTACCAAGCTTAAATTGGAAATCAGATTTTATTTTTAGTAAGAAAGGTATGAATGGTAAGATTTCATTTGATGGGGGAGTAATTAAGGCGCAAGGAGAAATAGGCAAAGATGGTTCTAAATTATACTTAAAAAACTTTACAGTGAATAATGCTCAAACTGTAATTAGTACAGCTAGTTTTTTATCTGATGATAAGACGAAGGTTGCAAGTGGTATTTTAAATATTAAAAGTGCAAATATTTATGAGTTTAAAGAGTTTTTTCCTTTTTTAACAAAAGGAAAGTTAGATATAAAAGCTATTTATGAGCAAAATGCTTCTGGAGCTAAAAAGCTAGATATTGTGGGTAATGTTAAACGTTTAGCTAGTTCTCTTGCTAATTGTGATTTTATTGACTTTGATGTGGGTATAAAAATTTTAGAGGATTTAAAGTTAGAGCGTGCTGATATAACAGCTCAGTCACTTGTTAGCGATTATGGAGATTTTAAAAGTTTTTCTTTAAAGGCTAGAGAAAAAGATAATTTTATTGATTTTGTTTCGCAAATTGAGTCTGCAGAGCTATCTTTGATGAATGTAAAGATTAATAGCAAACTATTTATCAGTAGTTTGGAGGAAAATCACGATGATCGTAATATGAATCTTAGGTTTGTTAATGATGTTAATGGTACAATGGGTGGAGCAAAAATTAATACACAAGAGCCAATAACAATAATTTTTGGCAAAGTGTTTTCTATTAGCGCTCCCGATATTAAAGTAGATGATGGAAAATTAAATTTAGATTTAACTTTGAATGATTCTCAGGTAAAAGGTAACATTCTTGTTACAAAATTTCCTGCAGCTGTTGGTTCTAAATTCTTGCCAGCAAGCTTTGATCAATCTTTAATTTCTGGTAATGCGGAGTTGGATGGTAGTAAATCTGCACCAGTTTTTAATTCTGTACTAGAAATAGCTAAAACTAAATCTCTAGATAAAGAAAACATTGCTACGGTTCTGAAGTTGTCATCATATATTCAAAATAATAATCTGTCTATTAGTGCTCATGCTTTACAAGAAGACCAAATGATAGGAACACTAAATTTACAGATACCTTGTACATTTTCTTTGTTACCGTTTGAATTTTCCTTATTAAAAAAAGATAATATTAGTGCAAATCTTAAACTAGATAAGGAAGTAAACATATTAGCTTTACTGCCTTTATCTGGAGGTCATAAATTAATGGGTTATCTTGGTGGTAATGTTAGTATAACTGGTAACTTGGAATCACCAGTTATTGATGGGATGATTTCTGTTACCAAAGCTGAATATAAATATCAAGTTTATGGAATTAAAATGAAAGATATTTCAGCTAAAATAATTGCTAAAAATAAAAATATTTCAATAATGAATTTTATAGCACAAGATAGTTATTCTAATGTATTAGAAGGGTCAGGAGATTTATCTATATATAATGAGTTACCGTTTAAATTTCATATTAATACCAAGAAATTTAGTTTTATTAATAGTCCATATTTACAAGGAGAGATAGGAGGAGCATTATCAATTTCGGGTAATAGTACAAAAGCTTTGGCTAAAGGGAAATTTGATCTTGGCCCTATGGAAATAAAAATTCCAGAGCATTTTTCAGATAACATTCCTACTATTAATATTGTTAAAACAATTAACCATGATAAAACAGTTCGTGAAATTCATGATGAACCATATATATTGGACATAGATGTTGATTTAAATACAAAGCATCAAGTATATGTAAGGGGGTGTGGTGTTAATACACTTCTTTCTGGTAGTTTAAAAATTACTAATAATATTGCTAATCCGCATATTTTTGGTAAGCTTAAATCTGTGAAGGGACGATATCAAGAATTTGGTAAATTTTTAACAGTGAGAGAAGGTGTCTTGACTTTTAATGGGCCAATTTCACCGTCTACTTATTTAAATATTGTAGGTGTTACAACATCTGGGGATACAGAAATAAGGTTAATATTATCAGGATCTATCTTTGAACCTGATGTTACAATCGAATCTACTCCAGTTCTGAGTCAACAGGAAGCTTTATCATTATTATTATTTGGTAATAATCCAGATAATATTTCAACAATGCAAGCTGTGGGACTTGCAGATGGAATGAGAAAATTATCTGGTAATGGTGGTGGATTTGATCCACTAGGGCTTGGTAGAAAAATTTTGGGCGTTGATGATATTAGTATTAAAAATGATAATGATACAGAGAGTTCTTATGTAGGAGTTGGTAAATATCTTGCAGATAAAGTGTATCTTGAAGTGGAACAAGGTAATCAAGCATTTGGTACTAAAACTAAGATAGAGGTAGAAGTAACGCCTAAAATATCTATAGAAGCTATAACTGGAGAAAAAGGAGATAGTTCCTTTGGTGTGAATTGGCGATTTGATTATTAGATTAAAAAATAAAGTTGATTTTACTGATTAGTTATTTAGCTAATTTATTCTTGACTAATCAGATTTCTAGCTATATTTTACATGGAGTCGTTTATAGAGTTATTTTTAATAGGGTTTTTAGGTCGTGTCTAAAAAGAGAAACAAAAATCTTTTAGTTAAGTTAGTTAGTACTGCTGGTACTGGGTATTTTTTAGTAAAAAAGCGTAATCCAAAAACTGTAACGGAGAAGCTTGCTTTTAAGAAGTATGACCCAAAAGTACGTAAGCATGTTCAGTTTAAAGAAGAAAAAATTAAGTAGTTTAGAGTTTAGAAGTTATGGCAGTTAAGATTCGTTTAGCAAGAGGCGGAGCTAAAAAAGTTCCTTATTACAGAATGGTAGTTGCTGATGCTCGTGCTCCAAGAGATGGAGATTTTATCGAGAAAGTTGGTACATATAACCCTCTTCTAAAAAAAGATGATGAGGGACGTGTTACTTTTAAACAAGATCGTATAGAATATTGGTTAGGGCAAGGCGCGCAACCTACTGAACGTGTTGCTAGGTTTATTCAAGCTGCTGGTATTAAATTACCTTTAGCTATTACAAATAAGATTGCTGCCAAAGTTAAAGGACAGGTAAAAAAGCCTTCTAAAAAAGAATTAAAGAATTCTGCGCAATAAGTTGTTACTAATATAAATAAGATAACAAGTATTTGCTGCACAAGAATTTTTAGACAAATTTTTTACTTAGGCTAGTTAAGGTATTTTTGTATTAGAGAGCTTTATTTCTTGTTAGTTGTTGATGCTAAGGCATTTTATAAAACAATTTATTTAGTATATCATATTGCCGGATTAGCTCAGTGGTAGAGCAACCGCCTTGTAAGCGGTCGGTCGTCAGTTCGAATCCGACATCCGGCACCATTCTAGAAAAAAGTTATTTTCACCTCAGTTTTAATCAAAATTACCAATCTTATTAGCATTTAATTAAAAATTAATTTATCGCTGGTTAGAATTGATTTATTATCTAATGGAGATAATAAACTATGTAATTTGTGATATATGCAAAAATTAAATAAGCTAAGATTTATTATATGTTTTTTTGTTCTGTTTTTTACAAATAGTACTTTAGCTCATACTAGTTTTGACGATAATATAAATAACCGTGTGCAGTCTCTTTTGCAGAATATTTTTAGTGATAATGCAAAATATGTTACTAATCACAAAGATGCTACATTAATTGATATACAAGATGGTCAGACTCCTCGTGCAACGGTTGTAAGTTGTTCAGATTAACGAGTGCAAAGCTCTACTATAGACGATACACCTATTAATGATTTGTTTTATATACGTAATATAGGAAACCAAATTGACAGTGCTAAAGGTTCTGTAAGATATGGTGTGCAATATTTGCATACACCAGTTCTTTTGATTATAGGTCATGTTGATTGTGGCGCAGTAAAAGCAGCTATTGGTGATTACAAAAAAAAACCGATAGATCTTAGAAAGGAACTGTATACCTTTGATTTTCCTGATGGTATTTCAGAAAAAGATGGGGTTATTCATAATATTCATAATCAGGTAGATACTGCTTTAAAAATGTTTATTCCCGAAGTAAAAGATAATAAACTAGTAGTAATAGGAGCAATTTATGATTTTAAAAATAAATATAAGCATGGTTATAATCGTTTGATAATTGTGAATTTAAATGGAGAAACTGATCCTCAAATAATTACTAAAAATCATTATTTAAAAGGAATCAAGGATCTAAAAATCGGGGTGTAGTTCTACATCTGAGAATAAATTTTGTTTATAGCTTTAAAATATAATAGTTGAGATAATCCTCATTTAATTATCTATTGATTTTACTAAATGTAGTAAGATTAAATTTCAACTATTACACATAAATCACTATCTCACAAATTAATTTACCATGGAGTTTTCAGATTAATAAATTAATTATCTCTCTTGTTTGGTTTGAGAGGAGGTTTTTCTAGTTTCAATATATTTTTCTACAGCTGTGGCTTTTGCAGATATTCTTTTTGATGCATTTTGAACTTCACTTGCAACTTCTTTAGGAGTTTTATCTATAGGGGGAGTTTTTAATATACTTGTAACACTATTTCTTACAGATTTATATTCATAGCCTAATTTTTTACCACAGAATTCTTTTATTTTTACTACAATCTGCTGTAGTTTTTGCATAAAATTTTCAGGGTGTCTTGTACTGTAAGTAGAATGCAAGTCAACTAATACTGGTTTTGATTTCTTGATCACTTTTATTGTGTTTTGGGTTCTCGGCTTTCATATATGCTTTGAATATAACGGTTGCATCTTTAATAAATTTATCTTGGTCATGTCTAGTATTGCTTGCTAAGGATTTTACTCTATCATAGAGAAGGTCAGTAGCATTTTTCTTTGCGTAATAATTTCTTTTATGATTATTAGTGTTTACTAAATTTTCTAAAATAGGGTTTTTTATTTCTGCAACACAACCAGATTTTTCTAGCAATTCAAGTAATCTCTGAGGGTGCACTCTATCCAACGCTTCTTTATTACCAATAGGAGTATTAAGTGATTTTGCTACTCCAGTTTCTGCTTCTATCCAATCACGCAATTCTACAAGAGAAGTAAGAGCAGCTTTGGCAGCAAATTCTGAACATAGCATATTTTTGCTGGCTTCTTCTCCATTCTTACCCAACATTCTATCTCTTGATTTTCCAAATTTATTTTCTTCAAATTCTTGAGTTGTATGACCTTTATTACCAAATTTAACAGCCCCCATACCTGTATTGAGATTTCCCATAACTGAATTAGCTGATTTGCCTTTTAATCCAACCTTTGGTTCTAGCTCACTAACATCTGATGCAAGTCCATAGTCAGCAAGACCAGCAGAAATCATTCTATCTAGATCATTAGTAATATCAAAACTAGTATTTCCATGAACTCTTCCTTCAATTTCAGTAAATTGATTGCGAATTTGTTCTTTCCAATTATCTCCTAATTTTTCTTGCAGAGCTTGCCTTATTTCTGGGGATTGAATTAGTTTAATAGGATCAATTCTATACTGATTTGACATTAATACTTCTTGTGCAGATAAATCATATCTTTCATATTCAGCATCAATATGTGATATTCTTGGTTTATCTAAAGATATAGTGATGTTATTTAGATCATATAAATCTTGTAATAATGAGTCTTGGTTTTGCACTATAAGCTTCCGTCTGTTCTTGCATATTGTAAAACACAGAGTCTTGTTCTTCTTTTGAAAGGTTTGGCGCATCTGAAATTACTTCATCAAAAAAATTCATTGCTCTATTATCATTATTATGTCTCAAAGCATTATCTACTAGTGGCTGCATATCTTTTAATATATTTTCAAAATCTTTTGGTGTTAAAGCTTCCCCTTTGGCAATTTTATCATAATTTGATATTTGTTCTTTTAATGCATTAATAGAAGCCATATTATCTTCATTAAAACTATTAATTACAGCAACCATTTTTTAGTTATGCTACCCGACTCGTTAAGCCTAACAAACTCTTGCATATGTAGTTCATTGAGATTATCTAGAAAATTTATGTAGTCCTCTACATGATCAATATATGTATTGTAAGATTCTAAGAGAGTAGCATCATCTCTTTTGTATAAGGTAGCTGCATGTTGATATTTCGTCACATGGTTTTTAGCTTTTTCGAAGAAAGACTTAGGGTCTCTGTTCATTAAAGCATTTTGTTTGTTTGTATGGGTTATATCACCAGATTGTACATCCATTCCTGAATCTACCGCTTTATTCAAACGTTGCAACACATCCTCTGATGATGATATTTCAGATTTTATTTTATCTAAGGATCCGCCTAGAGTAATAATATTATAACTATCCAAAAAATCAATAATATCTTTAGATTTAAGAGTATCAGTCAGCATACCGATTTCAGATAAATGTATTTTTTCTGAAGCTACAATGGTTTGATTGTTTTCTGATAATTCTAAATTACGAACTATTTTTTTATTAATTCCGTCAATATTGTTTATAAAACGTGTTTTATAACAAAAGCTACGCACTTGTGTTAATGCACTTAAAACAGCTTCCATTTCTGCGGGCAATGATTTCATTGCTTTAGATATCCTTTTGTTTAAATCTTGATTGTTAACTGCATTTTCAAAAAATGTCTCTAAAACTACTTGTTCTTCCTTTGTTAAATTACCATCTTGCCTATTTAACACGTCTATAAAATGAGTAAGACCATCTATTTCTTTCTGATTCAAGGTTTTTTTTAATATTGATTGACTAGCATTTACTAATTGTTGTGTCTCATTAGAAATAGTCATAAATCCTCATTTTGTGTTTAAAATTTTTTAATTTAGCAGTATCTTTGCTAGTATTAGTTAACAAAGAGGCAAGAGCGATGCATCATTTTAATTATATGAGTAGTAGCAGCTAATATTTACTATTTCAATCATTAAGTTATAAGTTGCTTGATTAATTAGGTTGAAATTAAATGGTATCTTCAAAATAATTTATAAGTTTTTCTGACGTACCGCATCTGTAATAGTAGCGTAGAATATTTTTGATTTTGAATTAGCAGATATGTACTATTGAGATCACAAGCTACAAATCATGCAATCAACTCATTGTTAATTTTGCAGAAAAACTTACACTTTGTTGTTTATAGTTGATAATAATATTTAAAATCTGAGTTTTTTTTACATGAATTTAACTTGATTTGTGATCAGTAGAGCTGTTTATTTTGCTTCTTGCAGCTGCAACTTTTGCGATTGGAACCCTAAAAGGGGAACATGATATGTAGTCAATTCCAGCATTATGAAAAAAATCAATTGATTCTGGATCACCAGCATGTTCGCCGCAAACACCTAATGTTAATTTTTTATTAGCTTTTTTACCTTTTTCAATTGCGGTATTAACTAAAAAACCTACCCCTTCTTGATCTATAGTTACAAATGGGTCATGTTTAAATATTTTCTGTTCTATATAATCACCTAAAAATGAGCCAGTGTCATCTCGGGAAATGCCAAAAGTTGTTTGTGTTAGGTCGTTAGTACCAAAACTAAAATAATCTACTAATGGCGAGATTTTATCGGCAATTATAGCTGCTCTCGGTAATTCAATCATTGTACCAAGTTTTACATTAAATTTATGAGAATATTTTTCTTCTAGTGCTTTAATAGTTTTTAGAGTCATCTCTTTGATAATTTCAAGCTCTTTGACATTGCTAATTAAAGGAATCATTAATTCAAGATTAGCGCTTATCTTCTGTTCAGAATATAATGCCCAAATAGCTTCCAATATAGCTTCTACCTGCATAGTATAGATTTCAGGGTAAGAGATGCCAAGTCTACAACCCCGGTGTCCTAACATTGGATTGATTTCATGTAATACATGTAAGCGATGATCAATAACTGATTTTGGGACTTCTAGAATTTTTGCTAAATTTTCTTTATCTTGTTCTAAGGTAGGTAAGAATTCATGTAACGGTGGGTCTAATAATCTGATATTAAGGGGCATAGATTGAAGAATTGAGAATAATTCTTTGAAATCTGCTATTTGCAAAGGTTTTAGCTTTTCAATTGCTTTCATTCTACGTTCATAATCTTGAGCAATTATCATTTCTCTGACTAAAGGAATTTTATCTGCATCAAAAAACATATGCTCAGTTCTACAAAGCCCAATACCTACTGCGCCAAATTTAATTGCCATTTTTGCATCAATAGCTGTCTCGGCATTAGCTCTTACTTTTAGATCTTTTATGGAATCAGCCCATTTTAGAATAGTTGCAAACTCCCTAGAGAATTGTGGTTCAATAAGATTAACAGAACCAGAGATGATTTTACCAGTTGATCCATCTAAAGTGATAATATCACCTTGTTTAAATTTCTGCCCAGCGCTAGTAGTAAAATACCTCTCTTTTTCGTTGACAGTGAGACCTTTAACTCCGCAAACACAAGGTCTTCCCATCCCTCTGGCTACAACAGCTGCATGGGAAGTCATTCCCCCGCGAGCAGTAATAATACCTTTTGCTACATGCATACCTTTTATATCTTCTGGGCTTGTGTCATTACGCACCAAGATTACTTTATGATGATGAGATAATTCCTCTGCGTCATAAGGTGAAAAAACAACTATACCAGTAGCAGCTCCAGGAGAAGCTGGTAGGCCATATGCAATAATTTCTAGCTTACTAGAATAGTCAATAGCAGTATGAAGAAGTTGGTTCAAAGACTCAGGTTCTATTCTAAGTAGCGCCTGTTCCTTGGTTAAAATTTTCTCATTTACCATGTCAACAGCAATTTTTACAGCAGCAGCAGCGGCTCTTTTTCCATTTCTTGTTTGTAAGATATATAGTTTTTCTTCCTCTATAGTAAATTCAATATCTTGCATATCACCATAATGTTTTTCAAGCAGAGTACAAATTGCTACTAATTCTTGATAGGCTTTTGGCATTAACTCTTGCATTGATTGACCATCTTGCTGCTCTCTTGCTAGCAATGGTTGAGGAGTTCTAATACCAGCTACAACATCTTCACCCTGAGCGTTCATTAGGAATTCACCAAATATTTTTTTCTCACCATTGGTGGGTGATCTAGTGAAAACTACTCCGGTAGCAGAATTATTTCCTTTGTTACCAAAAACCATCGATTGAATATTAACTGCAGTACCTATAATATCTTGCTCATCAATGTTATTAATTTTTCTATAATGTATTGCTCTTGGACTCATCCATGATTTAAGAACAGCTTCAACTGCATTTTTCAGTTGCTGCTCTAAATTAGTTTCAAACTCTTTATTTGTAGTTTTGTGAATTATTTTTTTATAATCATGAATTACCAATTTTAATATATCAGTAGTAATTTTAGAATCACTAATGATACCATTGTTAATTTTATGGTTATCATAAGTATCTTCAAAAATGTAATTTGAAATCCCAAGTACTACAGAGCCATACATTTCAATAAATCTGCGATAGCTATCATAAGCAAAGCGAGGATTATCTGTGATTTTAGCTAGGCTTTCTGTAACATCATCATTCATTCCCAAGTTTAAAATTGTATCCATCATGCCGGGCATTGATATTTTAGCACCAGAACGCACAGATAATAATAGCGGATTTTTAATAGAACCAAAAATTTTTCCTGTTTTATTTTCTAGTTTTTTTACTGCCTGAAAAAGCTGTTTTTCAAAATCTTTTGTTAATTTATTGCCATTATCGTAATAATGCGAGCATATATCAGTTGCAATTGTAAAACCTGGTGGAATAGGTAGGCCAAGATTAGACATTTCAGCGAGATTAGCTCCTTTGCCACCAAGTGTAGCTTTCATGGTTGCATTGCCTTCATTAGTTTGACAGCCAAAATGATATATGAGCTTATGCATAAAGATATTTTTAATGATATATGGTAAAAAAATTATATAGGGATTGTATATCCTAGGCAGGATTTTTTTTCAATAAAATTAGTTATTTGATAAAAAACTAACTAGTAAATAGTAAGCTTTTTGCCGATTTTGCTATAAATTTTAAATTACCTAGACATTTGTTAAGTAGGTAATGATAATGGTTGGGATAGAAGATATTGATTTTATTATAATTAACTAAAGCTTATGCAAAAGTCTGTTTTTGGAAAATTTTGGCGTTCTATACGAATTGAAGAAGACATGGTAACTAATATTTCTAGAGAGCTTCAAATTAGTGATTTTTTAGCTAGGCTAGTTTCAACTAGATCATCTTCATTACAAGAGGCTTTTGATTTTCTTAATCCTAAAATAAAAACATTGCTACCTGATCCCTTTCATTTACTTGATATGCCACAAGGTGTGGAAAGAATTATAAAGGCAATAAAAAGCAAAGAAAAAATTTTTATATTTGCTGACTATGACGTGGATGGTGCTACTTCTTCGGCTTTATTAAAAAATGTTCTGTTGGAACTTGGAATAGACACGGAAATTTACGTTCCAGATCGAATAGAAGAGGGGTATGGACCTACTTCATCTGCTATGCAAAAAATTAAAGATAAGGGGACTAAGCTACTTATTACCGTTGATTGTGGATCAGTGGCATTTGAAGCTTTGCTACATGCTTCTGAAATAGGTCTTGATGTAATTGTTATCGATCATCATATTAGTTTAGATAAATTACCAAAAGCTATAGCTGTAATAAATCCTAACCGTATTGACGAAACAAGTGATCATAAAAATCTTGCCGCAGTTGGAGTTGCTTTTTTATTTGCAGTTGCTTTTTGTTCTACCCTTAAAAAAGAAGGTTTTTTTGAAAATTCTGCTGTTAAATATCCAGATTTAATGCGTCAACTAGATATTGTGGCTCTTGGAACAGTATGTGATGTAATGACGCTTACGGGGCTAAATCGAGCTTTTGTCAAACAAGGATTAAAAGTTGCTAAAAATAGAACAAATATAGGTTATGCTACTTTGTGTGATGTAGCTGAGTTACAAGAGGCTATTAATTGTTATCATCTTGGTTTTGTGTTGGGTCCAAGAATTAATGCTGGTGGTAGGGTGGGAACATCTTCTTTAGGAGCAACTCTTTTATCTACTAAAAGCTCTAAGAAGGCCCGAGAATTATCGGAAGAACTTAGTTTGCATAATGATAATCGAAAACTGATAGAACTTACTATTCTTGAAGAAGCTCATAAGGCTGCTAAGTTACAAGCTAAAAATGCAGTGATTTTTGTTAGTGGTAAAGGTTGGCATCCAGGCGTGATAGGAATTGTCGCTGGAAGATTGAAAGAATCGTATAATAGACCAGTTGCGGTAATTGCTATCAATGATTCAATAGGGAAGGGGTCATGTAGGTCAATAAAAGGATGCGACTTTGGTTCAGCTTTAATGGAAGCTAATTTAAATGATATATTGATAGCTGGTGGAGGTCATGCTATGGCGGCTGGTTTTACTATAGAAGAAAGTAAATTATTTGTATTGCAAGAATTTTTAGAAAATAGATTTGAGGCTATATTAAAGAATTCTACTGCTCATTTAGAAGAGTTTTATAATCTAGATTTAATGTCGAGCGCTGTGAATGATGATTTAATCGAGGAAATCAATAGGTTAGAACCATTTGGTAACGGTAATCCATCTCCTGTTTTTAAATTTAACAATCTATTTGTATTGAAAGCTGATATTGTTGGGGGTAATCATATCAAAGTGCTGTTTGCTCCAGCTAGAGATTCTCATGCTTCAAAACCCTTAAATGCTATTGCATTTAACTCTGTAAATACGGTTCTTGCAGATGTGATTTTATCACAAAAACCCTATGATTTATCAGTGATTGGCAATTTAAAAGTAAATAATTGGCAAAATAGACAAACCATTCAATTACAAATTAAAGACTTAATTATTCAACCTTAAAATCAAGGTTTAGAAACAATAAGTATTTGTTGATTATAAAATTAATTTTTATTACTATGTAGATCAATTAAGTGATTCTGGTTAAGGAATGTTAAAAAATACAAAACAATTATCAAATCTTTCTGACAAATATTGTACAGATAAAAGAGAAACCAATATTTTGTTTTCGGAAAAAGAGCGTAAAATATACAATAAGTGGCGAATGCGGATATTGATTTCAGTCATTTTGGGGTATGCTACATTCTACTTATGTCGCCAGAATTTTTCTATGATCATGCCAGCTTTTATGGAAGAATTCGATTATACAAAGACTCAGCTAGGTTTCGTGTTGACAGTTGCTTCTATAGTTTATGGAATCGGAAAATTTGTTAATGGTTACCTTAGTGATAGGTCAAATGCTAGGTATTTTATGCCACTTGGTCTTTGTTGTTCAGCTATAATTACATTTTTCTTGGGGTTTTCTGAAAGTTTGATTTTTCTGGGGACATTATGGGTTGTAAATAATTGGTTTCAATCCATGGGGTGGCCACCAGTAGCTAGAATGTTAACACATTGGTTTGCACCAAAAGAACTTGGAGCAAAGTGGTCTTATGCAGCTGCATCTCATCAAGTTGGAGGTGCTTTCACTTTAATATTTACTGGCTATCTAGTTGCAGATTTTGGTTGGAGGGTTGCCTTTTTTGTGCCAGCTATAATTGCACTAATAGTGGCGTATATTTTATTTAATAGACTTAGAGAATCACCAAAAGAACTGGACTTTCCAGCAGTAGAGCTGTACAAAGATCAAAAGATTAGTAAAAAGGATGATGAACACGATAATTTAACTACTATTGAGATTATTCAAAAAGTCTTTTTTAGTAGAAATATGTGGTACATCTGTTTTGCTAATATGTGCCTTTATATTGTTAGATTAGGAGTTATATTTTGGGCTCCATTATTTTTAAAAGAATTCAAAAATATGGCAATTAGTGAAGCAGGATGGTATGTTGCAGCTTATGAAATTGCAGGATTATTTGGTGGAATTTTAGCTGGTATAGTTTCAGATAAAATCTTTCATGGTCAGAGAGGTCCAGTTGGAATGGTATTTATGCTGGCTCTTGCTTGCATACTTTGGGTATTTTGGCAAATACCAGCAGATTATATGCTTTTCAATGGATTGTTAATGATTATGATGGGGTTTTGTGTGTATGGTCCTCAGGTATTAGCAGGAGTTGCTTCAGCAGATTTTGCTTCTAAAAAAGCAATTGGAACAGCTAATGGTTTAGTAGGTACAATGGGTTATGTGGGATCTGGAGTTTCTGGTGTTTGTGTAGGTTTAATTTCTGACAACTGGGGGTGGAGTGCAGTTTTTATTTTTTTCATTGTTGCTGCGTTACTTGGGGGAATGTTTTTTTTCTTAACGTGGGAAAAAAAGGTAAAGTCCTAATATTAACAATTTGCCAAATGTGGAACAAAATCAGAACTATCTATGCCTAAATTAGTAATGGCACTAAGCCACTTAGAGCTAGGTTCAGCACCAAAAATAAGTTCTTTGTTGGCTTTAGTTATTAACCACAAATTATTCTGGATTTCAAATTCTATCTGACCAGCATTCCAAGCTGTGTATCCAATTGTAAACATATTCAATTTTGGACCGATTCCAGCTGTTATATCTTGAAGAATTTCAACATTCGAACTAACAGCTAGATCTGAATTTTCTGGTTTAAATAAAAGATTTTTATCATATTCAGCAGAGTGTAGGAAAAAACCTCTTTCAAGTTTTATTGGCCCGCCAATAAGAATTTCTAAATTTAATGAACTAATATCAATATTTGAGTCTGTTTTTTTTAGTAAATTTTTTAAGGAGATTTCATTAGTAATAGGTCTATTAATAATGAAGCCAATCGAGCCTTCGATACCATGATGTACAATATAAACCAGAGACTGATGGAATATATTATTTTCCATAGTATATGGAGTAGCTATGAGAATTTTGCCAGTTAAATTAGAAAAATCTTGTCCAACCATATAAATATTTTTAGATTGTTAATATAAGTTTATATAGTGATTATTTAAAATCTTTCAAGAGTTGACACTAATGTCCTATAAAAGACTAATATTGATATTAGTTTATTTTTTTTCCAAGTAATTGCGGTAGAAGCTTCTAAAAATGAGCCAAGATTTACTGTAAAAGATAATGCTAATAAACTAACTTTAGAGTTTAACATACCTGAAAATCATAGTATTTATTCGATTTACCCAGGAGAAACAGGGTTGCCAACTAAAGTTGAGTTATATCAATCTCAAAATTTAAAGAGTTACAAATTAATCTGGCCTGACCCATTATTCAAAATATCGACAATAGGAGAAAAAATATATTTTTATGAAAAGCGTCTTGAAGTTCCGCTGATGGTTGAGGCGCTTGACCCTATGAAAAATATAGAACTAATATTTGATATAGAATATGTGCTATGTAGTAATCAGTTCGAGTTAAAGCAAGAACGTTTATCCGTGATAATTTATCCAAATGAAACTGGTGATGATTTTAGTGATTGGAATCAAGTTTTTTCATGGGAGTTTGATATTTTGTGGATTCTAGCGCTTGCAGTACTTGGGGGTTTTATTTTAAACTTCATGCCTTGTGTTTTACCAGTGTTGTCTTTGAAGATTATAAATTTTGTAAGACATCCTGATTTAAATAGTAAAAAAGCCTCGTTATTTACAATAGCTGGGATAGTAACTAGTTTTTGGGCAATATCTTTTATAGCAATTACCCTTAAAAATGCTGGTAAGTATTTTGGTCTTGGCTTAAACTTTCAAGAACCAATTTTTATAATCGCTCTAATTCTAATTATCACTTTCTTTATTAGTGTTTCATTAGATAGAGTATTGTTTCAATTTCCAAATTCAGTTAGTAGCTTCCTGCTGAACAGTAAGTTTTGTAATCGTTATCTTCAATATTATTTTAGTGGCATCCTTGCTACAATTCTGTCCACACCATGTACAGCACCATTTCTTGGCAGTGCTTTGTTTTTGAGTTTTCAACAAAGTAATATAATGATATTTTTTACATTTACTTTTGTAGCTATGGGTTTTTCTATCCCATATATACTTTTGTTAATATGGCCTAATACTATAAAACTTTTGCCAAAAACTGGTAAATGGATGAATAATTTAAAATTAATATTAGTTGTATTGCTAATAGCTACGATATTCTGGTTGCTTTTAATAATAGAAGCGCAACTGGGTTTAAGGTCTGCAATAGGATTGTTTTTTCTTTTAGTACTGATAAAATTTATTTTAGAAAATAATAAATATATTTTAAAGTATTGGTTCATTAAGTCAAGTATACTTTTTATGTTATTGATATTTAGTTTTTTATTGCCTAATTATAGTAATATTGAGGATCAAGAACATCAGTTAAAAATTGATAATTTATGGCAAGAATTTAAATATGAAAAAATTGATTCGTTAGTTAAGAATGGAAAAATAGTTTTTGTTGATATTACAGCTGATTGGTGTGTTACTTGTAAATACAACAAATATTTGGTATTTTCTAGAAATAGAGTTATAAACACATTATCTAATAGTCAGATAGTAGCTATGCGTGGTGATTTTACTAATTACAACCCTGAAATACATGATTTTCTAGTAAAAAGAAAAATACAAGGAATCCCTTATAACGTAGTATTTAGTATGAACTTTCCAAACGGCATAGAACTTCCTGTCCTTTTATCAGCAAAAGAAATTGAAGATGTTATAGAACAAAGTGCAAAGTAGATAAATTTTTGTATGATCTTAAGGTAAAATAAGATCTATCTTTAAAAAAAAAAATCTTTATACTGGGCTTTTTAAGTAGAGACAATTTTTGAAAAAAAATAATTCAAATTTATGAGTAAAGTCACATTTCAAAATCAACAGATACTTGATGAAAAAAGAAGCCAAGCCAGTTCTGGTGGTGGATCTGAACGAGTTTTACAGCAGCATAAAAAAGGTAAGCTGACAGCAAGAGAGCGTATAGAAGTATTATTAGACCCTGATAGTTTTCAAGAAACTGGGATGTTTGTTGAGCATCGATGCGATAATTTCAATATGAAAGATAAGAAATTTGCTGGAGATGGTGTTGTAACAGGACATGGAACTATTAATGGGCGATTGATATTTGTTTATAGCCAAGATTTTACAGTCTTCGGAGGTTCTCTTGGCGAATATCATGCTAAAAAAATCTGTAATGTAATTGATGCAGCTTTAGAGGTTGGTGCTCCCGTAATTGGTATCAATGATTCTGGTGGAGCTAGAATACAAGAAGGAGTTGATTCGCTTGGTGGATATGGAGAATTGTTCCAACGTAATGTGCTCGCTTCTGGTGTTATTCCACAGATTACTCTTGTAATGGGTCCATGTGCTGGTGGAGCCGTGTATTCTCCAGCTCTTACAGATTTTATTTTTATGGTTAGTGGTTCATCTTACATGTTTGTAACTGGTCCAGATGTAATAAAAACTGTTACTGGAGAAGATATAACGCAAGAAAAATTAGGTGGAGCTAGAATGCATACAACACGATCTGGTGTTGCTGATCTTTCTTTTAAAAATGATGTTGAACTTCTTTTAGAAACACAAAGATTTATAAATTTCTTGCCACTTTCTAATCGTGGTAATCTACCTACAAGACCTACAAAAGATCCAGCTGATAGGGTGGATATGTCACTAAATACATTAGTACCAACTAATCCTAATAAATCTTATGACATGAAGGAATTGATTCAGAGAATAGTTGATGAAGGTGATTTCTTTGAATTGCAAACAGATTATGCTAAAAATATTATTATTGGATTTGGTTATATGGAGGGTAACCCAGTGGGTTTTGTAGCAAATCAACCTCTTAATTTGGCTGGTTGTTTAGATATAAATGCTTCGAGAAAAGCTGCTAGATTTATTAGATTTTGTGATGCTTTTAGTATTCCAATAGTAACGTTAGTCGATGTTCCAGGCTTTCTACCTGGAGTTGAACAGGAAACTAATGGTATAATCAAGCATGGGGCTAAATTACTTTATGCTTATGCAGAAGCTACTGTTCCTAAAATTACGGTTATTACTCGAAAAGCTTATGGTGGTGCTTATATTGTTATGAATTCAAAGCATTTACGTGGAGACGATAATTATGCTTGGGTTAATTCTGAAATTGCTGTTATGGGTGCAGAAGGGGCAGCAGAAATTATTTTTAGAAAAGAATGCCAAGACCCAGAAAAAAAGAAAGAAATAATAGAGAATTATAAACAAACAATTACATCTCCTTTTGTTGCAGCCTCAAGAGGCTATCTTGATGATATTATTAAACCTCAAAATACAAGATGGAGAATATGTAAATCTCTTAAATATTTACGTAGTAAATCATTGGTAAGACCTTGGAAAAAACATGATAATTTGCCATTGTAAGAAGAAATTTCTATGGGAATAAATAATAAAGATACAAACTAATTTATGATTAAAAAACCATTATTTGAAAAAGTTCTTGTTGCCAATCGTGGTGAGATTGCGCTTAGAATCATGAAGACCCTGCAGAAAATGGGTATAAAATCTGTGGCTGTTTATTCAGAAGCAGACACTAACTCTGCGCATGTTCAGTATGCAGATGAAGCATACTATATTGGTAGTTCACCAGCTACAGAAAGTTATTTATCAATAAAAAACATTATTGCAGCAATTAGAGAAAGTGGTGCTGATGCCGTGCATCCCGGTTATGGGTTTTTAGCAGAAAACTCCAACTTTGCTAATGTTTTAAAAAGGGAAGGCGTTATTCTTATAGGCCCAAGTGCTAAAGTAATAAAAAATATGGGCGATAAAATTGAAGCCAAAAAAATTGCTATTGATTCCGGGGTAAGTACCGTCCCTGGTTATATGGGAACTATTAATAGTGTTGAGCAAGCTATAGAAATTGCAGAGCAAATAGGTTTTTCGGTAATGATAAAAGCTGCTGCTGGTGGTGGTGGTCGTGGTATGCGGGTAGTAAAAAACCCTAAAGAGATGGAAAAAGCTTATCAATCGGCTAGATTTGAAGCACAAAGTAGTTTCAGTGATGGTAGGGTATTTATTGAAAAATTAATTATTTCTCCACGTCATATTGAAATACAACTTTTAGCTGACCAGTATGGAAATGCTGTGTGTCTTGGTGAGAGAGAATGTTCAATTCAACGTTATCATCAAAAAGTTATTGAAGAAGCTCCTAGTCCCTTTTTAGATGAAGAAACAAGACAGAAAATGTATTCTGAAGTAGTAGCTCTTTCAAAAAAGGTGGGATATTATTCAGCTGGAACAGTTGAATTTATGATGGATAAGGATAGAACATATTATTTTCTTGAAATGAATACTCGTCTTCAGGTGGAACATCCTGTTACTGAGCTTGTTACAGGATATGATATAGTAGAGCAAATGGTTAAAATTGCTGCTGGTGAGAAGCTTTCTTTTACCCAAGAAGATGTGAAACTTACTGGCTGGGCAATTGAATCAAGAATTTGTGCTGAAGACCCATCGCGTGGCTTCTTACCATCTAGTGGTCGAATATTAGATTATAAAGTTCCCCCAAAAAATCCAAATATTAGAATTGATAGTGGAGTTGGTCCTGGTGGTGAAGTAAGTATGTTTTACGATGCTATGATAGCCAAATTATGCACTTACAGTGAAACTCGCCAAGGAGCTATAGAGCTTATGAGCCAATCACTTAGTTCTTTTATTATTCAAGGTATATCTCATAATATTAGTTTTCTTGAAGCGCTTATTAATCATCCCAAGTTTATGTCTGGTGATATTCATACAGGCTTTATAGAGGAAGAATATCCAGGTGGTTTTTCAGGAGCAAATCTTACATCAGAAATAAGTGAAGTATTTTTAGCGACTGCAATATATATATATCTTGCAGAACAAAAAAGAGCTTCTTCTATTGGAGATCAAATTACAAATCAAGCTCATAAGATTGGTACTAGATTGGTTGTTTCTATTGATAAAGATCAATACCCTATACTGATTAAGCAAACAAAAGATGGCTGTAATATTAGATACGGAACGAGTAGAATTACTATTAATAGTAATTGGACTTTGGGAAGTCATCTTTTCACAGCTATGATCAGTGGACAGAAAGTTAATGTAAAAATTGTTGATATCCCAACAGGTTATATGCTTACTCATTCTGGTATTACAGTGAATACTTATGTGCGTTCTCCAAGAATGTCTGAACTTGAAGCTCTTATGCCAGTACGTGATGAATCTGAAGGGCTAATAGAGATGTTAGCACCTCTTGCTGGTCAAATAATATCTATAAATGTTAAAATTGGTGAAGAAGTTATTTTAGGGCAGGATTTAATAGTGCTTACAGCTATGAAAATGGAAAATATAATTACAGCTGAACGTGCCGGCAAAATAGCTAAAATCTTGGTAAATGAATTAGACAATGTTGCTAGTGGTCAAGTATTGCTCGAGTTTGAATAATGATGAGCTATAATTTCACCAAGATTAAATTATTATGCCAAATGAGTTATGTTAGGTGTAGCTCTTTTATTTTGAACTAATCCAAAAATATCACACATAATAACTCCCCTAATATTACCTGCAATTGGTATTATTCTCTTAAAAAGTAAAGAAATGATTGGTAATTATGAATACCCATCTGTTTCCATCTCTTGTATTTGAGCAATAAGAGTTGTCATTTTATAATTTTCTACATCAGCTCTTCTCTCAAGCTCATCGCTAGAATACCCATCTGATTCCATCTCTTGCATTCGAGCAATAAGATTTGTCATTTTATAATTTTCTACATCAGCTCTTCTCTCAAGCTCATCGCTAGAATACCCATCTGATTCCATCTCTTGCATTCGAGCAATAAGAGTTATCATTTTATAATTTTCTACATCAGTTCTTCTCTCAAGCTCATCGCTAGAATACCCATCTGATTCCATCTCTTGCATTCGAGCAATAAGAGTTGTCATTTTATAATTTTCTACATCAGTTCTTCTCTCAAGCTCATCGCTAGAATACCCATCATATTCTTCGAAGCTAGAACCTCTTTTGGTGACGAGAGGATTTTTTCCATAATTAGGACAGGTGTTAAGGTAAACATCTTTTGCCGCCACTAAGAATTAAACTGGAAAGTCTTTAATCTTTTTTTCATACTCTGGTTGACAGTCACCTAGAGATAATTTTGAGTACATTTCTAAAGATTGACGGCTGTCATGAC
>JBGCEX010000012.1:0-33077 GCA_045106635.1 Rickettsiaceae bacterium | reverse complement strand
AAATTTTCTCTGCATAAAAACTTCCTGCTACTTTTTTATTAATATCATTTAAAGTTGGATAAGGTACTATAGAACTTGTAATCGCTGAAAGTTTTAATTTATTTTGAATAACCATAACCCAGGGATAAATTAGCTCACCGGCATGAAGACCTAAAATCGTAGCACCAAGCACATACCCATTAGGAGATACAAGAACTTTGATCATACCTTCTGTACGTTTTTCCGTTTGAGCTCGATCGTTTTCATTAAAGTCCATCTGTAACAATTTATAAGGAATATTCTGGGTTTTAAGCTGAGATTCTAAAAAACCTACATGAGCAAGTTCAGGATCTGTATAAGTGACCCATGGAATTGCTTGGGTTTCTACTTTTACAGAAAGTCTAAAAATACTATTACGAATTACAAGCCCTGCATGATAACCAGCCACATGAGTAAATTGGTAGTCACCGATAGCATAAACTCTTGAATTTGTTGTACGTAAATTTGCGTTTACTTCAATAGCTCTTGGTAAAAATTTTATATGAGCTGCTTCCAAATTTAGATTTTGAATATTTGGCCTTCGTCCTGTAGCTACAATAATATGTGAGGCAATAACTTGCTTCTCTGCACCCTCAGAAGTTCAATAATTAATTTGCTTTCCTTCAGTAGATTGTTTGACAGAAGAAATTTCAACCTTCTCATTTAAATCTATCCCTTCAGCAATTAAAATATTCTTCAATCTAGATGTAATTTCTGGATCATCTTTTGGAAGTGCTACAAAAGCCTCAAGAACAGTTACCTTACTTCCTAATCTTTGAAAAACCTGCGCCATTTCTATACCAATAGGACCACCACCAATAACAACAAGATGAGAAGGTAACTCAGTTAAATCAAATATAGTTTCATTTGTATAAAAAGATATATCTTGCAATCCATTAATCGGTGGCACAAAAGGCATGCTACCAGTTGCAATTATAAAACGCTTAGCTTTAATAAGATATGTATTCGTTTCCAGTGTCATATCATCAAGAAATTTTCCCTCTTCTAAAACGACTTGCACTCCAAGCTTTTCAAACCGCTCCACGGAATCATGAGGTTTTATATTATTAATGACCTCATGTATATGATCGTGAACTTTTTGGAAATTAACTACAGGTTTTGACACAGACCATCCAAATTTTGGACTATGAATAATTTCATGTCCAATCCTTGATGCAGCAATAAGTGCTTTAGATGGTACACACCCTGAATTAAGACAATCTCCTCCCATCTTCTTCCGCTCAAGCAAGACAACAGAAGCTCCCATTTGCACTGCTGCCGCTGCAAATGTCAGCCCTCCAGAACCAGCGCCAATTATACAAAAATTAGGCTTGAGGATTGATTTATTCATATTTATCTTTCCATATTTCTTGTAATCTTAGATCCCTACCACAATTCCAACGATAATATTTATATCTTACAGGATTTTTACTTTTATAATTTTGATGGTATTCTTCAGCATCATAAAAAGTTGTATAGTCTAACATTTCTACAATTACTTGATTCTCTTTAAATAATGTTTGTATATCTTCTTTCGCTTTAATAGCTTGTTTTTTCTGCTCTTCTGTTATATAGAAAATTGCGCTTTTGTAAGCATCTCCTATATCACAAAATTGACCGTCTGGATTTAAAAAATCAACATTATATCTAAAAGCTTTTCGTAGCTTATCTGTGTTGAGTCAAATACGATTCTAACTGATTCTTTATAACCAGAATGATTTTGATAAGTAGGATCAGGCATAGTACCACCTGCATATCCAACACTAATTGACAATATCCCTGGTAATAATTCATTTGTTGCATGATCTCTAAATTCTGACTCCCCACACCAGAAACATCCCATAGAAAAAACAGCTATTTCTTTTTTGATATTCATATTTTTTTCCTTAGCAAAAACATTCAAAACAAAGCTTATTATTACAAGAAATATTAGTGATTTATTGAGCATGAATCCCCTACTTATTCTTGGTCAATTTTATAAGTTCTTTTGATTTGCTCACCCTTAGGAATGAAAACTAAAGCAACAGAATTCATGCAATAGCGTTTGCCAGTAGGCTTAGGACCATCATCAAATACATGCCCTAAATGTGAATGACAACGGCTACAAATCACTTCTGTTCTAGCTAATCCCACTAAAGATCTAAGCTGATCTTTGGGGTCTAATCTTTCAGTAATGGCATCATCTAAAGGTTTGTAAAAACTTGGCCACCCAGTCCCAGAATCAAATTTTACTGTTGATTCATATAAAGCATGATCTCCACCACAACAAGCACAGTAATAAGTCCCTACTTCGTAAAATTTATCATATTTTCCAGAGCCGGCATACTCAGTACCGCTAAGACGACATACCTTAAATGTTTCTGCATTTAAGTGTTTTTTCCAGAATTCATCTGTTTGTTTTTTATAGTCAAAATCCATATATTTAACCTCAACTCTTTGTAAATCAGCGTAGCATGAATTTATAATAATTTGTTGCAGGAAAAAAATAACATAAATAATATAAGGCATTAGTTCCTTCCACCTCAAAAAATTTTAATTAGATTTCATATCAATAGAACAAAACCCTTGTGGTTCAATACCAAATGCATTATTAAACTTTGTTGACATATTTTGAAAAGCAATAATAGCTGTTAATTCAACAATTTCTTCCTCTGTAAATACAGCTTGTACTTGTGTTTTTATACGATCACTTATTTTTTTAGTCGAGTCTGCAACGGCTTCCACATACTCAAGAATCAACTTGTTCTTGAGTAGAAAATAAATCGCTTAAATGCCAATTAGCTAAAGCTTGCACTTTATTAAGATCAACTCCCCTTTCCATCAAAACAAATGTGTTAAGATCAATACAAAAAGAACATCCATTAATTTGAGAAATACGTACAATAATCAGTGTTCTAAGTACCGGTGATATAGGTGAATTTTTACGATCAATAGATGAATATAAAAAAGAAAGAGCTAAAAACACCCTCGGAGATTTCGCCCATATCTGCGCAGATTTTAAAACTTCTCCGTATTTTCTTTTCTGAAACCAAAAAATTATTCTTACATACCAACTATATGGTTTCGTGAGAAAATCTGACTTTTGAATCATAGGTTTTTCTTACTCCTTAACAAATTTTGTTTAAAACGAAGAATTGGGCAATGTCAAAAATTGGCGCTCAGCTTCTGTTGATTTTCTACCCAAAATATCATTACGGTGAGGAAATCTACCAAATTGCTTAATAATACTCATATGCATTTGGGCATAAAGAAGTGACTGAGGGTTGTTTTTAGATAATTGCACAGATAGTTTTTGATCATCTAGATTTTCACTGTGCATTAAAGGCATGTATAAAAACTGCTTATATTCAGGATTTAATTTTAAGTCTTGCCCTTTATCAATAGAGTTCTTTGTAATAAACAAGGCTTTACTATCAGTTGCAAAGCTCTGCGCTAGATTTCTAAACATATTCCTTGGAAATTGGTCAAGAATGATTACTAGGGATAAAGACCCATGTTCGGATTCTTTCCAATGATCTAATAAACCATCAACAGCTAACTCATATAAACTAAAAAAATTTTTAATAACTAGTTTATCAAAATCACTATTTTTATCAAACCATCTAGATTTATTTTCCTCAGCAAACCAAAATTTCAAAATATTTTGAGGTTGTGCGTCAATACTCATATATTCCCTCCAACCAGCAGCAACAAATTAATTACATGTAACACTATACTACTCCTACATCTACTCAAAGAGCTATAGTTTGTCATATATTAATTTAGTTATTTTTCTATTTGTGACCCATATATCGGAGAGTGATTATTTCTTGAGTAAAAAATATTTAGACTTGATGAATAATAATTATTTAAAATAACTATCAATCACTCTTAATTATCTTGCATCCCTTTTGAAACAATAAACTCTTTAAACTCTATGATTATTCTGGAGTATAATTTATATTTAAATGGAATGATATTATCAAGTAATTCATGCATTTCCATCCATCTCCAACTATCAAACTCTGGGTGCTTAGTCTTGACATTAATGTCAGAATCTTGGCCTGTAAATCTTATTAAAAACCACTTTTGCCTTTGGCCGCAATATTTACCATCCCAAAGTTTGGGAATCAAAAATTCTGGCAATCGGTAACTATACCATCTTTTACTTTCAGCAATTATCTCACCTTTATCACTACCTATCTCTTCTGCCATTTCTCTAAGAGCAGCTGTACTTGGAGTCTCTCCTAAATCTATTCCACCTTGAGGCATCTGCCATCCATTTGCTTTTGAATCTACTCTCTTACCTACAAAAACCCTGTCATTTTTATCAATTATCATCATGCCCACACCAGGCCTAAATGGCAAACTATCTTCTAAAATTTCTACTTTTTTTCCTTCCCCTGCTATAGTTATTTTTGCTCCATTGCAAGGTTCTTTAAATCTCTAAACACATTATTTACTTATTTACTTTCTTTTCTCTAATTATTAATCCACGAATTAAATCATAAGCACGAGCATATTGATAATCATTCTTATATTTTTCAGACATTTTATAGTCATTCATTTTCTCAGACATATCAGTACCTTTTGAATCATCCTTATCTTCGTTATTGTATTTTTTAAGATAACTCTTTATTGAAGACTCATTAAATGCCTTATCTTTTTTTTCTTTTTCTGCATACTCAACTTTTGCATTCTCAATAAAAATATCTGGCTCAATACCCTTACCATTAATTGACCTACCATTTGGGGTATAATATTTGGCAGTAGTAAATTTAACCGCCGCCCTCTTATTAATTTGAGTAAAGGTTTGTACTAAGCCTTTACCAAAAGAAGTCGTACCAAGCACGATAGCTCTGTTATGATCCTGTAAAGCACCAGCAACAATCTCAGAAGCAGAGGCAGAACCAGAGTTAATTAACACCACCATTGGTACTGGAGGAGCTTTTTCTACAAATCTGCCCGCAGAAATAGCAACATTTTCTTTATCTTGCTTACCCTTTGTTGACACAATTATTCCATGATCTAAGAAATATTCACAAACTGCTACAGCTTGATCGAGAAGCCCACCAGGATTGTTCCTAACGTCTAAAATCATCCCTTTTAACTCTTTTTTCTCTGCAGTTGCTTTTTTAGTTAAATCTTTTATTGCTTTCTTAAGTTCACTTACTGTTTGGTTATTAAAAGTTACAATCCTAACATAGCCAATTCCACCATATTCATCTAATTCTAAATCATATTTAATTGGTTTAATTTTAACAATCTCTCTCATTAAATCAATTTCAGTAGTTTGATTACCTTCTTCTTTTGCTACAAGCAAATTAAGTTTAGTTCCTGGTTCACCACGCATTTCTCGAACAGATTTATTATATCCAAGATTAGAAACTAATTGCCCATTAACTCCAACTATATAATCACCTGATCTAATCCCAGCTTTATGAGCTGGCAAATCATCTATAGGAGAAACAACCTTTATAGCACCATGGTCAGGGATTATCTCTACACCTATCCCTCCAAACTCACCATCAGTTTGATCAAGAAAAAAATCTAGATCATCATCAACAAAATACCCTGAATATGGGTCAAGAGAATGAAGCATTCCATCAATTGCTTCATCAGTCATTTTTTGGTAATCAACATCACCCATATAATCTTTACCCACACGCTGTAAAACATCTTGAAACTGTTTACAGTAATAAAGTGGCGATTGATTGTGAATCTTTGCTTTTTCTGGCTCTCTAGCAAAAGCAGTCCCCAAATTTAGACTAGTAAATATTATCAATATTTTCACAACGAGCAGTAGTGAAATATTTTTTATAAAATTAAACATATATTTCAAGATCTCCTTCCCTATTTAATAACGCTCTTTCCTGAATAAAATTAAATCTTTTCTCTGGGTTTTTTCCCATTAGATTATCTACTATTACATTCGTATTGTCAAAATCATCTATGCCTACTTTATACAATAATCGCAATTTACGATCCATCGTTGTTTCTTTAAGTTGTTTTGGCGTCATTTCTCCAAGTCCTTTAAACCTACCAACTTCAATTTTTGCTTTACTTGAAGCAGCTAATTTATCCATTATTTGTAATTTTTGTTCATCAGTAGAGGCATAACAAGTCTTGTTATTCTGTGTTAAACGATATAAGGGAGGTTTTGCCAAATATAAATGGCCATTAACTATCAGCTTACGCATCCGAAGAAAAAAGAAAGTCATCAATAATGCAGCAATATGAGCACCATCAACATCCGCATCTGTCATAATAATTACTTTCTCATAACGTAAATCTTCCTCTCTATAATGGTTCATTGAACCACAAGCAAGAGCAGTCTCAAGATCTTGTATTTCCTGATTAGCTAAGATTTTTTGCAATGGAGAATTTGCAACATTTAATATTTTACCTCGAAGTGGTAAAATTGCTTGCGTTTCTCTGTCTCTTGCTTGTTTTGCAGAACCACCAGCAGAATCACCTTCAACTAAAAAAAGCTCAGTACCTTCAGAACTATTCCTGCTACAATCAGCAAGCTTTCCAGGTAATCGCAATCTTTGCGTGGCATTTTTTCTGTTAACTATTTTTTCATTTTTTCGATTAAGTCTATATTCAGCATTGTTAACAATATGACTTATTAATAAATCTGCTGTCTTTTTATTACTACTAAGCCAATGATCAAAATGATCCTTTACCATGTTTTCAACATGTTTAGCAATGCCATTTGAGACTAGTTTTTCTTTAGTTTGCCCTTGAAACACAGGGTTTTTTATAAAAACAGAAATAACAATACAAGCTGATTCCAGAATATCCTCAGGAGTAATCAAAGATACTTTCTTGATACCAGTCATTTCACCATAAATTTTGATACTCCGGCAAAGCGCTGCTCTATTTCCTTGTTCATGAGTTCCCCCTTGAGAAGTTGGAATAGTGTTACAATAAGATTGCACAAAATTCTCATCCTCATGCCAACACATCGCCCATTCTATTTTCATATTTTCTGATAATATTTCAGCATTACCAGAAAATGTCCCTTCACCAATAATTTTTTTCTTGTCTAATTTTGAATCCAAATAATCCTCTAATCCATTTGGAAAATGAATCACTGCTTTACTAGGCACTTCGTCATTATTAATTAATTCTGACGAACATGACCAATGTATTTCAAAACCTTTATATAAATAAGCCTTAGATTTCGCTAGATCATAAACTCTTTTTGGTTTTAGAGATATGCTGCCAAAAATTTCTGAGTCAGGAATAAAGGTAATTTTGGTTCCTTTTTGCTTTTTAGAAGATACTATTTTCTCTAATTTTGTAATAGCATGGCCTTTAGAATAATTCTGACTATAAACAAACCCATTCCTGTATACTTCTATATTCAATTTTTCTGCCAAAGCATTTACTACTGATATTCCAACACCGTGCAAACCACCTGATGTTTGATAGGCTTTATCTGAAAATTTTCCACCAGAATGTAATGTCGTGAGAATCACTTCTAAAGCTGATTTTTTAGGAAATTTAGGATGATTATCAACTGGAATCCCTCGACCATTATCAGCTATTGATATACTACCATCAGCAAACATTTCGATCGAAATACGATTTGCATAACCAGCAACAGCCTCATCCATTGAGTTATCAATTACCTCTGAAACTAAATGATGCATTGCAGATTCATCAGTCCCACCAATATACATTCCAGGTCTCATACGAACTGGTTCCAGGCCTTCTAAAACTTCTATATCACTTGCTGTATAAGATTCATCGCTAGATCTTCTTTTAACACCAGCAAAATTAAATAAATCAGACACTCAAAAAAATCACTTTAAACATTAACGTTAACAGCACTCAACTTATCTAGATTTAAGATAAAAAGCAATAATAACATAAATTATGGTGAATCATAGATTTTTTGGAAAATTATGCTTTTACAATTGGAACTAGAAATTTATAACTCTGATCAATAATTCACACACCTTGTCTACAAACTAAATATATTATTGATTTTTTAATGTGATGATATCAATTTAGACTCTGTTTTTACAAAATAACCAGTCAACACTTTAATATAAACATGTTAAATAAATCAAAAAATCACAAACAAAATCTGATTCTATTATTAACTTTTATTTTATCTACGATTGCTTGGTATTCACCGATTGCTGAAACTGTATCTGTAAATGCTTGGCATCTACTAATTATCTTTGTTGCTACTATTATTGGCATTGTCTTAAATCCTTTGCCTTTAGGTGCCATAGCCTTGTTAAGTATTTTAGCTTGCGTGTTAACAAATACATTATCATTGTCGCAATGCTTGTCTGGATTTGGGGACAGTATAGTATGGTTAATTGTTTTTGCATTTTTTATTTCAAATGGTTTTATTAAAACTGGCCTTGGTTCTAGAATTGCTTATTTTATACTCTCAAAAATAGGTCATAGTACACTTGGCATTTCCTATGCTTTCGTCATTGCTGACTTTATTTTATCACCCTTAATTCCTAGCGCTACAGCTAGAGGCGGAGGAATAATTTTTCCTATTGCTAAATCTATTTGTAAATCTTTTTCTGATAAAGATCACCCAGTGGTTTCTTCAAGAAATGGTGGTTTTATTATGAGCGTCTGTGCACAATCAACGGTAATTACTAGTACATTGTTTATAACCGCAATGGCAGCTAACCCTCTAGCCATTAAATTAGCAGAAAATGCAGGTTTTGCAATATCTTGGACTGACTGGGCAATAGCAGCTATAGTTCCAGGTATTATTTCTTTGGCAGCAATGCCTCTAGTTATCTATTACTTACACCCTCCGACGATTAAATACTCAGACTCAGCACCTAAACTGGCTAAGGAAAAATTAGCTTCTATGGGAAAAATTTCAATTCATGAAATGATCATGATGGCAGTATTTTTTATTCTTATAATATTGTGGATAAATGGCTCTAAATTTGGTTTGTCTGAAACAACGGTAGCGCTACTAGGTTTATCTGTTTTACTAATTACCAAAGTAATTAACTTTGAAGATAATTTAGCTGACAAAGGAGCGTGGCATACTTTTATTTGGTTTGGAACATTAATAATGTTATCAGATTTTCTCTCTAAGTTTGGTTTAATGACATGGGTTGGAACTAAATTACAATTCCTTTTTATTGACACCTCCCCTATAAATTCGCTAATCATACTATCACTGATTTATTTTTATATTCATTATTTCTTTGCAAGTAGCACTGCTCACATTACCGTGCTATTACCAACATTCTTAATGCTCTTTGTAAATGCAGGAATGTCAGGCCTACTTGCTACACTAGTTTTAAGTTTTCTATCAGTGCTCTCTGCAGGATTAACTCATTACGGCCTCAGTAGCACTCCGATATTTTTTGGCGCAGGGTATATGAAAACTAAGGATTGGTGGTATATTGGATTAGTAACAAGTATAGTATATTTATTAATCTGGGTCTTTATAGGTGGAGCTTGGTGGAAATTATTAAATCTATGGTAATTAAAACAAAACTTTCAAAAAAACTGTTATATTGTTCTATTTCCCTTAGCCTAATACTAATCACTGGCATAAATATTATAACTAGTTACTTATATATACCAGGGCCTTTAAAGAACAGAACTGTTGTTTTACTCCAACATGAATTGTCTATAGATGAAGTAAGTAATTTACTTGCCGAATCTAATATTATTAGATATCCAAAATTTTTTGCTGTCATAAGTAAATTATATTCGCTATACCAGCCATTACAAAACGGTGAATATGATTTCACTTACGACATATCACCATTACAAGTAATAAGAAAATTGGCTAGCGGCAAATCAATAATTCATCGCATAATAATTCAAGAAGGAATGACAGTTAATGAGATAATTGATATAATTAACAATGAGCAGTTGCTTGATGGAACAATATTCACCACTATTCCAGAAGGTTATTTAATGCCTTCTACTTATTTTTACTCCTACGGCGATAAAAGAGAAAACGTCATAGATAAAATGCGATTAGAAATGTCTCTAGCTCTAGATGAAGTAATGCAAAAGTTACCCCCCTCATCTCCTCTTAAATCACGAAAAGATGTGTTAATATTAGCTTCAATTATTGCAAAAGAAGCTGGACATGATGATGAGCGACCAAAAATTGCAGGAGTATTTATTAATAGATTGAAAAAAAACATGAAACTACAAGCTTGTCCTACTGTAATATATGCATTGACAGAAGGAAAATATAAGCTAAAAAGATCTCTTAGCAAAAAAGATTTAAAAATAAAATCTCCATACAACACCTATTATTCTTTTGGACTCCCCCCTGGAGCAATTTCATCCCCTAGCAAAAAATCTCTGGAAGCTGTTGTTAAGCCAGCTAAAACAGACGCTTTATACTTCGTTGTTAATGGTAAAGGTGGTCATAATTTTTCTAAAACATTCAATGAGCATAATCAGCATATTGAAAACCTTAAACAATGCTTTAAACAAGTAGATTCAAAAGAATAACGTAATAGCACTGACTGATTTATCACTTCTGTTAAAGAGAACAAAAATAATGCCTGATCAAAACATTTTTGAATCAATTCTTTACTTTGTGTGAGTTAGTCTTTTAATTCCAATAAATCTTGTCTAAATTATCTTTAAAAAAAGCAAAGATTACAGGATATTTATTATCCCATAACCACAGGATTTTGGGTGCATTAGCCACTCTTTAGCTTATTTAAGTATTACTTGTCGTTCTAATGCACCCAAAATCATTAATTTATCTTATAACTTTATAATGTTAAAAATTATACTTAAAACCCAATGACACCACTGGGAAGAATTGTAAATAGTTTTTTACTTTCTTAAAACGTTTATTCACATCTTTGTTTAAATCATTAATTAAAGTCTGGTTATTAGCTGCTAACCCTTTAACTAAAAGTCTAACTTTAGGCTTTCCTAAGAACATAACACCAGCTTCAGCATTAAAACTCCATGCTTTATTATTAACAAAAGAACTGTCATAACCAATGCTAATAACTGGAGCAATTTTATTTAATGATACCATTGCTTTAACGTCAGCAAGCTCAGATGGTGTACATGTATGATTGTATAACGTTACAGATTTAGTTGGTCTTGCAGTTGCATTCAATTTATTTCCGTTATAAGCTACCCCAGCAGAAAGGCGAAAGCCTGATCCTTCAAAAGGGTGGTAATCTAGCATCAGTGGCACACTCAAGAATGTTAACTTACCCTTATAGTGCAAATCCCCTTTAGTTAAAGAGTGATTATAGTGGAAATAATTAACTCCTAAACGCCCATACAAACTCTCTGTTAAAGGAGCTCTTCCTTCAATACCAAAGCCAGTAGTACCAATTTTTGTTCCTATTGCAACCCTGCTCTCATTGATTCCGTCACTAGCCAAGCTAGTTGTTGCCATCATCGTGGTAATTGCTACAGCTCCTATAGTTTTTACAACTTTTTTCACTTTTCTTTCTTCTATTACTTAACTTACTTTATCGTTTATTTTGCATATTGCTACAAAGCCAATTAAGATATTAACCTTACAGCAAGCATCTTCTTTTTAACTATTTCAACTCAAATAGAGTAAAATAGAGTAGTAGTGTACTATACACCTTAATACCTAGACACACAATATATTAATAATAATAAATATATATGCTATTAATCTTAACATATATTACTAATATTTACAATTAATATATTATTATTTTTGATACTTTTAAAAAAGTCGTAATAGATTACAAAGCAAAAGATTATGTTATGTTAAATTAAAAGACTTACAAGAGGCGAAGTTAGTCAAAAACAGGAGCATTCAAAAGATAACAAAAAATTAATATACATTTTAAAAAATGTTATCTAAATGTAATTAAAATTCACCTTAAAAAAATAGCCATCAGTTCAGTAGAATAGCATCCAATCCTTTAATAATATGCTGAATATGCAAACAAACATGACCTCTTACATACGTGCTAAAAAGTAAGTTTCAACAATTACAAGATTTACACTGCTGCTGTTCTTCCTCCATATATACAGATTTGTTTTTGGCATAATAAAAAATCAAACTCAATTTAATTCACATTTATTTCTTAACGACTAAAATTAGTCTCAAAGCAGATTTTCTTTTCCCTTTTTGTTCATTATTTAACAACTCCCTGTTTAATACTATATTAGTTAATGACTTTTTTGTAAATTATACTTATATTAGGAGATCAAAATAAAATAAGCTTTATTAAAAATATGCTTAAGTTTTTACTTCTTCTAACAAAAATAACTCTACTACTATTCTTTTTTGGCCTTGTACTTGCGGTCTTTATTGTATGGCATTTTAGTAGAGATCTACCTGATTACTCACAGTTGAAGGAATATCACCCTCCTTGTGTAACAAGAATTTATTCAGCAGATGGTAAGCTCATAGAGGAATATGCAAAAGAAAAAAGAATTTTTGTACCAATAAGCAGCGTTCCTAAATCTCTAGTACAGGCTTTTATAGCAGCAGAAGATAAGAATTTTTATAGCCATTCTGGTATTGACATACTTAGTATTATGAGGGCTGCATTTGCTAATGTTTCCCATATTATAAATGGAACTAGGTTTGAAGGAGGGTCAACAATTACTCAACAAGTAGTAAAAAACTTTTTGCTATCTTCTGAGAAATCTCTTGAGAGAAAAATCAAAGAAGCCATTCTTTCCTATATGATTTCACAAACATTTTCAAAAGATCAAATCCTTGAATTATATTTAAATCAACTCTTTTTAGGAAAAGGTTATGGCGTTGCAGCCGCAGCTCTTGGCTATTTTAATAAATCAGTAGAAGAACTAACAATTGCTGAATCAGCCTTTTTAGCTTCACTACCAAAAGCTCCATCGCAATATGGCTCTGAAAAAAATTATAAAAAAGCACTAGCAAGAAGAAACTATGTAATTGGTAGGATGTATGATGATGAATACATTACTGAAAATGAAGCAAGAACATCTATAAAAGAACCTTTAAAACTAATTAAACAAGACCAAATACAAACAATGGATGCTGATTATTATGCCGAGCAAGTTCGCTCTGAGGTAATAGGCATGTTCAGTGAAGAGTATTTTTATACTGCTGGTCTTACCATTATTAGTTGTGTTGATTCTAAGTTACAAGAAAGCGCCGCTAATTCCTTGCGTTTCGGAATTAAAGCTTACGATATAAAAAGAGGTTATAGGGGGGCAATGAAAAATATTCCTTTAACTAATTGGCAAGAAAATTTAAAAAAAGTGCCAAAACCGGTTGGTTTAAGAGATTACAAACTAGCAGTAGTGCTAAATGTAGAAAATTCTCGAGCAAGAATAGGTTTGCAAGATGGAAAAACAGCATTTATTAAACTTGCTGATATGGCATGGACCAGAGCAAATTTAAAATCAGTGAAAAATCTACTTAAAAATGGTGATATTATAGTAGTTGAAGCAATAAAAAATAATTATAAGTTACAACAAATACCAAATGTCAATGGTGGTATAATGATAGTTGAACCATACACTGGCAGAGTACTTGCAGCAGAAGGTGGATACGACTATGACGCTAGCAAATTTGATAGAACAACTCAGGCTAAAAGACAACCAGGTTCTTTAATCAAACCTTTTGTTTATTTAGCAGCTCTTGAAAATGGTGCAAAACCTACTGATATAGTGCCTGACGCTCCTATTGAAATTTATCAGGGGGCTGGAATGCCTGTCTGGACACCAAGAAATTGGGATCATAAATTTATGGGGGAAATCACCCTTCGAAAAGGTTTAGAAAAATCACGTAATGGAACAACTGTTAAAGTCGGGCAGATAGCTGGTCTTAAAAAAGTTACCGAGACATTTAGAAGATTTGGCATTAACGATAATCCGTCAACAAAAATTCCATCGATTGTGCTTGGAGCTTTAGAAACTACTCTTGAAAGAATGACAATAGCTTATAGTATTATTGCTAATAAAGGAAGAAAAGTTACACCACATTATATTGAATTAATTAAAGACCGAAAAGGAAATGTCCTTTACCGTAGGGATTACGCTGAGTGTAGTGAGTGTAAGGATTATAAACATGACGAAGATGGAAATGCTTTACCTCCAACAATTCCATTATCACTAGGGCATATAATTACCGATGAAGCAACTAGTTACCAAATTACTTCTATTTTAACAGGAGCAGTCCAAAGAGGTACTGGACGCAAAGCAAATAAACTTCCTCAAATCATAGCTGGCAAAACTGGAACCAGTAATGATGGAAAAGATACATGGTTTATTGGCTTTACTCCTAAAATGATAGTAGGGACTTATATTGGTTACGATCTACCAAGAAGTCTTGGCGCACATGCGACAGGCTCTTCAGTTGCTCTCCCAGTGTTTATAAACTTTATGGAAACAGGCTACAAGGATATTAAATCTGTAGATTTTGAAGTTCCAAAATCTATTAACCTAATTTCTGTAGATTATGAAACTGGTAAACCTTCAACAGAGAAAGGATCCATAGTTGAGGCTTTAAAAGTAAATTATTATGATCAAGAATTAAAGAACTTAGAACAAAAACAACTAAAGGAGTCTCCAGATCCTTTTTCTAAAATATATAATGATATTCCACTAGAAGAAGAAGATTCTTCAGCCGAGATTTACTAATAAATTGTTTAATTGAGTTTTGCATTTAGGTGATTTATATTTTGTTAGTGTTGATAAGTCTTGCTATCAAGTAATTATGTAGTAGTAGCCCTGAATCCGATAATTTTAAGACATTATTATCGATAGAAACTAATTGCTTACTGATATATTGTTTAAGGATATTTAAATTTAAAATATCCTTAAATTTTAAATTTAAAAGTTTTTCTACAGACTCCTCTTTTATACCATGTGCAAGTCTTGTTCCCATCATTATTAACTCTTCAATGATTTCATCTGTAGAAAGAATGGTGTTGTTTTGAATAGCATGGCCATTAGATTCTACAGCATCTAGCCATTTATCAGGTTTATGATGCATCATAATTGCTGATACGCTAGCTTTACTATGAATACGACTATGTGCTCCAGGCCCTATACCAATATATTCGTTATAATTCCAATAACATAAATTATGTATACATTCTTCATTTGATTTAGAATAATTTGAGATTTCATAACGATTATAATTATTTTCTTTTAGAAATCCTCCAGTCCACTCATATAACTCTGCTGCATCATCATTTGATGGCAGTAACAGTTTATTAGAACGAAAAAGATTAAAAAAAGGCGTTCCTTTTTCAATAGTTAATTGATAAAGAGAGATATGGCTCTTTGCAAGTGTGAGCGCAAATTTTAGTTCTTCTTGCCATTTTTTAAGAGTTTGATCAGGGCGAGCGTAAATTAAATCAAATGAATATCTAGAAAAAATATTACTAGCTGAATTAATAGCACTAATTGCCTCTTGGCTAGAGTGTTTACGTCCTAAAACTGATAAATCTTTTTCATTAAATGACTGTACACCAAGCGAAACTCTATTAATTCCAGCGGATTTAAATTGTTTAAACTTATTTGTTTCGTATGAAGTAGGATTTGCTTCAAGTGTAATTTCACACGAATCTGATATCGTGCCGATAGAAGCTATTTTATCTATTATACCTTGAACTACAAGAGGTTGCATGAGTGAAGGCGTACCTCCTCCAAAAAATATCGATTTAACCTCTTTGTTTTTTATCATAGGTGCAAAGTGCCCTAATTCTGTTTTATAAGCTTTTAACCATCTATTATGATCTATAGTATTTGCAACATGAGAATTAAAGTCACAATATGGACAAAGCGATAAGCAAAAAGGCCAATGAATATAAATTGAAATAGGTTTTATAGTAGCACTCATTAATATTCTAAATCACCTAAAATATTAGAATCTTTCTCAAAATAACTGAAATCACGCCCACAAATTGCCCAAGGAATATTATAATTATCAGATTTAGATGCATAATACATAGCAGTAAATCCATCAATATCTACTTGATTTATAGCTCGATCGCTCATTTTAGAGACAAGTTTCTTAACTATTAAAGTGCTACTTTCACAATACTCTATCCAACCTTCCTGCCTTATATCGCTTGAGTTTTTTTCTTGCTCCAAAAATGCTTTTATTGCCAAATGTAAGATTGTGTTATTCTCTTCATCTAAAACATTAAATTCTAAAATACCAAAATCTTCTAATAAATTTTTAGTTTCCTCTATATTTAGAGCTTTAATTTGTTCAAGTAAATGTTCTAACATGTTATTGTCCCCTTCTGTAAGTTAGATAAAAATATGAAAATCACATAGCAACTTAATAAAAAAATATATATTTTTTTCTATCTACAAATCAAGCATAAAAGGCACATGATCAGATGGCCTATCCCAGTTACGTGCTTCTTTTAAAATAGTGATGCTTTTAAGTTGATTTTTTAATTGCAAACTCACCCAAATATGATCTAATCTTCTTCCCCGATTAGATTTCTGCCAATCTTTATTTCTGTAGCTCCACCAACTATATAGTTTCTCATCCATACTAGTAAAATGCCTCCCACTATCAGTAAATTCAAATGAATCTTGCAAAGATAGCAATAATTCTCGTTCAATTGGGGTGTGGCTTACAACTTTTTTTAGTTGAGAGCTAGACCATACATCATTTGCATGTGGCGCAATGTTTAAATCACCTAGTAAGATGATTTTAGTATCTTTTTTACGATTTTCTAGAAACCAATTTTGGATTAACTTGATATATTCTAATTTATGTTTGAATTTTGGATTAATAACAATATCTGGTTCATCACCGCCCGCTGGAATATAAAAATTGTGAATCTCTATATCTTCTATTGTAGCAGCTATGTGTCGTTTATCGTTGTTATAAAAATCAGAAGAAAAAACGTTTTTTATAGGATATTTAGATAAAATAGCAACTCCATTATATGATTTTTCTCCTGAAAAAGCTATATGCTTATAGCCTATTTTCTTAATTTCATCTTGCGGAAAAACTTCATCAGATGCTTTCGTTTCCTGTAAACATATTATATCAGGATTAGCAATTTTAGCCAAATTATCTAATAGATTCAAACGCAAACGAACTGAATTTATATTCCATGTTACTATTTTCATTTTCTTATCTGTTTCCTAAATAATATATTTCTTGCCTTTTCCACTTCTATTTCCTTGAATCGTTTTGCTTCAATATTATTGTTATTATCACTACAGATAAAACTACAACCTTCATACTCCATGTTTAGATATTTGGCTGTTTGCCAAAAAGCATCTTCAAAACCCTGTGGCAATGAAGTTTTCCCTACAGTGCTGATAATAAATAATTTTTTGCCACATAATTTACGACCTAGATCTTTTCTAATCTCAAATAAATCAGTTAAGCGATCTAAGAAAATTTTCATAGTGGCACTCATTGTATACCAATAAACAGGAGTTGCTAGCACGATAAGATCATGCTCCATTATACCTTCCATTAATGGTATAAAATCATCATTCTTATTCTGATGCTCATAATCGTAAATGGATATATTAAGTGTTTTAAGATCAATAGTTGGAATATTATGACTGCCAACGATTAAATCTACTGCTTTTCTAGTTTCACCATGGCTTCTTGAACTACCAATTATAATTATAGGGTTTGTCATTATGTTATTGTTTTTAGTTATTGATTTTGAATTATCCGATTTATAAATTTTTTAGCAATTCTAAGTAATTTAGCCTCAGGACTCAAATTCTTTATTGCCCATTTTTTTATCCAAGGTTCAGCTAGTTGCCACATATTAATTTCTGGATCTAAACTCTGTCCTATACCTTCAACTACTACCATAGTTTTTTGTAGCAATAACAGTTGAGGTTGAGTCTCCATTCCAAATTCTTCGGTGACTTTGAATAATTGAGCCAAAAGATTACCTATCGAAATATTTTTAATCTGCTTGCCAATAATCGGCTCAGCAATTGCTCTACAGTTTTGTGCAAAAAGTTCTAAATTTGTATTTTTAGGTATATAACCTATTCTGTGATGAACATTCGCAACAAGCTTATAGTCACGTTTTAAAAAAGCATATAGTAATTCAGCAATTGCTAATCTATCATCGTCTGATAAAATACCTACAATACCAAAATCTATTAAAGTAATTTGACCATTTGGTTTTACAAGAATATTTCCTGGGTGTAAATCAGCGTGAAAAAAACCATCTCTATAGGCTTGATTAAAAAAAATAACAGCAATTTTAGCTGCAATATCTTTAGGGTTTAAACCATTTTTGATTAAATTTTTCCTATCATAAATTGAGACTCCATCAATCCATTCTAAAGTTATTATTTCTTCTGAGGTGAAGTTCCAGTAAATTTTGGGTACATATATACTATCATCACCTACAAAATTATCAGCAAATCTTGAAGCAGCAGCTGCTTCCATCATTAAATTTAATTCACAGTGCATTGATTCCCTAAATACTGTTATTACCTCATGTAGCTTCAACCTTTTCGAATTTTTAATAAATTTTGTTACAAATGTGGTAACAAATTCTAGAAAAATAATATCATTTTTATATTGCTTAGTAATATTAGGTCTTAAGATTTTCACCGCTACTTTTTCACCACTTATAAGCGTTGCTTTATGAACTTGAGCAATAGAAGCTGCTGCAACAGGAGTTTCATCAAAGGCAGAGAATATTTCAGATAATTTCATTCCAAAATTTTCTTCTATCTTGGTTTTAACAAAATTGATGTCAAATGGAGGAAGTTTATCTTGTAAAGATTTCAAATGATTTGCTATATCTTGGCCAATTAGATCTGGTCTTGTTGAAATGGTTTGACCAAATTTAATATATATAGGCCCAAGATCTTTTAGAAGGTTCGTTAATCTTATACCAAAAGTTTGTTTTGGATGTATAAAAAAATGGAGGGGGGAGATTATAAAACATATTAAACTACCCAGGCATTTTACACATTTTGAAATTTTAATATTTTCTGGATGAGTAAGAATCTGATATTTACTTATTTTATATAAAAATAAAATTAAGTTGCTAATGTTTCTAATAAAATTAATCATATTTTATAGCCATAATGAATAGCAGCCACTCCAAAAGTTAAATTTTTATAACCTACATCAACAAAACTTGCTTCTTGAATTTTTGTTTTAAAATCTTCGTGATCTGGAAAAATACTAATACTTTCACTTAAATATTGGTATGCAGATTCGTTATTTGTTACATGTTTTCCTATATTTGGAATTATATTAAATGAATAGAAATCATATAGCGGTTTCATTAATTCATTTTGAACTCGTGAAAATTCCAAACATAAAAATTTACCAGTAGGTTTTAATACTCTGTAGGCTTCTTTTAATGATTTTTCAATAGATAAGACATTCCTAATACCAAAAGCTATAGTATAGTAATCAAAACTATTATCAGCAAAAGGTAACTTCTCTGCATCAGCTACCACTAAGTCTAAATTATTTAAGATATTTTTATCTATAGTCTTAGATTGGCAAATTTTTAGCATATCATGATTTATATCAGAAATAATAATATATGGATTTTTATTTTGTTTTTTTGCTCTAGATTTAATTCTAAAGGCTATATCACCAGTTCCTCCAGCAACATCTAATATATTACTATCTAAATTTGGAATCATCTTACAAAATTCGTCCTTCCATGCACGATGAACTCCAAAACTCATTAAATCATTCATTAAGTCATATTTATTTGCCACATCAGAAAACACACCGTCTACTAAGGAGCGTTTTTCTTCATTAGTTACTTTCTTAAACCCAAAATTTATATTGTTTTCATCTTTAGGTGTTCTATTATTGTTGTTCATGATTATTGGTTTTGTATATTAATTACTAGTGGTTTATTATTAAAATATAACAGCATATTAAACAAATGCCAGAATTGCCAGAAGTAGAAACATTAAAACGCTCCTTAGAAAAACATATTGTGGGGCATAAAATCATCTCTTTGATAAAACGTAGAACATCATTAAGGTCAAGCTTGGATCCAAATTTAAATGAAAAAACGATTAATTCTATTATTAACAATGTACGTAGAATTGCTAAATATTTAATCATAGAGCTTAATAATAATAATTCCATAATATTTCATCTTGGAATGACAGGTAGGCTTACTTTTAGAAAAGATACTTATGATTTACAAAAACACGATCATATTGTTCTTGTGCTAGAAAGTGGCAATCTTCTTGTTTTTAATGATTCAAGACGTTTTGGTATGATATATGTTAGCGCCACTCATGATTTAGAATCACAAAAATATTTAAAAAACCTTGGCCCTGAACCATTTTCCGAACATTTTAATGTGAAATATTTGAAAGAATGTTTTAAAAATAGCAAAGTCCCAGTAAAATCAGCAATTATGGACAATAAAATTGTTGTCGGAGTGGGTAATATTTATGCATCTGAGAGCTTATTTTTAAGTAAAATAAATCCATCAACACCAGTACAAAATTTAACAAAGGATGAAATCTTGCGTTTAATTCAGTCAATTATTTTTGTTTTAAATGAAGCAATAAAAGCTGGTGGCACAACACTAAAAGATTTTGTCAATGGAGATAACAAACCTGGGTATTTTAAACAAGATCTAAAGGTTTATGATCGCAAGAATGCAGCTTGTTATTCATGTGGGGGAGCAATAGTCAAAATAGTACAAAGCGGAAGGGCAACATATCTCTGCCCTACTTGTCAAAAATTATAATAATATAAATGTAGTATAAATAGATTTTATTATTTTCTAGATTTCACAGGAAGCCCAGAAGAGACCCAATTATAAATTCCACCTTCTAAATTCCATATGTTTTCTTGCAGTCCATCATTCTTAAGAGATTGACAGCCCATCATTGATCTAGTACCAGATTTACACTGCAAAACTATTTTCTTTTTTCTTAAATCAGAAATTTCATGTATCTTTGTAAGAAGTTGAGATAACGGTATATTAATTGCTTTTTCAATATAAGATTCATTATATTCAACTGGTTCTCTTACATCAATAAGAAGAGCTTCGTCATTATCTAGCCAAGATTTTAGTGTTTTTGGGTCTAGCGTTTTCACTTCATCCATATTACATATCACCTCATACCATAAATTCAATTATTCAATGGAATAAACAACATCCTCACTTAAACTAAGTTAATACTAAATTTCTAAAGCCTGTCTGTAAAGCTCTAATATAGCATCTTGTTCAGCTAATTTATTTTTATCAAGTTTTCTTAATTGAACAACTTTCTTCATTGTTTTTACATCAAACCCATTAGCCTTAGCTTCATCAAAAACTTGCTTAATATCATCTAATAAATTTGTTTTGTCAGCTTCTAACCTTTCAATTCTATCTACATATTGCTTTAATTGATCTTTTGCTACTATTTCAGACATAAAACCCTTTTTATTATTTAAATAATTATGCTTTTATAAACACATTCTAACTAAAACGCCAGAGTAAACGTTATTTTTTTTATAAAAATTCTTGACCATTGTACAAATTTTAGCTTAGCATCTAATGAACTTAAAGTTTATTTATACTAACAAACAAAACTATAACTTGTATTCCAAAGTGAGTTATTCAACCTTGGAGAGGTAAATATGATCAGATTAAAATTTTTAAATAATATTGATATCATGATTTATGCATTAATTATTCTAATTTTATTGATTATAATAATAACTAAAACCATTAGAGACAAACATAAAAAAAATCGCACCTCAATACAATTATATTTAGAATTAAAATTCTTACATAAAAATATTAATGATTCAGTAACTAACACTACATCACCTAATTTTACTATTGAATTAATGGAATCAATAAAAGATTATTACTGTTTAGAAGAAATAATGATATTTGACTCAATAAAGATGGAGTTTAAAACTAGTAGACCAAAGGTTTTAAAAAAAGAAATACGTAATTATGTACAAGAGAATTTAACAATAATTTTAGAAAAGTTACAAACACAAGAATATGTAACAAATACAATTAAGATTAATGCTAAAGAATATCTAATATACATATTTGAGATTGCCCCTAGTAGTTTTATTGTATGCGTTGAAGATTCTCCAAGTTTACTTGGTAAACATGAATTACTAGATTTAACCACTAATATTTCTTTACTTAAGATGAGGTTATTACATTAAATAAAATTAAAAAAATGCTGTTGTAAATTATATTTGTTGTATTAAAGGGCAGTATTTGTTATAATGCCTGCTTACTTAAACTTATCTATGGAATAATAATGGCAAAAGAAGAACTTCTCCAATTTGATGGTGAAGTATTAGAACTTCTACCTAACGCGCATTTTAGAGTGGTTCTTGAAAACAGACACGAAATTATAGCTCATACTTCTGGTAAAATGCGTAAAAATCGTATTCGTATCTTAGCTGGTGATAAAGTTAAAGTAGAAATGACTCCTTATGATCTAACAAAAGGCAGAGTTATACATCGTACTTCATAAGTTAAATCAGTTTTGCAGAACAAATGAACCTAAATTCTTTATCTAGACACTATTACAATAGTCACTCAGATTATTTGAATTGATTGCTAATATTTTAATGAATTTTCTAATAATGAATTTTGTTCAAGCCTGATTGCAGTAACCCTTGGATCGAATTTTTTAATGTCATATTCAAGACAGGCACAGGAAAAGATATAACCTTTATGATCATCTGTTTTTTGGATACATTGCCCACATATACCCTTCATCATACATTGCATTGGAGCTAATATGTTAGAAATAAATGGATAATCTTCAAACAATTCTTGACCATATTCTTTTATTTTTATTAACATTTCACTTTTTACGTAGCATATTATATAGGAACCTTTTGGAGATTGTGTTGTTTTGATTTTACTTATTAGATCATTGATAATTTCTTTATTATTATTGTCCTTACGAGATAGTATCAATATATGAGTTTTATAAGCTAATTCTTTTATTTTATTAGCATAAAAAACATCTTCTAACTTTTTATAAATTGCAAAAAATAATATTTTTTTTCCTTGTTGCTTGAGTTTTTGTGCAATTGGTAAAAGAGCCATATTCCTGACTCCTTCTCCAACTAAAATTACAGTTTGACTTTCTGGAATAATGCTTTTAGAACCCGTTGGCCCCATAATAGCTACTTCCTCTCCATGTTTAAAATTAGAACATAATTTAGTTGAAATACCAGTTTTGAGAATAACAAAATAAATTAATCCTTGTTCTTGATCCACTTCATATGGACTTAAAGCAAGCGGTTTCATAGTTTTATCTAAACTAAATGCAAAATTCTGTAATCTAAAAATTTGCCCTGGTTGATAATTTTTTGTAGCCATCGGAGATTTTATTACTAAATCTATCACATTAGGAGAAATTTCTTTTATAGAATAAATTTTAGCTTTCAATTGTTCATCTAAAATTTTACTAAATTCTTGAAAATTATAATTTGTGTTTGGCTGATATTTGTTCAATTGCTTTGTTATATTCTCGTAACCATTTTTAGCACTAGCAAGAGCCTTAACTACACTGCCAGCATATTTTTGATTACAATCACCAAAATTACTAAATCTAGGATCATTGAAAGCGAATCCTTTTATATCCTGAAACTCATTATCTTCCGTACCAATTGCTACTAAAACTGTTTGTGCATCTATCGTAACAATATTTTTTTGTCGATCTAAAAATTCAATCTGAGTTACGTAATTATAACTATCTGCTTTGATTTCCAATGGTGATAAGTTTAAAATGAATTTTACACCTATAGCCTTGGCATGTTCTATTTCTTCATGATTTCTTTTATAAGCTGAAGAGGCTTCAATGTTATTTCTATAACAAATCGTTACTCCTCCAAGATTTTGCAAAATTTGGAGTTTTGCTTTAGAAGATTTGGCTTTCCGGAATAATTTTGCATGGGAAATAAACTCTTCTGCGATTATTTTATCTTCTTTGGATAATTTATCTAAATTTAGAAGATTATTTTCATATGAACTTAAAAATTTTTCTACTTGATTAGGGTAATAATGCATTGCCTCAACACTGCTGTCAATAGCAGTTAAACCGCAACCAATCACTATAACTGGCATTCTTAAAAGCAATTTGCTATTACTATGCCCTAAATAGCTTCCACCTTGTTGTAGATTCATTAAAAAATCAGCAGCACTTTTTACACCTTTAAAAAAATATGAAGTTGAGTTTATATATTTTGGTCTTCCAGCTCCAAGACATAGAGCAATATGATCAAAACCCAAAACAAAAGATTGTTCAGGATTAATATTACTACCAAGCCTTACTCCTCCCATCATTTTAAACTGATTATTTCGTCTTTCTAAAATCAATCTGATTAAAGTTAAATTATTTTTATCCCATCTATTAGTAATACCATATTCAGCAACTCCACCAAAACCTTGCGGCACCCTTTGTGACAAAGATTCCTTTATGATCTTATAATCTTTTATAGGATTTGTAATATCAAACTCTAGTGGCTGGATTTTTAAACCATCAATAGATGTTACATTATGCCCCTCATTTAATAAATAATGAGAAAGAGCAAATCCTGCAGGACCAAGACCAGTTACTAAAATATTATAATTGGTTAGTTCTTTTGGTAATGGTGATTTAATATTTAGTGGATTCCATTTTGTTAATAAAATATATATTTCTACTCCATAAGGAAGATTTAAAACATTATCTAAAATCGTTGATTCAATAAGAGGAATATTGACAGGGTCTTGTTTCTGAAAAATACAAGACTTCATACAATCATTGCAAATCCTATGTCCTGTTGCTGCTACAAGCGGATTATCAATTAAAATTACACCAAGTGCTCCTATATTAAAACCAAGCGCTACAATTTCATTCATTTCAGAGATTTTCTGATCTAACGGGCAACCATTAACTATTTTATTTTCTTGTATTTTTATGCCATAACGACAAGAGTCTTTTTGTTGATGATGACAATATATACAATATTTTGCTTGGGAAAGAGCATTTTCTACGTTAATCTCACTATCTCTATAGTCAAAACCAAGATCTATCCCTTGCTCTAGCATCTGAATTCTATTTTTACGAATTAGATTCTCTGAATTTGTAACTCTTGGTATATTAAATAGTGGCAAAGAACTATTGTTTAATACAAAATGAATAGCGTAGTCTTTTGCAATATTTAATTCTAATTGAAACTCTTTTGGTTCTTTAAGCCATTCTATTACATTTTTAGCAAAATTCTGCTCAGTGATTCTACCAATTATTGCTGTTAATTCTTGTGAGATTTTGGAAAAATCTATAAGTTGATGATTATGGCTATTATAATTTTTAAATACTCTTTGAACAAATTTTCTTCTACATTCATAAATAATATCAAATTTTTTTTGCTGGTATTTTAAAGCAAAATTCTCTTGCTCTATAAAAAATAGTTCAGCAATAAAATCATCAAAATACGGTGCTAGGTCAATTAGCAAACTTGAGTAGTCAAAAGAAAAAGAAGTGCTAGAGTAACAAGCTAATCTATATTTAATGAGCGCTTTATGTAGAATGTTATTTTCTTTTTCTAGATAATTCAAAAAGATTTTGTCAATTTGCTTTAAACCTTCTAAAGAATGTAAATCACTAAAATTTATTGTAAAATTTAGATTCATGAGGTTTCTTTATTATCAACCAAGATTTAGAAATTTGGCATACCTTACAAGATATTGATAGGCTCACTTCTCTAGAACTAGCTCCACTAGAAAACATATTAAGAGGTTGCAACCATACACTGCACGAAAATATTTCTTATTTAGCAACGGTTGAATTAATCCAATCTTGGAGCGCATTTTTAGGTTGAACTCCTACCTTAACATCAAGTTGTTTGCCATCTTTAAATAGTATCATAGTTGGAATACTCCTAACTCCAAATTTGGAGGGTGTTTCAGGGTTATCATCAATATTCATTTTTACTATTTTGACTTTATCACTCATTTCGTCCGATAACTGCTCAAGAACAGGGGTGAGCATACGACATGGGCCACACCATTCTGCCCAAAAATCTACTAATACTGGTAATTTTGAATTTACTACCTCAGACTCAAATTCGTCATCTCTAATTTGTTTTGCCATAATAACCAATTATATCTTCCTTCATTACTTGTTGTTAGTACTCTAGTTCTTTTTTGATAATTTTTCTTTTAAATTATCAATTAACGCATCAATTCCCTGATTAGAAATAATACTATTAAATTCAGATTGCTGAGAATTTAATATACTAACCCCCTCAGTGATTATATCACCTACTTTATAAGAGGTTTGTTTAGTTTTTGTAAGTTTATGAACTAAATAATCTACTTTTACAGGTATATCAGAACCTGTTGTCAAAATTTCCATATTGATGATGAATGCATTATCAGTAACTTTGGTTACTTTTTTAATTGCAGCTTTTACTCCACTATAGTTTTTTGAAAGCTCTGCATAGGCTCGCACAACAAACTTAGAATAAACTTCTGTAAATTCTTGCATCTTTTGAGTAGAAAGACTTCTCTTATTACGACCTAGGCTGTACTGAGCCATCCAATCAAGATACAAATTAGCACTAATCAGAGCGCTTGACCGAGTGATTTTTTGATCCTCAGTTAATGTTGGATCATTCACTATATCATATCCTTGTGTTATCAAGTTATCAACATACACTTTTAATTTTTCTACATCATCCTGAGCATTTACAGGAGCAATGTAAACAAATATAGATAATAATATTATATTAATAATTTTCATATATAGAACCTTCATTTATAATAATTTTATCTTAACCATTTTAATTTTAAAGTATAGTCTTAATTAGCAACTGGGCATTTATATCCAACTGGATAAATTATTTTTGCCTCTCTTTGGCTAAAAGTAGCTTCTCTTACTGTGATATAAGGGTCTAAAGAGTTTTTTGCAATATAATCAGTAAAAGGCATGATTTTAGAACGAGTATTTATAATTTTAGTTCCAGTAACAACCAATTTGAAATCTTGATGAACTACATACTCAAGTGGATTAAGCATCCTGTTTGAAATTAAAGGATCCGATAGATCTCTTACAGTAATTCCACCATATATGGGTAACACTATATATGGCCCTGGGCCAACACCATAGTGCGCTAAAGTATTACCAAATGTTTGCTGTGAAGGAGTTAAGTCAAATTTACTAGCTATATCAAACATGCCCCCTAAGCCAAAAGTTGTATTAATTGCAAAACGCCAGAAACTTTTCAAAACACCCTCAGAATTACCTTGAAGAGCATAATTTATGGTAGATAAAGGTTCTGATATATTTCCAACAAAACTATCTACCCTATTTTTTGTATAATCATTCGTAAACCTTCCATAGCCTTTGGCAAAAGGCCGTAATATAAAAGTATCAAGAACTCCATTGAAGACAAAAATTTTCCTATTTAATGTTTCGTAAGGATCGTAAACACGGCAATGATCATTAAGCCCATGATAATTATAGTTATTATATTGCTCTATATCATTGCTTGATGCCCTAATATCTCCAAGCCCAAATGTTAGCACTATTATTATTGGAATACAAAAATTTATAGAACTTTTTATTAGATTTATTGAATATAGAGAAATGAAAAATGATTTGATAAAATCCATATTATTTTTTAGCTTTAGTTGAAATTAGTATGGGATCATAACAATAGTTTTACTTAGTTGCATTATTTTTTTTACTTAAAATTATTTTTTACAAATAAAAATACAATAATCATCTTTCATTAACAATCCTAAATCCAGGTCAACAATAATTTTTAAACCACATGATTTTAGTATTTGTTTTATATAATCTTTATCATAGGAAAACTCTAAATATTTCTCTGAAAATTTTATGCTATTACTTGTTCTCAAAGCAAATGCAAAATAACCTTCATCTGACAAAAGATTGGTCATATGTTTAAACGCATCACTTAATTCTGAATTATTAGAAAACCCATCAATGCTTAGAATAACATCATATTTTTCACCTTTGGACTCAATCAGATATTCTTCTATAGGTAAGTTAATCACCCTATTGTAAGATAGATCTCGTCCACATCTTTCTTGTAATTTAATCATTTCTATTGAACTTTCGACACCAGTTAAAGAAAATCCATCATGCATTCTTTTTTGAATTTCTTGACCAGTTAAACCTACATTACTGCCAATTTCAAGTATAGAATATTTTTCTGGCAATTTGTCGATTGTCCCAACTAGCTGAATAATCAAATTTTTTGGTAGGTCATAGCTTTTATTAAAAAACTTATCAATAATATCTTCCATAATCATACCACGGCAAATTGAATATATTTCACTTGGTACTTTAGTAACATTGCTAATAGTCTTGATAAATTTTAGTAGGCCAATTTTATCTTCTTCCTTACCTTTCTCCAGATGAATAATTGCTTTTTTGTGATTATTCTTTAAGAAGTATGTCCATCCCATCCAATAATTTACAAATGGATCATTTGGACGAAGAAATTTATCAACTAACATAAACCTAAAGATAGCATCATTATAGTTTTGATTATTAAGGTGATATATACCAAGAGTGATGTTTGCTTCAGCAAAATTCTTTAAATTATATTGTAATTTATAAAAATTCTGTTTTGCAGCAAAAAATTGCTTTTTAAGCAAAGTTGGACTATCAAGAATAAATGCAAAAAGCCTTTTTACATAATCAACTAATTTAGAAAAAATACTAGGTGCTATCATAAATATTAAATAACTTGAATTTACATCTTCGGGTTTGATTTTCAATTAATGTTCTCATATAATTTGCTATTATTCAAATTAATAAAGCAATATCTCTATATCTTATTGTATTTAACAAAAAAACTAGTCACAAAATTATGTCATTAATAGCCAAAAGATTAAGTTTAGTTAAACCATCACCAACTCTTGCTATATCTGCAAAAACCTCAGAGTTAAAAAGAAATGGCGTTGATATTATTTCTCTTGGAGCTGGTGAGCCAGATTTCGATACTCCAGAAAATATTAAGCTTGCAGCAATTGATGGAATAAAAAAGGGTCTTACGAAATACACTAATGTTGATGGGATGCCAGAGTTAAAAAAAGCTGTATGTGAGAAATTTAAACGAGAAAATGCACTGGAATATCTCCCAGAACAGGTAATTATTGGAGTCGGTGGAAAACAAGTAATATATAATCTATTCATGGCAACTCTTGATAAAGGTGATGAGGTAATAATCCCAGCACCTTATTGGGTATCTTATCCAGATATGGTATTACTTGCTGAGGGTAAGCCTATAACAATTGAAGCCCATATAGAAACTGGTTTTAAAATAATACCGGCTTCACTTGAAAAAGCAATTACAAGCAAAACCAAGTGGTTTATTCTAAATTCTCCAAATAACCCTTCTGGAGTTACATACTCCAAAAAGGACTTAATCTTATTAGCAGATATTTTAAGAAAACACCCACATATTCATATAATGTGTGATGATATATATGAACATATTACCTTTGATGGATTTGAGTTCTACACACTCGCTACTGTAGCACCAGATTTGATAGATAGAATCTTTATAGTCAATGGCGTTTCAAAAGCTTATGCAATGACAGGCTGGAGAATAGGTTATGGAGCTGGTAATCGAGATATAATAAAAGCAATGACATTAATTCAATCTCAAAGCACTTCTAACCCTTCTTCGATAAGCCAAGTTGCAGCTATTGAAGCTCTTAATGGCACACAAAGCTATATAGCTTCAAATGTTCTAGCTTTTCAAAAAAAACGAGATCTAGTACTTAGTTTGTTATCTAAAATTAAAACTCTTGAATGTTATAAGTCCGAAGGTGCTTTTTATTTGTTTCCTAGATGTGTAAAATTATTTGGCAAAAAAACACCTTCTGGAAAAATATTAGAAAATGATAGTGATGTAACCACATATCTATTAGAACAAGCAAATGTAGCAGTAGTCCCTGGTATAGCATTTGGTTTAGAAGGATATTTTCGCATTTCTTATGCAACTAGTGAAGAGTTGCTTACAACAGCCTGCAACAGAATTGAACAAAGTATCCAGCAATTAAGTTAATTGCTTCAATGAGAAAAACAATAAAAATTTATTTAAAAAACAGCAGATTACTATTTAACATAGTAGCTGTTATCATTTTTATCTATCTGAAATTTTCTTATTTTACCAGCAAATGGATCTTCATTACACCAAAAGATTTTGATGAGCAAAATTTGAATGATGAAAGTGGATTATTTTTTGCTCTGTGGCATAATAGATTAGCATATAGTATGTATATCTTTCGTAACTATAAAAATATTTTTGGACTTACTAGCCCTCATTCTGATGGTAAAATCATTGGTAAATTAGTTTTAATGATGAATTATAAAATTATTGAAGGCTCAACAAATAAAAATTCAAATTCTGCTGTAAAAGAAATTATAAAACAAATTACAAATGGTGCTAAGATAGTTATAACACCTGATGGTCCAAGAGGCCCTGTTTACAAAAATGGTAGTGTTATTACCAAAATTGCTAGTAAATACAAAAAAAAAGTGATTCCCGTTTCGTGCCACGCTTCAAGATATTTTGAGGTAAAAAGTTGGGATAAAATGATGTTACCAAAACCTTTTAGCAAAATAATAGTTGTGATAGGAGAACCATTGGAACTCAGCGGTAATGACGAATATGATAGGTTATTATTAGAAAAAAAGTTAAACAATTTAGCTTCTCAAACAAAAGATCTTTATTAAGGTTTGCATATATTATAAATATGAATTATTTTCTAAGAAAATAATGTTATAAATTGATATAAAATGGCTTGGTTATACTTGTTAATTGCCGGAATATTTGAGATATGCTGGGCGGTATGCATAAAATATTGTGATGGGTTTAAAATCACACTACCTTTAATTTTAGTAATAATTTCGATGATCTTCAGTATGGTTTTCCTGTGGCTTGCTACTAGAAGAACCATTCCCCTGAGTATAGCATATGCAGTATGGACTGGTATTGGCATAGTGGGTGTGTTTGCATATGGTTTATTAATACTTAAAGACCCTCTTTCTACCACTAGCATTATCTTTGTAGGTCTGATTTTAGTAGGTATAATTGGATTAAAATTGGGTGTAAAATGATATACTAGGTTAATATAATATGTACAATACATCCATTTTTCTCTTTTTATGGCAACATATAAAACCTTATAAATGGTATTATGTAGGAATGCTTACAGCTCCTGTTATAGGGGCTATTTTTCCATTTTGTTATCATTATTCCATAAAGTTATTTGTTGATATAATGTCAACTGAGGACATTACAAATTATAATGACGTTATTTTTCCAATTGCTCTTTTTATTCTTTCGCAGGTGATAATGGAAGCTTCCTGGAGAGTTAGTAATGTTTTGGAATGGATTGCAGAACCTCAAGTAAGAAAATCTTTATTATTAAAATCTTATGATTATGTTCAACATCATTCCTATAATTTTTTCCAAGATAATTTTACTGGTGCAATAAGTAGTAAAATCAAAGGTATTTTAGATGGTTATGATCATTTTTGGGCTGAAATGCATCATGGTTTATCCCAAAGAGTTTTAAAAATTATTATTAGCTTTGTTATACTAGCAACCATTAATGCAAATCTTAGCTTATTTCTTTGTGGCTGGAGTATTTTGTATTTTCCAATCATGTACAAACTATCAATTAAATTGAACCAAGTTTCTTTTGCTGAAACAAATATTAGACATAATTTAATTGGCCAGATTTCTGATAAAATCAGTAATATTATTGCTGTTATGTCATTTTCAGCAAGAAGAATAGAATTACAAAAATTAGATAATCAAATATCACGGGAATTTATCCCAAAGCAACTAGCACTTTACAAACATAACTTTGTAAGCAATGTAATTAGTGGTATTTTTTTTCTTATAATGACAACATTCTTTCTTTTCTACATGGTTTATTTAAGAAAAAATGGTCTAGTAACTATTGGTGATTTTACTTTTGTGTTTGCTATTACTGTAGTGATCATAGATGAAACTTGGGCAATAACACTATCTATGTTAGATTTTGCACGCATTATTGGTGATTTACGTAGCTCTATTTCACTTTTGTATACACCACAAACAAATATTGATAAACACAATGCTAAGATTTTAACAATTAAAAAACCAACTATAGAGTTTAAAGATATTAGTTTTGGTTATGAAGAAAAAAATGAAGTGTTTAACAATCTTAATTTAACTATAAAAGCTGGTGAGAAAATTGGTTTAATTGGCTATTCAGGTGCTGGAAAATCTTCTTTAGTGAATCTCTTGCTCAGATATTTCAAAGCTACTCAAGGTCAGATACTCATTGACGGACAAAATATTGACGATGTAATACAAGACTCACTTAGGGAGCATATTGCTGTTATTCCTCAAGATACAATCTTATTTCATAGATCACTTTTAGAAAATATTCGTTATGGCAGAATGAGTGCTAGTGACGAGGAGGTAATTGAGGCAAGTAAAGCAGCCCATATTCATGACTTTATTCTTAGCTTACCAGAGCAATACCAAACTTACGTCGGCGAAAGAGGTGTTAAGCTTTCAGGTGGACAAAGACAACGGGTCTCTATTGCTAGAGCTATCTTAAAAGACGCACCAATACTGATACTTGATGAGGCTACATCAGCTTTGGATAGCCATACTGAGAAGCTCATTCAAGATAGTATTAATTCTCTAATAGAAAGCCAAGGTAAAACCGTTATTGCTATTGCACACAGACTTTCTACCCTAAAACATATGGATAGAGTAATTGTTATGGATAAGGGTAAAATTATTGAAGAAGGTGATCATGACGAATTACTTCTTAGTCATAAAAGTCTATATAAAAAGTTGTGGCAAATTCAAGAAATGTAAAGAGTTTTATAAAAACTTAAGAAACCATGGTAAAATGACCATTTTTTAATCATTGCATGGATTATATCTATTCGCGCTAATGGCATGATGACATTCTAGAAATTATTGTAACACTACTTATCCTAAAAAAATAAAAAGAGCCACTCAGATTTCTCTAAAATGGCTCTACTCTCTTAAAAAGTTTTCTTACATAAGTTATTATGCTAACAAAACTAAATTAGATATCAAATCTTACACCAGCTGCAACATGATGTCCCTTAAG
>JBGCEX010000011.1:0-28706 GCA_045106635.1 Rickettsiaceae bacterium | reverse complement strand
AGCTAACGCATTAAGCACTCCGCCTGGGGAGTACGATCGCAAGATTAAAACTCAAAGGAATTGACGGGGGCTCGCACAAGTGGTGGAGCATGCGGTTTAATTCGATGCTACGCGAAAAACCTTACCAACCCTTGACATGGTGATCGTAGGTTACAGAGATGTAACCGTCAGTTCGGCTGGATCACACACAGGTGTTGCATGGCTGTCGTCAGCTCGTGTCGTGAGATGTTGGGTTAAGTCCCGCAACGAGCGCAACCCTCATCCTTATTTGCCAGCGGTTCGGCCGGGGACTATAAGGAAACTGCCGGTGATAAACCGGAGGAAGGTGGGGATGATGTCAAGTCATCATGGCCCTTATGGGTTGGGCTACACGCGTGCTACAATGGTACTTACAGAGGGAAGCAAGACGGCGACGTGGAGCAAATCCCTAAAAAGTATCTCAGTTCGGATTGCTCTCTGCAACTCGAGAGCATGAAGTCGGAATCACTAGTAATCGCGAATCAGCATGCCGCGGTGAATACGTTCTCGGGCCTTGTACACACTGCCCGTCACGCCATGGGAGTTGGTTTTACCTGAAGCTGGTGAGCTAACGCAAGAGGCAGCCAACCACGGTAAAATTAGCGACTGGGGTGAAGTCGTAACAAGGTAGCCGTAGGGGAACCTGCGGCTGGATTACCTCCTTAAAGACAAAATAATTGCTATTTTGATAGCTATTTATTTAGTTGGTCATATAGTAGTTAGGTCAGATAATAAGCTGTCACTACCTTTAACTCTTTATTTGTTTATATTTTTTCAAAGCTAAAGTCATAAGTTTTGTTTTGTGTCTCTTTGAAATTGCTGTGTAAAAAATTTCTAAGTCTTTATCTAAATTTATTATTTTTAAAATTTTTCTTGAGCGTGTCGTAGTTGTTTGATATGGTCTATTTGTATTAACATAATACAAATGGTTAGGTGTATTATGTAAAAGGAAATGAAGATGAAAAAGTTTTACTTAAACCCTAGTGTAATATTTTCGTATGGAAATTATAGCTTTGCTTACGCTAAGTTAGATAGGCTGGTTTTTTATGAAAATAACTAAAAACCCTCCGCCAATAGTAATAGTTAGAAGAGTTATTTATGCTATTTTTTTGAAAGAGCTTAAAACGCGTTTTGGTGATTATAAACTAGGGATATTTTGGATTTTTTTAGATCCTGTTATTCAAGTGGCATTTTTTGTGGTATTCTTCGGTTATGTAATTGGAAGGGTTATGCCAAATGTAGATTATACAGTTTATGTAACTACTGGCATTTTAACTTGGCTAATGTTTAAAAATGTCTTAAACCATGGAATAACCGCTATTAAGTCTGATAAAAGCCTTTTTATTTTTCGTCAAGTTAAACCTTTTGATGTCTTCATATCTAAAGTATTTTTAGAACTTTTTATTTTCTCAATAGTTTATGTGATTTCAATTTTAACTCTGATTTACCTGGGGCGTGAATTTATTTTTTTTAAGCCTTTAGAATTTATAATTTGTTATATTTGTATTTTTTTAATAGGGTGTGGCTTAAGTTTGCTGATTATGTTTATATCAGATTTATATCGAGATATTCGTAAAATAGTAGGAGTAGTGTTGCGGGTTTTGTATTTTACTTCAGGGGTAATTTTTCCTATAAAACTTATTCCAGAAAAATACCATTATTTATTGTCTTGGAATCCAATAGTACATGTAATGGAGTTAAGTAGGGAAGCGGTTTTTCCTGCTTTTAAAGGGACTATAGGGAGTTTGTTATATATTCTTATATCAACAATTATTATCGTTTTTTTAGGGTTATTAAGTTTTTATTTAACTAAAAAGAAGTTGCTTCAATAAAATGTTTATACTTGAAAAAATTACCAAAAGCTTTTTACTTAAGAGTGGTGAGCGACGATATATATTCCGTGATCTAAGTTTAACCATACCTAAATTAAATTTAGCAATATTAGGTAAAAATGGAGCTGGAAAATCAACTCTTCTTTCGCTTATTTCTGGTTCTACGATGCCAGATTCTGGGAAGATAATAACTCAGTGTAACGTATCATGGCCAGTAGGCTTGCAATCCGGTTTTCAAGGTTCTATGACAGGTCGAGAAAATGTATTATTTGTTTGCAGAATACATGGTTATAGTTTACATTATGCTAAGAAAAAAGCAGTTTTTGTTAATGATTTTGCTGAACTGGGAGATTATTTTGATATGCCAGTAAAGACATACTCTAGTGGAATGAAATCTAGACTGGGGTTTGGTTTATCTATGGCATTTGATTTTGATGTATATCTTATTGATGAAGCTATATCTGTAGGAGATCCTTCATTTAAGAAAAAATCTTCTCAAGTGTTTGAAGAAAAAAGAAAGAAATCAAATATTATTATGGTTTCTCATAGTGTAAGTACTATCAAACAATGGTGTGATGTTGCGATTTATTTAGAAAATGGGATATGTCAATTTTATGAAAATCTTGATGAAGCTATTAAGCGGTATAACTCAGTTTAGAACTGTTTTAAAGCATGTTTTTCAGGCCGATAGTTGGGAGAATAAGCTCATAAAAAAGAGGAGCTGGAAGAAGTTAAAGAGATGGTTAAATAAAGCTGTTTTAAAGTATGTTTTTCAGACCAGTGCTTGGAAGAAGTTAAAGAAATTTGTAAAAACCATTTATTATAAAAAAAAAGGTTTGTGTTGGTTTGTGATCATGCCTATAGTGGTATTTGCGTTTTATATGATCATGATATCTCCGAATCGATGGGTTGCTGAATCTAAGGTAGCTGTTAAGAGTGTTTCGTCAGGTAGGGGAGATATATCTGCTCTAGGATTTATAATTGGTGACCTTAATCCTTCAACTAGGGAAGATATATTTTTTTTAAAAGAATATATCTACTCTTATGATATGCTTGAGTATTTAAATCGGACTATTGATCTTTATAGTCTTTATAGGAGGGATGTTTGGGATCCTTTTTATCGGCTTTTTAAGGGAGTAGCAAAAGAAGACGCTCTTAGTTATTATAAATCTAAAGTTTTATTGGTGTTAGAAGAAAATAAGGGGGTTTTACTGATCGCTACACAAGGTTTTAGATCTCAAGATGCAAAGAAAATTAATGATGCGATTTTAGAAAGAAGTGAATGGTTCTTAAATGAAATATCACACAAAATTGCCAAGAACGAGGCGTTATTTTTTGAAGATCAAATAAAACAAGCGGCAAAACGTATGAATGAGGCTAAAAAAGCTATTATAAGTTTTCAAGTTGAAAATAATATAATTAATCCTTCAACGCAAGTAGAGTCTGGTGCTAAATTAATTGCTAGGTTAATAGGGGATTTAGCTTCTCATGAAACAGAATTAAGAACCTTAAAATCTTATTTAAGTGAGAATTCTCCTCAAGTAATCTCAACGCAATCAAAAATTTTGGCTTTAAAAGGACAAATTAATAAAGAAAGTAAGGTTATAGTTGGAGGAGATAAGCAAGCTCTTAATTCTATCTCCTTGGAATTTCAGGACTTAGAGATAGAAGCCAAAATTGCAGAACAAATTTATGAGGCCACAATTGCATCACTTGAAAAAAATCGACTAGATTCATTCAAAAAATTTAAATCCTTGGTTGTTGTTTCTGAAGCTATTTTACCAGAAAAATCTATTTTACCTAAACGGCTATACAATATTATATTATTTGCTATAGTTATTGGAGCGGTTTATGGCTCTGTAAGATTAATCTTGACTTCTATTAAGGAACACATATGAAAAAGAGTAATGTAGTTATTTGCATATTATATTTGGTTATAAGTTTGTTGTTGAGTTTTTCAACAAACGCAGATAATACAACTAAACAATCCTTAATAGAAGAAGGGAGCAGAGAGCATAAAGTTGATAGTGATGAAAAGCATTTACCTAGCTCTAATAGAAAATTACCCAATAAATCTAAAATTTTTGGAGCAAATTTATTTACTGGTAAATATGCTCAAGCTTCTTTTTCAGGATTCAATCCTAATTATATAATTTCCGTAGGTGATAGCATAATTATAAGAATTTGGGGAGCTTTTAATCATGAAGACAAATATGTTGTTGATGCACAAGGTAATATATTTTTGCCAAATATCGGTCCTATAAGGGTACTAGGAATCACTAGTGGAAATCTAAATAAATCAATAGAAGCAGCAACAAAAAAAGTTTTTGAGAATAATGTTTTTACCTATGCCAATTTAGATACGGCACAACCAGTGAAAGTTTTTGTTACAGGGGCTATATATAACCCAGGTCTTTACTCCGGTTTATCTTCGGATTCTATTTTATCATATCTAGATAAAGCAAATGGAATTGACCTTAAACGTGGAAGTTTTATTGATATTACTGTTTTACGTAATAATATTGTACATGCAAGATTTAACCTCTATGACTTTTTATCAGCGGGGCATATAAAACTTATTCAGCTTGTTGATGGAGATGTAATATTTGTTGGAGTGCGAAAAAATGTAGTGTTTGTTACTGGAATAGTAGCAAATGAATCGGAATTTGAATTTAAGGGGAAAATAACCGCTGCTTCAATAATAAAATTATCTCAACCTAAACCTGCAGCAACTAATTTTACAGTAGCGAGGAAAAAAGGAAAATTAAGGCAAGCTTTTCATTATAATTTGAATGAAGCTTCAAAAGTTATGCTAGAAGCTGGTGATGAGATTACAGTAACTTCTGAAAAAGGATCGGAATCTATACTTGTTAGAGTTGAACAACCTAATGCAGAGAATAGATCTTTTGCTTTACCTTATGGTTCTTTACTATCAGATGTTATGTCTCAGATAGAGCCTAATCTTATGGAACAGATGGATGCTATCCAAATTTTTAGAAAATCAATTGCTATAAGACAAAAAGAAGCTATACAAACTAATTTGGCAAAATTGGAAGCTTTAGCTTATACAAGTGCTTCTTCTACAGGAGAAGCTGTTAATATTCGTAGTAAAGAAGCTGAGCTTATCTCTAAATTTGTTGAACAAGCTAAACAAATTGAACCAAGGGGACAAATTGTATTAGAAGAAAATAATAATTCTCAAGATATAGTTCTTGAAGATGGTGATGTTATTCTTATTCCTAAAAAGAATAATTTAATACTTGTTCAAGGGGAAGTAAATTTTCCTACAGCACTAGTTTATAAACGTAGAAACAGAGCAAAGGATTATATAAAAAAAGTTGGTGGATACTCTCCTAATGCAGATAAAAATAAAGTTCTCATTATAAGACGTTCAGGAGCTATTCTTGATTCTTTTTCAGTAGGCTCTAATATAAAACCAGGGGATGAAATTCTAGTTTTACCAAAAATTGATTCTAGAAATCTTGAAGTAGTGAAGACTATTACACAAATAATTTATCAAATTGCTGTTTCTTCAAAGATTGTACTGGGATTGTAAAAGCAAATAATTTAACGAGAAGAGATGCAGTTAAGTCAAATTCCAAAGTATAAATCTGTAACCCTTTTACAAGGGCCTGTGGGGTCATTTTTTAAGAGATTTTCTGAATATTTAAAAAAGAGAAATGCAAAAGTTTTGAAAATCAATTTCAATCTTGGCGATGATTTGTTTTATTGTACAGAGGCTTGTCGTTTTAGAGGGGAAATAGAAGAACTTCAAAATTATCTAAAAAATATATTTATTAATACCTCTACTGATGCGATTTTTCTTTTTGGTTGTTATAGAGAAATACATGTAGAAGCTATTTCTATAGCTAGGAAAATGAAAATAGATATTTGGTGTTTTGAAGAGGGGTATATAAGGCCGCATTATGTTACTTTAGAAAAGAAAAACTCAGTCTCTTCTTTGTTTACAACAAGTCTAAAGAGTGAAACCCTTGATGGAAACAAAGATACTGAAGATTTATTTGCAAAAAAATCTTCATATAGTTTTGAGCGAATGGTTGTTTTTGGGTTCTTGTATTTTACCATGGGTTTGTTTAGTCATTTTTTTTATCCCCATTATACACATCATAAAAAATTTGGATTAGCTCAAGGGTGCTATTGGTTGAAGTCTTTTGTTCGCAAGATTTTATACTTTTTAATAGATAGATTAAGAACATACAATCTGTTTAGATATTATACAAAAAGGTATTTTTTCGTTGCTTTACAGGTTGCAGATGACTATGCAGTGCTTAATAATAGCCACTATAAAAGTATTCAAATTTTTATAGAAGAAGTAATAAAAAGCTTTGCTAACACAAAAGAAAATACAATGTTGGTTTTTAAACACCATCCTATGGATCGTGGATACAATCAGTATGGTAGTTTTATTGCCAAGTGTGCAATATTTTATGGTATTAAAGATAGAGTATTATATATACATGAGGTTAACAATGTTAAACTTATTAAAAATAGCTGTGGTGCGGTAGTTATAAATAGTACAATTGGTTTTCAAATATTACATCATGGTATTCCAATAAAGGTTATGGGGAAAGCTGTATATGACCGAAGAAGTTTGACTCATCAAGGTTGTCTGGATTCATTTTGGAAAAACCCACAACCAGTATCTAAGAAGTTATTTAGTAGGTTTAAGAATTCTTTAATTCATAAATGTCAAATTCTCGGTTCTTTTTACGGAACTGAGATTAATGAATTAGATAAAAAAGGTTGATATTTGCAGTAGAGGCCTTATTGATAAAAAAAATTATTCATGTAAAGTAAGTCTAATAATTCCTTAGTGACGGTGTTAGCTTGTCTATAGTTTGGGTGACTGATGTATAGTAAATTTCCCATATAATGTATAAAAAACTAGTTGATTAATTTGTAAAACTAGTTCATATTGCTTTCTAGGGGCGATTAGCTCAGCTGGTAGAGCATCTCGTTTACACCGAGACGGTCGGGAGTTCGAGTCTCTCATCGCCCACCATGCGTTATATGTACATTTAATTTTGTAGATATTGATTTATGCACAGTAGTATAAAAAACTAGTTTTCTTTTTCCTAAGGATATCAGTTATTGTTTCTGTATTTTTGTTTACAAAATCTACTTATGTTCAATCCTCTAAAGAGAATGGCAAAAATTTTGATGATTGGAATGTTAGTTGCGCAAAAGAATATACTAATGAGAAAGTATCTTCTATTTGTTTTTTATCGCAACAAGTTAACATTGGACAAGATGATACAAATCAAATTTCAGCTATGTATCAAATTGGATATATGAGGGCTAAAAAAGAATTAAGATATTGTTACCTTGCCAGTTGGAATTAGGTTGGATTCTGGCACTTCTGTTATTAATTCTAAAAAATTAATAGTCCCTGGTAGATTTATTTTATGCAATCAATCTGGTTGTCAGGCAGTAAGTGAAATTTTGGAAGAAGATCTGAAAACTATCTTGAGCACAGATAAAAACACTATTACTTATTATGAATGCTGAAGGAAACCAAATTGTTGTACCATTTTGAATCAAAGATCTGTCTGAAGGGTTGAAATATATAAAATAGTTAAATCTAATCAATAAACTGATCGTAAGTTTTAAATGTATAGCTTGATTATTGCTTAGTTTTTTATAATTTCTTTGTTGTTTTGTAGAAACTTACTGCAAAAACAATTTTTGAATGTAAATAGATATGTTTTTTTCTAAATAGTTGCTTTTTCGTACATGATATGTTTGTGAGTAATCTAATTTACTATGTTTTGTCTTTACTAAAAGTATTGTATATCTTATAATTGTTTGTGTTTCATTAGGGTAAGTTGATTGTGTTTAACAAATGATTGGGGTGTTATCAGGAAAGATTTTAAAAATTCCTTATTTAGATGAATTCTTAGAAGATTCTTGTACACCAATTAAAATTACTTCTTTTAATTCACAAAAGATTGAAAAAGTAGCTGGCTGGGGACAAATTGGCTATTTAACAAAGCTTGCTAAATACTATGCTAGAATAAAGAACTTAAGCTATATTAGCTTGGAAGATGGGTTTTTAAGATCAGTAGAACTTGGATATATCGATTATCCTTTATCGATAATTGTAGATGATATAGGATTGTATATAGATGCAAATTCTCCTTCGCGTCTAGAATTAATGATTTCTCAATCTTTGTCTAGCAGGCAAAATGAACGAGTTTCTTCATTAATAGATTTATGGCAAAAAAGTAAAGTATCAAAATACAATCACCAATGCGATGATAATTTAGAATTACCAAACCAATTTGTACTTGTTGTGGATCAGACATTAGGCGATGCTTCCATAAGTTGTGGTATCGCAAATGCTAATAGTTTTAACAAAATGTTGTCTGCAGCCATTAACGATAACCCTCACCATATAATATTAGTTAAAGTGCATCCAGAAGTGTTTGCTGGACGTAAAAAGGGTCATTTTGATGTAAAAGTACTTTCTAGATTAAAAAGAGTAGAGGTTCTAGGTAAAGATATTCACCCTGCTTTCTTATTGAAAAGAGCTGATAAAGTATATACAGTTACTTCACAAATGGGTTTTGAAGCATTAATATGGGGAAAAAAAGTATATACCTTTGGAATGCCATTTTATGCTGGGTGGGGATTAACTATTGATTATGTAGCTGCTCCGCAACGTAGAATAAAGGTTTCTCTTAAACAGCTAGTTTATGCTGCTTTGATTGGCTACCCTCGATATGTTAATCCAGAAACAGGAAAACGTTGTGAAGTAGAAACAATAATAGAGCATGTTGCCTTACAAAGGTTTATACGTCAATGCTTTCCTAAAAAATTATATGCTTACAATTTTTCTTACTGGAAAAAACCTATTATCAATAAATTTTTTCAAGGTAGTGAAATAAAATTTGTTAAATCAGTGAAGAATGTTCCAGCAAATAATACTATAATTGTTTGGGGAAGAAAACAATTAAATGAAAAGTTAAATCCTAATACTTCTTTAATAAGATTAGAAGATGGTTTCTTGCGCTCAGTGGGATTAGGAGCTGCGTTGATTGAACCAATTTCACTAGTTATTGATAATCTAGGGATTTATTTTGATACTACTACAGAATCTAGGCTTGAATATATCCTACAAAATACTATATTCGATATGAAATTACTAGAAAGAGCTAATTTTCTTAGGGAACAGATACTCCGATATAAACTAACAAAATATAATATAGGTAACCTAAACTGGATAAGACCTAATAAAGCAAAAAAAGTTATTCTAGTACCAGGTCAGGTGGAATCTGATGCATCCATTATTTACGGTAGTAATGTTATCAAGAATAATCTTAGTCTATTGCAAGCAGTACGAGAAGCTAATCCAAAAGATTATATCATCTATAAAATTCATCCTGATGTCCAAGCTGGATTAAGAAATAATATTACCAATGAAAAGAATATATTACAATTCTGCAATGAAGTAATTTTTGATGTTAATATAGAGCAGCTTTTTCCTTTGGTGGATGAGGTACATGTATTAACATCATTAGCAGGTTTTGAAGCTTTGTTACGGAATAAAATTGTAGTATGTTATGGTCATCCTTTTTATTCTGGGTGGGGGCTTACAAAAGATGTATATATTTCTAATCGTCATCACGGTCGTATGCTATCATTGAACGAGTTAATAGCAGGTACGTTAATCCTTTACCCTACATATATTAGCAAGGTAACAGGAAAGTTCACAACTCCTGAAAGAGCTTTAGAAGAGCTTGTTACTTGGTCTAAAGCAGAAAAAAAACTGGTGTTAGTAGAGTTTTTATATCATATTATGGTGAAATGTTTTAAAAAACTGTTTAAAATATTTTTAGTCTTAAAGTAGCAAAGGCTAATATTAGTTTTTTACAGAGTCTTGCAGTGGGGTGTTTTATAATTCTTCATGAATTAGTATTATATTTCTTATCATTATGATGTTTAGGTAGGTTGATAAAGATGCATGAAATTACTTATCTGAGGTTGTCTAATCTTTGCTAGCTTTATTTATATATTTTATGCTTTTTTTCTACACTAGCTTGCCTAGCTCAATTTTAACTTGATACTGCCTTTAAGCGTCAAGATATAAATTAGGATTAAATTGACTATTATGTTTGATAATGCCAAAGATGATATGTAATAATTTACGCATGATAGCAATAATAATAACTTTGGTTGGTGTTCTTTCTTTTTGCATTTTAGCAGAAAATGTTTTGACTATTTCATTATGATTTTTAGCAACAATAGCAGGAAAATATAGAGCTTTACGTAAAATCTTCGAGCCAATTTTAGAAATACGACTTTTCTTGTTTATTGATGTGGCAGCAGAATGATGTTTTGGTGTTAATCCAACAAAAGCAGCTAATTGCCTTGCATCCTTAAATAAAGATAAATCAAGAGTTTCTGCAAGAAAGTAAGAAGGGAGTTTGGAATTTCAGAATAAAATAGCATGCTACAAATCAAAAGGTAGAATTATTATCCCAATAAATGAAAATGGTTTTGTGGATAATATGCCAAGAACTTATGTCTAATTTCAGAACAAGGAAAGAAATGTTATGATGTGCATGGTTGGTATTCAAGCAAAAGGACAAGTGTAATAGGAGCTTTAATGGAAAAGAATCTATTGATGGTAAGGCTTTTGAATGCAACATTAATACTACTGTTTTTGGATAAGATTTGATAGCTAAACTGCTAAAGAATTCAGTTATTGTTATGGACAATTCTGGGTTTTATAAAAATCCAGATCTGGGAACTATGATCGAAAGGGTTGGGCATATATTAAAATATTTTCTACCTTATTTCAAAAATATATGATATAACTATTTTATAGTGATTTAGCTATATTAAATTACACGAGCAAAAAAAATTTAGCTGATATTCGCCGTTGCAAAAAGGTAAAAATTTGAGTGCCAGGGCAACGTTACATATCAACAACCTAAAGGATATCATGTATGGAAGAATAAGAATCAATATGACAGAGGAATCTGCAGAAAATATTTTCTTTGGATTCAAAAATTCTTTTGATAGTAAATTTCTATCAATGGATGAGCATAATACAAAAAATCAAATGACTATCAAGTGTTAACAGCTCAACAAAATGTTTAAAATCTAATTTATCCAACAAAGCTAATCTATTCTTTCTTAATATATTTTTCGAATTTATTTTTTTCGAATTTATTTTTTTCAGCATTGGTTAAAGGTGCTTTTTTGATAGTAATATTAGGCCATTTTTCTGATAATTTTTTATTGATTTCTATCCATTTTATTAAATCAGGAGATTCTTCTTTGATAGCATCTACAGGACATTCTGGTACACAAACACCACAATCGATACATTCATCAGGGTTGATTACAAGCATTAACTCACCCTCATAAAAACAATCTACAGGGCATACTTCAACACAGTCTGTATATTTACATTTTACACATTCATCTGTTACTACATAGGTCATCTAAACTAACCATTATTTTTTATTTTATAAATAATTATTTTTGCTCTTAGCAATAGAACAAAAATAAAATACATTATAAAAGAACTAAACATAATAAACAGAGGTAAAAGCATAGAAGAGTGAATTGATGGACCACTGAGTTTAAAAATACTTGCTGGTTGATGCAAACTATACCATATATCAACAGAAAATTTCACTATAGGTATATTGATAAAGCCTATTATTGCCATAACAGAAGCTGGTTTTTCGGCTCTAAGTAAACTAGAACCACTATTTACTATTGCTATATAACTAATATAAATAAAAAATAAAACAAGCATTGATGTAAGGCGAGCATCCCAGACCCACCATGTCCCCCAAATCGGTTTGCCCCAAATTAATCCTGTAACTAGTGTAATTAAAGCAAATGCTGCTCCAATTGGCGCAGCACTAACTGATAAGATATATGAAATTTTAGTTTTCCAAACCAAGCAAGAAAAACTACAAATAGCCATGAAGCTATAAATTCCTAAACTCATCCAAGCAGACGGTACATGTATATACATTATTCTTACCATGAATCCTTGTTGATAATCTTCAGGAGAGGCGTGCAAAGAAAAATACAAACCTATAGGTGTTAAAATTAAGAATAAAATTCCAGAAAATGGAATAAGAAATTTGCTGATTTTAAAAAATAAATTTGGTGAAAACAACTTATACATAAAAAAATCTCATTATTTTATTATTATAGAGGATAATATTGTTTGATTATAGATTTCACCTGTATGCGTAGAACGACGGTAACTAGGGTATTTATCTGCCATTGTGTAAGTATCATCAGTAATATGTTTTATAATTTTAATATTTTCCTTTGCAAGTTTGATTTTTACAAAAGATTGAAGATCAAACATATAAAAATTTGGTTTTATTGATGGTAAAAAAAGATTCTGATAGATGGATGACTCTTGAATAAAATCTTCATAAAAATCTTTTGATACTTCGTAAGATTTTTGAGTAATAGATGGGGCAATAACAGCTACTATATCACTGGCACCTTTTTGCTTCATAGTATTAGCTACTTTTTCTATTATATCTAATTTAGCACCGCGCCAACCAGAATGAGCCACCCCAATTATAGCGCCATCCTCACTTGCAAGTAATACAGGAACACAATCTGCAGTGCGAATAGCTAAAATAGTATCTATTTTTTTTGTTACTGAAGCATCAGCTTCTGGCCAAATGTTAAAATCATCGTTTAGCCCATCTGTATAAACGACGTTATTTCCATGAACTTGCTTTAATAACAACATATTCTTTGCATCAAAACTCTGAATTACCCTGTCTATATTGTTTTTTGCCTGATCTACCATTAGCTGATCTGCAAAATTATGTATATTATAATTATGAGTTAAGTTATAATTGCTTCTATCAAAAATTTTATAATAAACTTTGTTTTTAATCAATTCATCTAACATCAATTATCCTTAAGATTATGTTTGAAAATAAGTTAACAGATAGAGTGGCAAAACACAATATCTTAAAAGAGATTGAAAATAGCTTTAAAAAAGATTTTAATTTAACTGCGTGTTTAGGAGCTGAGTTAGAATTTTATCTTATAAATATCCAAGATAATTTACAATTACTCAAGCTAGAACAATCCATAGGGCAGAAAATAAAAAAAGAAAAAGGTTGCAATCAATATGAAATTGAAATTCTCCCCTCAGTTTGTATAGCATATTATCCAGAGATAATTTACAAGATGCGAAATAAAATTCATGAAGAAATAGCTAAGTTAGATCTTATAGCTAATTTTCAACCAAAACCTTTTCCAAATGACTATGGTAATAGTATGCATATTCATTTTAACTTTCTTGAAGATCATGACGTAGAAAAATATGCAAAGATTTTATGCCATTATCTACCGCAAACTATTCATGATCTTTTGCAGAAAAAAGAAGATTATAGCAGATTAGATCACAGATTTATGGCTCCAACTCATATTTCATATGGAGGAAATAATCGTACTACTCTTATTAGAATACCAGATCTGTTACCAAGACGTCTTGAGCATCGTCTAGCCTCAGCTGATGCAGATCCACATAAGGTTATATGTGCAATTTTGAATTCTATTTATTCTGGTTTAAAACACCCTGAACAAATAGCAAAGCTCGACAAAACTTACGGCAACGCTTATGATCCACAATATAATTTAGTCAAAATAATCTGAGCTATTGACAATATATGAATGAAAGTAATATTTTATCAAATACTAAAAAATATTATTACAAGTAAGTGGCTCTATGAGATTGATTTCGCCCTCCTTAAATTACAATTAAAAAATTATAATTGAACAAGGATAAGGTGAGGGATAATAAATTCTAAGATACTATTTCACTATACTGAAATGTGATAGTTATAGTGGTTCCCTGACCAACAGTGCTTTTGATATCAAACGTACCATTCATTAATTCGACAAGCTTTGTGGTCAAAGGTAAACCAAGACCTGTCCCTTCATATTTTCGACTCAATTTACTATCTATTTGTCCAAAAGAAGAAAGTGCTTTTGGAATATCTTCATCACTCATCCCAACTCCAGTATCTGTTACAGAAATATAAACTAATTTTTTAAATACATCTTTTTTAATAGACAGAGTAACTGAACCATCTGAAGGAGTAAATTTGACTGAATTTGATAGAAGATTTAAGAAAGTTTGTTTTAGTCTTTTAGCATCTGCTTTAATTACAATATGTTCTGGTGGAAAATCTTGAATTAATCGGACATTAACCTCATCAGCTCTTGGTTTTACAAACCGCATGCTAGAAGCAGCTACTTTGTTTAAATCAAGATCCATAGCTTCAACTTTTAACCTGTCAACAGAAGCTTTTGAAAAATCTAGAATATCATTTATTACACTTAATAGGTGTTTTCCAGAATTGTTAATATCGTTAATATAATCTTTATATTGTGCATTCTCTAACTTACCATACGTTTCTGACAGAATCATTTCTGAAAACCCAATAATTGCATTGAGAGGCGTGCGTAGTTCGTGGCTTACATTTGCTAGAAACTGAGTTTTAGCAGAGCTTTCATTTTCTGCTTTAATTTTTGCTTCCTCTAACTCTCGATTGGTCTCAAACTGTTTGTTAATAATCCTCTGAGCATAGTTTGTATTATACATAATGATGATGAAAAAAACAAAAAATACTACAGCAAAGGATAAGAATATCCTTTTTTCAAGGTAAGTTATATTGTCCCATTGATCAGTAACATCGGTTGTGATTTTAATAACTCCATCAACGCTATATTCACCATTTTCAGAAAAAATAATAGGGATATAGCTTATTATAAATGATGCTTCATATTGCTTATGATGCCTATCTATAATTACAGCTCGTGAAACAAGTGAGTGCCTAGCTTTTCCTCTAATTGCTTCCATTAGTGGATTGTTTGAGAAGTATGATGATAAAAAATATTTATCTACACTTAAAATAAATCTATTATACAAGTGGTTACTAACATTAGATTTTATATCTAAAAAATTATTAGGCTTGCTTTCTATAAATTTTTTTCCATTCTTATCATATAAAGAAATATTATTGTTAGTCTCATTAAAAAACTCAGAAGAATCTAGAGCAAATTTAATAAATTCTTGATTATTTAGCAATGATTCAAATTTTTGATTTTTTAGTTTAAATACAGCATTCTTGTTATTAGCCCGTATCTTGTGTTTATAAATCTCAGCAATTCTTGTGTTTTGATCTGCAATTTGTTTAATTACAACTTCTTCTATCATGAAATATCTATATAGCACAATATTTGCAACGATATTTAGAAACAACCCAATAAATGACAACCTAATTATATGTTTATTTTGTATCATTTAAACTCTAAACTAGTATTTAATATGGATAATTTTTCAAGGATATCAGAGTCTTGCTAACAGCTCTAGACTTAAAGACTAATACAAAAAAAAATCTTGTAGAAATATTTAATCAGTTGTAAACTGGTTCTATCTTGAAATAAATTAGTTGTTGAGATTTCCAAAAGGGGCTAGTGTCTTGAATACTGCGTATGGTATATTTTCTATATAAAATATTCAGGATTTAGCTCGAGATGCTAAAATTACTATTCATATTTTAAATAACATTAAGTAATTTTAAGATGCTGTTGTTTTAAAAAATAGAAACCTGATTAAGATATCAAAACTTTCAATTTGGGTAAAGTGTAATTGTCTAATGATCTTGCTATGAAGAAGGTGTTAAATGCAACTAATACTTTAGTTTAGAGCTCAACAGATTAAAATAGAATTTAAATCAAAAAACAAAGCTAATTAAGCAAGCACATAAATCATACTTGCTTAATTTAAACTGTAGCTTACCCTGAAATAAAAGAAGACTAAGACTCTAGTCTTCTTCTTCTGTTATTTTTTCTGATACGTCTTTCTGTTTCTTGCTCTTTACGAACTCTCTTTACTGAAGGTGGTTCATAAAAACGAGACATTTTCATTAAACGGAAAACTAATTCTCTTTGCATCTTTCTCTTTAGATCGCGGATTGCTTTTTCGCCATTTCCGCCGTGAACACTAACCTGTACAGCCACTAAAATTTACCCCCTTAAAGGACACTATGATTGAAATTAATTACTATTATCTATATAGTTATCTTAATTGTCAACTAAAAAGCCAACATAATGATATGATTGATATAGCTAAAAAGCATAAATTGTTAAGGGAAGATTTTTTCCAAGCGCTTAGCACTCTACTAACAGAAGCTGAGTGGAATAAGTCTTTGTTTAAATTAGCTGAAGAAAAATGTGCTTTTTCAAAGAATTATCACCATATTTTATTTCCTGAAGGGGATACGAAAATAATAGATGGCTTTGAAGAATGGCAAGATCATAAAATGCTTGAATTACTTGCAAAAGAAGAATTAAAATCAAAAATAAGAGAAAAAATTGCAAAAGCTCTTGAAGTTAGAATAATAAATATTGTGCCAAAATCAGTTTCTCTTAAACAAAACGCTTTGTTTTTATTACCATGTAATTTGTTGTTAGGAGCAAAATCATATGCAAGAACTTGTGATTTGATTTGGCGTTATGCGGGCGATAAGTCTGATGATTTTAATTACTACAGCAAAAGAGGTCTTTTACTTGCTGTATATACATCAGCTCGCTTGTTTTATCTTTCTGACGACTCCAAAGAATTTATTAAAACCAAAGAATTTATTGCAACTTCCTTAGAAAACATTATAAATATAGCAAAGATTAAAACAAAAATCAAACTTCCCTCTATTGAGGATATACCAGTAGTAAGAGTCCTGATATGACAAGAAAGAATAGTTTGTTTTTTACATCTCTTTTTTTAGTTTTGTTTCTTTGTGGTTGTGTAAAAAAAGTGAGTTCTGGGTTGTCTGAAGAATCAACATTGTTAAATGATAATATAACCGAAGAATTTACTACAATAAAGCATAGTGATATAGCTCCAAGTGTTTTGGGGAGGTATAGTTTAAATAGTGAAGATATGAATAAAATTGCTAGTAGCGCTAGTCACAAAATAATTTTAAATTCTACAAATCAGAATAATTTAAAACTCCATGGTGTTGCATTGAGTGATAATGATGTTAAAGCATTTTCTCAAATAGCTAAATCTGATCCTGATATGCAAAAAAATTATGGCTTGACTAATAAACAGATGATCCAAATTGAAAGAGAAGACCGGCGTAATACGTATGACAAAACTAATTCTAATCCTTTTCCTTTGAAGAATAAGAATTTCTCGTTTTAGAAATCACTAAATTAAAGAAATCATGAACAATAATAAATTTTATCCAGATGTTAAGTCAAATGTTTTATTCCCAAAAATAGAAGAAGAAGTTCTGAAATATTGGCAAGAAAATAATATTTTTAACAAATCAGTCGAAAGTCGTGAGGCTAAAATTGATGATAAAAATAATGAATTTATTTTTTATGATGGGCCTCCTTTTGCTAACGGGTTACCTCATTATGGACATCTTTTAACTGGTTTTATCAAAGATGTTTTTGCTCGTTATCAAACCACTCAGGGGAAAAAAGTAGAAAGAAGATTTGGTTGGGATTGTCATGGCCTTCCTGCTGAGATGGGAGCAGAAAAGGAACTTGGATTCTCAGGAAGAATAGCAATTACGGAATTTGGGATTGATAAATTCAATGCTCATTGTAAATCTTCTGTCATGAAATATTCAAATGACTGGGAAAAATATGTGAATCGCCAAGCCAGATGGGTAGATTTTAATAATTCTTACAAAACTATGGATAAGAATTATATGGAATCTGTTATTTGGGCTTTTAAGGAGTTATATAAAAAAGGTCTGATTTATGAATCAATGAGGGTAATGCCATATTCTTGGGCTTGCGAAACCCCTTTATCCAACTTTGAAACAAGATTAGATAACTCGTATCGTGAGCGGGCTGATAGGGCAGTTACTGTTAGTTTTGCACTAGCTGATAAACCCAAAAATGCCCCAGATGGATTTGTAGAGTATAAAATGCTCGCTTGGACCACTACTCCTTGGACATTACCATCAAATCTTGCATTAGCGGTAAATGCTGATTTCGATTATGCTTTTGTTCCAAGTGGTAATATTTGTTATATTATAGCCTCTTTTGCTTTGACGCATTATGCTAAAGAATTGAATATAGAAGAAGATAAGACAGTTTATAAAACTATTAAAGGAAAAGAATTAAACAAACTGAATTACACCCCACTATTTGATTATTTTAAAGGCCATAAAAATAGTTTTAAAATTTTAACGGGAGATTTTGTCGTTGAAGGAAGTGGCACAGGCATTGTTCATATGGCTCCTGGTTTTGGTGAAGACGATCAAGTGATTTGTCAAAAAGAAGGAATAGAACTTGTTTGCCCTGTTGATAATGCTGGAAAATTTACATCAGAAATACCAGATTTTGTTGGAATGCAAGTGTTTGAAGCGAATGATCCGATCATCATCAAATTAAAACAACAAGGCAATTGGCTTAAAACTGAGCAATATATCCATAATTACCCTCACTGTTGGCGTACAGATACACCTTTGATTTATAAAGCTGTCCCTTCTTGGTATGTCAAAGTTACAGAATTTAAAGATAGAATGGTTGAGTTAAATCAACAAATTAACTGGATACCAAGTCATGTTAAAGATGGTCTTTTTGGAAAATGGTTGGAAAATGCTAGGGACTGGTCAATAAGCAGAAACCGTTTTTGGGGTACTCCTATTCCTGTCTGGCGTTCAGATGATCCGAAATATCCAAGAATTGATGTTTATGGCTCTTGCGCAGAACTAGAAAAAGATTTTGGAGTAAAAGTTGATGATTTACACAAACCTTTTATCGATGAGCTAACAAGGTCAAACCCAGATGATCCAACTGGTAAGGCTATGATGATCAGAGTAAACGATGTATTTGATTGTTGGTTTGAAAGTGGTTCGATGCCTTATGGTCAAGCTCATTACCCTTTTGAAAATAAAGAATGGTTTGAAAATCATTTTCCGGCTGATTTTATTGTTGAATACTCCGCTCAGACTCGAGGTTGGTTTTATACATTAATGGTTCTATCAACAGCACTTTTTGATCGTCCACCATTTTTAAATTGTATGTGTCATGGGGTAATACTTGATTCTACTGGTCAAAAATTATCTAAAAGACTTAATAATTACGCAGATCCTATTGAATTATTTGATAAATACGGCTCTGATGCTTTAAGGGTTACAATGCTTTCATCTAATGTTGTTAAAGGCCAAGAATTATTAATCGACAAAGATGGAAAAATGGTCTTTGATTCCTTGCGCTTATTTGTTAAACCAATTTGGAATGCGTACCATTTCTTCTGCTTATATGCTAATCTTGATTCCATTAAAGCTCAGCATAATATCTCAAGCAAAAATATTTTAGATCGGTATATATTATCTAAACTAAAAACTGCTGTGCAAAAAATAGAACATGCAATGGATCAGTTTGATACAGTTGAAGCATATGCAAATATATCTACATTCTTTGGAGTGCTAAATAATTGGTATATTAGAAGAAGTAGAAGTCGATTCTGGAAGACTGCACAAGATGAAGATAAATTATCAGCTTACAATACTCTATATACGTGTCTTGAAGTTATGACTAAAGCGATGAGTTCATTATTACCACTAATTTCAGAGAATATATATCTTGGGTTGACTGGTAAAGATAATGATCATTCTGTTCATTTAGAGGGTTTTCCCAATTTAGATGCTATAAATATTGACTCTGAGTTAGTTGATATAATGGATCAGATGCTGGATATATGTAGTATTGCCTTATTTATCCGTAGTGAAGAAAATATTCGAGTGCGTCAGCCTCTTGCTTCGTTAAAAATTATTACCGATAATAATATGAGGTTTAAAGAATTTGAGGATCTGATAAAAGATGAAATTAATGTTAAGTCAATTATCTATAGTGATGATTTAAAAAATAATGCAGATTTAAAACTATCTATTAATTTTCCAATTCTTGGGAAGAGATTGCCACAGAAAATGAAAGATGTAATTAAACTTTCTAAAAATGGGGAATGGAAATATATTAACAGTGAGCTTCACATTGGAGATGAACAATTGTTAAAAGAGGAATATTCTCTTGTGTTATTACCTAAGAATGCACATGGATCTAAGCCATTTTCTAATAATAAAGGTATTGTTTGGTTGGATCTTGCTATTAATAAAGATCTGGAAGAAGAAGGTAATGCTAGAGATCTAGTGAGGTTCGTCCAGCAAGCAAGGAAGGAAGCTGGATTTGAAGTGTCCGATCGTATTAAATTAAACATAAAATCCGAATCAAATTTGAAATTAATTTTAATAAATTACGGAGCTTTTATTGCTGAACAAACACTCAGTAAAATTGTAGAAGATTTTAAGCCAGAATATACAATGAATGTTGATCTAAATGGTCATAATGTATTGATAGAAGTTGCAAGGTTATCTTCAAGTTAAAGTAAGGAAAAATTATTGAGATTGCAAAAGTGGGTAATAATCTATAAGACTATCGGTTCAATTATTTCTTTGTTACTCAACTTGGCCTCCAAGCAAATCCATTTTTTATTAAAAAATAGATTTGCTTGGAGGCTGAAACTATAAATAATCGCTATCTGAATCGTCACCTAAGAGGTACGCTTCAGGAATTTGAACTGGCACAGTTTTAAAAACCTGCCCTAACTAGAAAGCTCAACCTCCTTATGAGAAACTGAAGTGACTGTAACAGAATATTCCTTAGCTTGAGATAGGTCTGCTTTCATCATTTTAACAATGTCATTCTTCTTTGGGTTGAATAAAGAGTGGTCTATATCTACAAGATTATTATATTGATCACTTTCCTTGGTTTGTTTTTTTAATGTAATATACACAACTCTAATTTGTTTACAAAATACTGCTTCAATCTCTTTAAATATTTTATCTATCTTTCCCGATTTGTCTTTCAGTGAGTATTTACTAGTTAAGTTGAATAGTATGTGATTAGTTAAAGACTCTGCAAAATCAAAATTCTGTGTTTTAAATCCATGCTCTAAAGAGATTTTCAAGGCTAATTCATAATATTCTGGTTTTAAAACCCAATTTAGTAATTTACCAGACGGGTCTTCTGAGTTAGCCCATTCAATTATTTTTTCTAAAACTGCTATTTTTCTAGAATCTGCTGCTAAAGATAAAACTGGACAAATTTCCAGTAGATCATTAATAATATCCGTTTTAAGGTATTTTACACATTCATATATTTTTTGCATTTTTGTATATCACCACTAAGGATTTTAATCTCTAAAGTACTTATTAACCAATCCTTTAAATATGGTTGTATAATTTCAGTACGATACAACTTACTCATAAATTCACTTTTCGGATTTTTATATAACTGTTTTTCAAAATAACTATAATCATTACGAAGAATTATAGCTTGAGCTTGTGGTGATAATTGCGCGTGATGAAAATGTTGTTTATTATTGTCTGCAGTCTTATTAGATGATTTTGTAAAAGATTTATACATAGCTTTCATAGTGTTTTATTTTTATATTAAATATAAATTTGAACTAGGGGCGTTATTATATCTGCAAATGAAATCAATCTTGAACTTAGCAATTACAGATTTGATCTTCAGAAAATTATCTAGCGACAACTATAATTATTTAATTAAAAGATTGCAAGTTGTAATGAAGGGATATAATTGAAACTATATTTGATTATTTGAAAAATAAAATGAATCTTGAGCATACGAGGCATAGATTTCCTATCAATGCATTTTTCCATATACTATCCACATTTATATCTTACTACTTTAAGAAAAATAAACCTTCAATAAACTATGGTTTTGATTCATTTCTAAACTATACTCTTATCCCAAATTTAGGTAATACGAGGCTTAATCCCTGTGTTATTAATAGATATGATCATATTGACATCACAAAAGATGGGCTGTTAGTCTCTTGCTACACCTATGTATAAGTAGTATAATCAGGACAAGTAAGCAGGTAACCCTGATATTTCAAGTATACAAAAACCTTTGTGATTCTCTTATTCTATAAGTCAAATAAATACCTAGTCGCTATATATTCTTGAGACCTCCATGTATCTTGTTACCTAAAGTCATGTAACAAAGTTAGGTTTAGTTAAGTGATTGTATTGAACATGAGACTGTGCCTTTTTATAACTGCTATGTTTAAGAGTTTTTATTCTTTTTTAATTTATCATAAATTGTCATAGCTTGAGTGATGAAACCACTTGGATCTCCTAGGTTAGCTGGAAGAATTACAGTATTTGATTCTCTAGCGAAATAGGAAAATGATTCTACATATTGCTGAGCAACTTTAAGAGAGACTGCTTCTGACCCACCATCTTTTTTTATTGAAGTTGCTACTACTTCAATAGATTTAGCGGTTGCTTCTGCCACAAATAATAGAGCTTCTGCTTCACCTTTTGCCCTATTTACTTGATCGATGTAAGCTGCTTCTGATCCCAAAACAACTTGTGCTTTTTCACCTTCGGAAATATTAATTTGAGATTGTCTGTGACCTTCGGAATCTAGAATTTGAGCTCTTTTTTTACGCTCTGCTGCTACTTGTAATTCCATAGCTTGTAGAATTGATTTTGGAGGTTGTATATCCTTTATTTCATATCTCATACATTGGATACCCCAATTTATAGCAGCAAGATTTATAGAAGTAACAATCGCATGATTTAGGCTTTCTCTTTCTTCAAAGGTTTTATCTAACTTTAATTTACCTATTTCAGAACGCATAGTAGTCTGAGCAAGTTGTGATATAGCATAATAAGGATTACTTACACCGTATGAGGCGGCTACTGGATCAACAATTTTGACATAGAGGACGCCATCAATTGATAGAGTTACATTATCTTGAGAAATAGCAGTTTGTGCATGAACATCAATGGCTTGTTCTTTGAGTGTGTGTTTATATGCAACTCTTTGAATTATCGGAATAATGATAGTCAGTCCTGGTTCTAGTGTTCGATCAAATTTCCCTAAGTTTTCAAGAACCCAAGCTTCTTGTTGTGGAACAATCTTAATCATTCTAATTAACAAGAGAATAGCAATTATTCCAAAAATCAATAACAATATTTCCATGGTTCTTTTTCCTTAATTAATGTTTGAATGACTGACTAGAAGTATTATGAGATGCTTTTTTTTAATCTTTTCAACACTTACATAACGGCACTCTATCATAATATTTATTAATTTACCCTTAATATAAACAAAATATCATAATATTTCTTTATATAGATTTATTTAGACGTGAATAAAATTCTTAAGGATTTGTTGCTTGAGTTATGAGTAATTGACTTTATTTTGCAAAAAGAGTATTTTCTTAATTAAATTTACTAGAGATATATTTAACTGGAACAACATAAATTATGACAAAGAATAAAAAACTTCCTTTGATGCCTAAAGCAACAGCAGTATGGTTGATTGATAATACTACTTTAACTTTTAAACAGATAGCTGATTTTTGTGGAATACACGAACTTGAAGTAAAAGGTATTGCAGATGGAGAGGTTGCAGTGGGGGTAATAGCTGATAATCCAATTACTTCTGGTCAAATTGAGAAAGCAGAAATAGAAAGATGTAGCAAAGATCCAAATGCAAAACTTCAGTTAAAAACAAGTGTTGCTTATGAAGTAGTTTCTAAAAAGAAAAAGAAAGGAGCGAAGTATACTCCTATTGCAAGGCGTCAAGATAAACCTGATGCTATTTTTTGGTTAATAAAAAACTTTCCAGAGGTGAAAGATTCTACCATCAAAAAATTAATCGGGACAACCAAATCGACCGTTGATGCTGTACGGAATCGTACTCATTGGAACATGGCAAACATACGTCAGCGTGATCCAGTTTTACTCGGTATTTGCAGTCAAACTGATCTTGATAAAGTTGTTGAAGCTACTAAGCTAGAAGCAAATAATAATGGAGATAGCAAGACATCTGAAAGTGGTTTAGACAAGTAATTGAGTTTCGTATTTTTAAATGTCAGCGAATCTGTGTTCCTCCAGATATCTTGCCTTTGACTTGAGCTTTATTTACGACAGGTGTAGAAGGTGGTGATATCTTAGGAGAATAAGGTTCGTGCCGACGAGTGGAGGAAGGGTGTGGGTGAGATGTTTTGGCCTTGCTAGAGTTTATTAGCATGAGCGTCATAGCCACTTTTTGCTACAACGCCAGTAGCGATAGCCCCTGCAATAACAGTTCCTGCAGGAAATGCAGTAGCAAGCAATACTGTACCTAGTGTTTTCCATGGTTTTTTTCTAATTTTGTGACCAAGTTCAGATAACATCCCTTTTTGGGGTTTTCCATCATTAGGAATGGGTTTAGCCATAGGAATGGGTTTAGCCATAGGAATAGGTTTAGCCATAGGAATAGGTTCAGATGGTGTTGAACTTCTGGAGCGTTCTTGTTCTACGGTCACAGATTGCTCACGGCTTTGTGATTTTGATAAAGCCGTGACCTGTTCGGGTCTTCTCGTTTTTTCATTATCTGAAGGATTAGTTTTTTTAGAACTTGTTCCACTAGATCCAAACCCCCAAGATCCAAAATCCATTAAAGCATTAGGACCACCGTCAGCAAGTAAAACAGTGCCTAAAGAGACAGTTATAATAGCACCAATGCCAATTACTACTAAAGTACCTTTTGCAACATTTTTTGCTGTTGTCCAGCCACTATTTTTTTGTTTAGGACTTTCAGAGAATTTAGCCATTGATATATAAAACATTAATTTGTCTGTTAATGATCTTAAGAAAATTTTTGAATGGAAGCAACATTTTGAAGTAAAGCTTGTTTATAACCTATAACATGTTGTGTTAAATTTAATATATATAAGTGGTTAGTGTTAGATAATAACTATTAGCAGATAGTGATTATTGTAATAATCGGAATTTTAATATCGACTACTGTGATACTTGCCATTATGATTGCTATCAAATACTTAATCTCAAAAACAATGAAAGAAAAAATTTATACTGGATCAAGTAAGACTCTTTATCAATCTGAGGAAGATTACGCGCTTATTATGTCCTTTAATGATACTTTAAAACTTCAAGATAAAAGTTCAGTAGTAATATCTGGTAAAGGGGTTATTAATAACAGTATTTCTGCATTTTTGATGCAGAAGCTAGATTTAATTGGTATTGAAACTCACTTTATTCAAAAAAATAATATGCGTCAGCAGTTAATACAATTTGTTGATGTGTTTCCAGTGCAACTGCAGATTTCTTCTTTAGCTTCTGGTAGATATGTTACTGATTTTGGTATGGAAGACGGATTTGTTTTTGATTCTCCTATCATAGATTTTAGAGTAAAAAATGGTGACCTGAATTATCCCATTATTAATGAACATCAAATATATAGCTTTTCTTGGCTAAGTAAAAAAGAGATAGCAGAGTTAAAAAAGCTAGCTATCAGAGTGCATGATTTTCTTACAGGTCTTTTTGCTGGTGTTGGTATAAGATTAGTTGATATCAAACTGGAATTTGGTAGAGTTTTTAATGGTGAAGAGTATATGATGATGCTTACAGATGAGATTTCACCTGATACTTGTAAGTTGTGGGATATACATAATAATGAAAAACTTTGTTATGAAATAGTAGAAACTAATCCAGATCATGTAATGGCTGTGTACCAAGAGGTGCTAGGTAGATTGAATATAAAGGCAGAATCATAAATCATCTTTATTTAGTGATGATGAAAACTAAGTGAGTAAGGAAATTTTGAGTTTGACTTTTCGAATTAGAGTTTATATAATCTGCAAAAATAGTGAATTATTTAAATACTAAATAAGGTATAAGTAGAGTGACCAAAATCATTAAAGCTAAATATAAAGTTAGTAGAAGACTTGGAAAAAGTGTTTGGGGTGATGCAAAAGATCCTTTTAATACAAAAAACTATCGCCCTGGCCAGCATGGCCCAACTGGGCGTGTTAAGACTTCAGATTACGGTACTCACTTGCAGGCAAAACAACTTGTTAAAGCGCATTATGGTCGTGTAACTGAAAAACAGTTTAGAAATACTTTTGATCTTGCTAGTAAAATGAAAGGTAATACAGCTGAAAATTTTGCAGGCCTTCTTGAAAAAAGAATAGATATGGTTGTGTATAGGTTAAATCTTGCGCCTTCAATTTTTGCAGCAAGGCAGTTAGTTTCACATAAGCATGTAAAATTAAATGGTAAAAAAGTTAATATTGCTAGTTTAAAGGTTAAGGAAGGAGACTTAATTGAGCTTAAAGATTCTTCTAAACAAATAATAATTTGCGCTGAAGCTGCTAAAAAAGTTGAGAGATCTGTTCCTGGTTATTTAACTTTGGATGCAGATGCAATGTCTGGAACTTTTGTAAGAACTCCTTCAATTTCTGATATTCCTTATCCATTTCAAGCAGATTTTAATAAAATAGTTGAGCTTTATTCTCGCTAATTATAAAATTAATAGCATAAATAATGATAAAAAAAAGAGCTTTGTAGCTCTTTTTTTTATTGAGTGCAATAGCAAATTAATTTTGGGTATATTACTTCTAAACAAGTGAAAAACATACTATTATTGATTAAACTGAGATTAATTAGATAATTTAAATTTTTCAAAATCAAAGCTTTTAGGTAGTGAACCAACAATAGATAATGTTGGTTTTGAAGCAAAAATCTTTTTAGCTGATGCTATCAAATCGCTTGTTTCCGTTTTTATTATGACATCAATAACTTCATTGGTAGGAAAATATTTTTTAAAAAGGGCAAAGCTTTTACCTATCTCCTCTGACTTATATTCAGAGCGTTCTTCTGCCATTAAAATACTAGTTTTTATTTGAGACTTTGCTCGTTGTAGTTCTTCTTCCGAGATGTTTTCTTGTATTTTATTTATTTCAATAATCAAGCTATCAAGTAATTTTATTACATTTTTGTGATCAGTGCTAGCATAAATACTAAATACTCCGCTATCATAATACGAACTATTAAAACTACCTACAGAATAAGCTAAGCCGAGCTTTTCTCTAATTGTCTGAAATAATCTTGAAGATAATCCACCACCTAGAATTACAGATAAAATTTGTGTATAATAAAATTCAGTTAAGTTTGAATATGGCACACTTTCAAAACCAAGTGCTATAGATGTTTGCTCTAAAGTTTTTTTTGTATATTTAAACCCTCCACTATAAGTAGCTGGAGTTGATTCTTGTTCCAGAGTAGAGGAGAATGATAAAAAATATTTTTCAGCAAAATTCATTACCTTGTCATGTTCAATATTTCCTGCTACTGAAATATAAATATTTTCAGTGGTATAATGTTTTTCTAAAAAACTTATAAAATCTTGTTTCTTAAATTTAGCTAAGTTATTTGAATCACCAAGTATTGACCTACCAATCGATTGTTTTGGGAAAGCCAGAGAATAAAATTTTTCATAAACAAGATCATCTGGATTATCATTAACACTAGCTATTTCTTGCATGATAACATTTAATTCTTTATCTATATCAGCTTGCACAAATAGTGAGTTTTGTAAGATGTCAGCAAGAATTTCAAGAGCTTTATCAAAATTCTCATTTAAGACCTTACTATAATACACTGTTTGTTCACGGCTTGTATAAGCATTAAAATAACCACCAATCATGTCAAACTCTTCGGCTATTTTTTCAGCGGTTCGGTTCTTTGTACCTTTAAACGCCATATGCTCAAGAAAATGAGAAATTCCAGATTCTTGCTCAGATTCATATCTACTGCCAACTTTAACAATAATATTGATCGAAACTGAGTTCACATAAGGCATATTGAATGTTACAACATTTATACCATTTGCTAATTTGCTATTTTGAAAACTCATAATTTGTTGATTTCTTTATGTTAATCTGATTAAGAATATTAGCTAAATTCTCTCCAACAATCTTAATATCATAGTTCTTTGTTAATCTCAAGTAAGCAGAATAGGATAATTTCTGCGCCTCTAGTTCATTTAGAATCAGTATGGATAGTTTATCTGCTAAATCTTGACTTGAGTCTATTTCTGTTAACAAGGCATCCTGTTTATCCCTTAAAATTTCTGTAGGCCCACCTGATCTAGTAGCTACAATAGGTGTTGAGCGTTCCATTGCCTCAAGTAATATTATACCAAATGGTTCGGAAGTAGATGGAAGACAGAAAATATCTATCTGATCAAAGAATTTATCCTTATCTTCAATCCATCCTAGAAAAGTAACTTCTTTCAGAAGGTTCAAATCACTGACTAATGATTTTAAAGTGTTTTCCTCTTCTCCTGAACCGCCAATTAACAAGCGGATATCATGTCCTTGGGTTTTAAGCAAAGCTATTGCTTCAATTAAATAATTAAATCCTTTTTTACTTACAAATCTACCGAAGCTACCGATGATTATCGGCTTTTTATATTGTTTCTCTTGGTAATTATGGACAATCTTGCTCATGTTTGGTACATGAAAAATCTTTTTTCTATTAAAACCACGATTAGCTAAGTAATTAATTAAAATATTAGTTACAGAAATAATATAATCGCATTTTTTAAGGCGTTTTGTTTTGTAATTATGAGCGATACCAATTAGAGGGATAGAAGTTGGTTTAAAACTATAAGCAAAAGAAATAGCTCTGCCACCATGAGCTAGAAGTATATCTGGTTTATGAATAGCTATAAGAATACGTAAATATATTTTAGAGAAAATACACCATTGGAGTAAATTTGGTAACTTTATACTTTCTGGTAATTTTTTATTTATTCTTGCAAAACTGCTAGTTATATTAACAACCTCATGACCTTCCTTAGTTAAAGAAATAGTATAATCAAGAAAAGACTGTTGGATGCCACCTAGATCTCTTGACATCATAATATTAAATATTCGCATCTTGCATCTGTTGTCTTTTTGTTAAATTATAA
>JBGCEX010000010.1:0-4945 GCA_045106635.1 Rickettsiaceae bacterium | reverse complement strand
GGTTTTTTTATATGTCACCTTAAGACGCTTAAGAGCGCTACATATTCTCGATTGGCTAATTTCCAGACGCTTACCTTTTCATATTGATATGCATCACTGTGCTGTATAATATTTGATTTCAATTTCTCCATATCTATCTTTGTTGTTGGCTTGATTCTACTTGTTTTAGAAAATAGATTTTGTTCATAAAAATACTGTGTTCTTGTTTAAATTGAACCTTTTATTGAAGCTAAACTTAACCATTCTTTCTCTTTTATCGACAATATTTTTTTTGAAATGTACTGAATACTGAATATGTAATTTTGATTTGTATAAATATTTATATCATATAGATAATAACTATTTTATAATGATTTAGTTATATAGGTAGTTCTTTATCTAGCTTATCCATTGCTTTAGACAAATAAATATTTTATTGTTACTTATGATATGGATGCCTTTCCAAAATGCTTTGAGCCCTATAGATTTGCTCTAACAAAATGACTTTTGCCAACTGGTGGGGCAAAGTCATTTTTGATAAGCTTAAAGTAACATTGGCACTTTTAATAATTGAATCATCAAGCCCATAAATTCCACCAATAATTATATCCACATCTTTTCCTATCATCATCTGATTTTTCAAGATTAAACTAAAGTCTTTGCTTTCTACTTGTTTTCCTGGAATATCTAAAATAATTTTATATGAATTAGTGTTTATATTTTTATAAATCAGCTTAGCTTCATAGAATTTTATTTGGGATTCTGATAATTTTTTAGTATATGTTAACTCTGTTTCTTTTAATTTCCACTTGATCATCTTAGAATAGTGAACAGCTATTTGTTTATATTCGCGAGATAGTTTGCCAACAGATATAATATTAATTTTCATTAGAATTACTTGTTATAAATGCTTAATAATTAGGCCATAGATCTATTATTTTGAGCATTTCATAGTTATTAATACAATTTACCATTTGTTGTAAGATTGTTATAAGCTCCATCTTTTACTATATACATCCGTTATCAAACGATTATTCATCCATTGTTTTTGAAGTTTAGATAATTTGTATACAATTACAAAAACTGTTTTCCTTTTCCTAACAGTTATTTTGGTTAATAAATCTTTATACACTAACTTGACACCCCTATCGTGGTAATAAAATATATGCTGATATATTTAATACTAAAAATTTACTATAATTAATCATTAAAATTAGAGATACATTTAGAATCTATCAATTTTATAGTTTCTTCAATACCAAATAATTTAATAAAAGATCCTAGTCTTGGGCCTTGTGTTTGGCCAAGTAAAATTTCGTACAGTTCTTTAAAGAAATCTCGTAAGTTTTCATAACCAGCATTAGCACCTATTGCATAAATTTGATTTTGAATTTCCTCTGCAGTTATATCTTGAGAAGAGCAAACTAGCATTTCTTTGATCTGATTTAATAATTTTTTATGGTTATCATTAACCACAAGATATTTCTTAGTCTTTTTAACAAAATCATTATAATAAGTAATTGCATAACCAATCATATGATCTAGATAAGGAGCATTTTGTGGATTGCTTTGTGGAGAATATTTACTAATAAACCCCCATAATACAGATTTATCCTCTGGATTACAAACAGCTGCTAAGTTAAGAAGAAGGCTAAAACTAATACCATAACTATTGATAATTGGAACATTGCCAGCATGAATATGGAAAACAGGATTAGCTAATTTTTTAGATACATCATCTTCTTGGTGATATTTTGCATTAAAAGTTAAATACTCATCAACAGCCTTTGGTATTACGTCAAAATACAATCTTTTTGCTTTGCTAGGTGATTGATACATAAACAGAGCTATGCTTTCAAGTGGTGCATAATGTAGCCACTCATCAACACTTATGCTATTACCTTTAGATTTTGAAATTTTACTACCATCTTCATCAAGGAACAACTCATAAAAGAATTGCACTGGTACTTTTCCACCCAATATTCTACATATATTACTATAAATTTTACCATTTGGGAGGTGGTCTTTACCATACATTTCATAATCTACATCAAGGGCGGACCAACGCATACCAAAGTCTGGTTTCCACTGTAACTTACAATGCCCACCAGTTACTGGTGTTTCTATTAATTCATTTTGTTGATTCCGATAAAACACACTACCATTTTCTCTGCTAAGTTTTTCAATTAGTACCTGCAACACCACTCCTGTTTCCGAACAAAGAGGCATAAAAGGTGAATATGTTTTTTGACGAACTTCTCCAAAAGTTGGTATCATCAAATTCATAATCTCGTCATATTTATCAATTACTTTAAGCATCATATGATCAAACATTCCAGCTTTATAACATTCCGTTGCACTATAAAAACTGTATTCAAAGCCAAATTGATCTAGAAAAGACCTAAGTTTTGCATTCATATAATGTCCAAAACTTTCTTGCTCTCCAAATGGATCAGGGATAGAAGTTAGAGGTTTTCCTATATGAGATGATACCATTTCTTGATTTGGAATATTTAAAGGAACTTTTCTAAGTCCATCCATATCATCAGAAAAACAAATTAATTTTGTTGGGATATCACAAATTTGTTTGAAAGCTTCCCTTACCATTGTTGTTCTAGTAACTTCAGCAAAAGTACCAATATGGGGTAATCCAGATGGTCCATAGCCTGTTTCAAAAAGAATATAACCTTTTGCTGGAGTAACACCTCCTATTAGATCGTAAATTCTCTTAGCTTCTACAAATGGCCAAGCATTTGACTTTAGTAGGTCGTCAAAATTAAATGTCATAAAAACCTAAAAATGTTCTTGCAAATTATCTTAGGAATTATAACCTATATGAATAAAAAATTACAGAGCAATTATAAAAAATTCATGCAGACAAAAAATCCTTACATTTTATTGATATTATTGTCTAGCTTTTGCTTAATGAGTGCATATTTTGTTGAGTACATAATGCAACTAGCAGCTTGCCCTTTATGTATTTATCAAAGATTTCCATATTTAATTTTCATTGTAATCTCAATAGTAGCTTATGCAGAAAACAATTATAAACCATACAGTAAATATCTGATAGCTACAGCACTTAGCGCAATAACTTTAGCTAGCTATCATACAGGCATTGAAAGAGGCATTTTTGAATTGTCTAGCTTATGTAAACCATTAATTTCTATAACAAATAATATTTCAGTACATGATTTTACAAAATTATTATATAATCAAAATATTGCTATGTGTAATAAACCAGCTTTAGTAGTATTTAATTTATCAATGACTGAGTGGAATTTATTGCTAAACGTAATATTACTTATTTGTTTTATTAAATATAGAAACTTCCAAGAAAAATAATGTAAGGTAATCATGCCAAAACCATTTTTTAGTAATCACCATGATAAAATGATAGAAGAGATTATTCGTGTCAATCATGCTGGTGAGTTTGGAGCGCAAAAAATATATCAAGGGCAAATAAATTATACCAAAAATTCTGACAATCAGAACATACTTAAGCATATGTTGGAGCAAGAACAAGAACATTTGGAATATTTTAGCAATAAAATTCAAAAAAATCTATCAAGACCAACACTCCTTATGCCGATTTGGACTATAGGAGGGTATTTAATGGGAGCACTATCAGCAAAAATAGGGATAGAAGCTGCTATGATAGTCACAGAAAATGTTGAAACGGTAATTGAAGATCATTATTCCAAGCAAATAACTTATCTTAAACAATATGACCCTAAAAATTTAATGCTGGAAAAACTTGAAAAGTTCAAAACTGATGAAATGGAACATAAAAACCTAGCTATAACAACTACTCAAAACGCTAATAATAAACTTAACAATTTTGTTGGAAGTTGCATAAAAAATATTTGTAGATCAGCAATTTTCCTTAGTAAAAAAATATAGTAATATCAATTATGAAGTTGTTTTTAATGAGACACGCTGAGGCTAAACAAGAAAAGCAAATAGACGATAGGCTTAGAGCGCTAACTAACCACGGTATTCATGAAACCGAAGAAGCTATTCCGTTTTTAAAAAACTACCAAATTGATAAAATACTAGTATCTTCAGCTAAAAGAACTATGCAAATTGCAGAAATTATTCAAAAGAAGTTAATGTGCCCCAAATTTGAGATTCTACCAGAATTATTTGCAAGTAGTTCTAGTAAAATAATAGAAATTATATCCAAGCAAGATAGCAAAGACCAAATCATATTGGTTGTAGCTCATAACCCTGGAATATTTAATACTGCTTTGAAGCTTTTGGAATCTAGCTCTTTGGAATATGATTTATTGATTGAAAGTGGTATGCCAACTGCTAAAATCGTTACTCTGGATTTTCCAGAACTCAAGCATTGGCATGATATTTAGAATAATTTTACCTGAGCTATTTATTCTTTTACTGGGAATATAGATTTAGAAACTACTGTTTAATTATTGTCCCTAACTCATTACATAACCATATCTAAGCACACTTCCGTCACTCTTTTTTATTACCTATTTCTTACGACTTATTTCTTGGAATACTGTTTTATCTCCGTTTTTGTATAATTCTTTAAATAGTAAAAAATATCTCTTAAATATCCTATAACTTGGCAAACATAGGTAATAAGATAAGAAATTGGCATGCTGAAATGATATAAAAAAGCTAGAGTTTAGCTACAAAAAAAATCTTTATAGCTAAATTACTTCCACATTTATATCTTAATGTTTTAAGAAAAATAAACCTTCAATAAATTGTGCTTTTAATCTACCATCTAAACTAATCTTCTTACCTCAAACTCATAAAATAAGAAATACCAAGACAAGTATAATTTGATCAATTATATTTTTGGTAAGGATGGGTAAACTGTATCCGAATAGAAGCTTTAACTTCGAACCTCAGCAACGCCCCATTCTTTGGATAAAGAGTATGAACACCAGATATCTCAAGGTTTTAATCTTCTGTATAAGTATGTAGCATATCCTTG
>JBGCEX010000001.1:0-25021 GCA_045106635.1 Rickettsiaceae bacterium | reverse complement strand
CTTTTCCAAGCATTCTTGGGTCAGTAATTTCTTCTATCATTGTTAATATCTTCATCTTTTACAGCTGCATAAAAGAATCAATTATTATCTTAATATTACATTAATTGCTAATACTAAATTTCATGCAATCGCCCTGCTTAGGGGGGTTGCAAGGTTTAACAAGATTTTTATCATCTGGAAAGTTGGAAATAGAGATATACGAAAAAATTGTAGAACAATACTCTAGTAAAAAACCAGAAGACTGGGTTGGTCCACTCTATGATGAATTAGAAAATATTACATAAGGCTTCATAGTGATAAAAAAAATCATTTTAATTATTTTGCTAGTAACTATTATTCCTATAAAGGCTAATGCTGGCTTTTGGGATGCTGTAGGAGCTTGTTTTACAGATCCTTGCAATTGTGGTGATAGTAACAAACGTAGAAATGAATATTGGGATGGCCCAAATAATATATATCGGACAGTTGATAAAGATCAACTTTGCCCTCCTTGGAATAAAGCTGGAGGAAGAGATGATCATACGTGTCTGATTAAAAAGAATTATCCTGGAACTGGGATTGGTTATTATGAAAATTTGTGTGGTGAAGAAACTCCTGAAAGTAAATATATGAATCCCAAGATAAGAGTAAGGGGCAACAATGTAACTTTGCTGCTTGCTGGACTACGGATAATACTTTGTCTTGGGATGGGGAGTGCGTCACGTTGGCTAGTGGATATGGAGTTTCCCCAGGTTTGCACAGAATGTGTGCTAGAGTTGCGATTCCTGCTAATTATCAGGCAAATTTTCCTCAAGATCCTGGTTACACTGTAAAACAACATTTAAATTCTGAAGGAGTCACCGTACAAGATGATATTATATACGGCTATGATGGTCAGCCAGTTGATTTGGATCCACCTAAATTATGTTTGTATAAGGATCCAGCTTTTTTCAGTTTCGAAGATGGTTTTGATATTATGGATTTAGATCCAAACAAACAAGCTGCTCATAAAACTAGTGAACTACACCCAGTAATCAAAGTAATACTTTTTCTTGTTGATATGGCAGTTCAGCTTGCACAAGCCCCTCTTCAGCTGATGGACGCTTTAATTACAATGATTGCTGGTGATGATGCTGAAGGAGAAACGACTTTTGCTTCTGTTTTAAAATCACTTTTTGAATTTGTAGGTTGGTTAATTGAGAAATTTGGTGAGGGAATAGCTGCGATTTTAAGATCAATTGGTCAAATTAATAGATCAGTAGACGATACAAGTTATGGTTGTGTTCCTATACCACTTGGTCCGTATCCTCCACCATTTTGTCCTACAATATCTCCACTTTTTCAAACAGCTTACACACAAAAAATTTGCCGTACAGAAGGGGGGAGTGTTTTATCATCAACTAGAAATGAACCTTGTGTGGTATCTACATTAGAAAATAATTTTGTTAGAAATTCGATTAGAATTACTTTTAACAATTTTGTACCATTATGTAAACCAGGAGAAATTTCAACAGATAATGATAAATGCGTAATTATAGAGAATTTAGATGCTTTTCCTTCAGCTCACTTATTGCATTTAGGTACTAGTAATACAGATATTATACCATTATGTACTGGTGGTATTACAACACCTTGTGTGAATACTACCATTGCTGTTCCAGACAGTTGCGTTGGAAGTGTTTGTAGCAAAGTTGGATTTCGTATAGTGTATGGTCTTAAACTTGGTGAAATATCTTCTCCGCAATCTTATTTTATAAATAGAGATGATTTGCCTAGTTGTCCTGCTAGTAGTTCTGCATCATGTCAAGAAGTTTGGGGAGTAAATACTTCAGGATTTGTTGATGTTTCTCTTACGTTTCCTGTTGTTCAGTCAGTACCTGATATATCTACTTTATCTGAAATGGTTAGCTTGACAAGTGATGATGGCAAAGTTTCAAATTTCAATGTTTCTATAGTCAGAAAATCAGCATATGATGGTGATTTTGGTTTTTTTCGAAATCCTAAACAAATATGTGTAACAAAAGGGACTGAAATTTTTGTAGGTTGTGAGGATAGGGCTCCATTTACAAAACCACAAGTATATAATTGTCCATATGGTGGTGTTAGTTGTACGAGTAGTTATTTTGCACCTAAATTTGTTGCAAGTGTTGCTTCTGGTGGTGATAGAACAAGTGCTAAAGTTGAGCCAAAATCAATGTATAATACGACATTGTCTTTTGATCCTAGTATCATAAATTTAGCAGGATTTCAGTTTAGTTCGTTTGTTACAGATAATACATCGATAAAAGCTCCATTTTCTGGAACTCATTCTCCGAATCCTGGAAGTATATTTGGTAATTATTTAAATGATATTTTTCCTGTTAATGCTAGTAATGGAGCAGAAAACACCAATGCAATCTATTTATATGGTCTAGAATATATTAATGAGAAATATTTGATGGGTGGCACGCGTGCATGTCTTGAAAACCTTGATCTTGAGAAATGCCCTAAGAATACAACAAATTGTGTTTTAACAAATCTCCTAAATAGGAATACAGTAGATTGCAAAGAATTCATGACTACATTAGCTCAGTATTCTTCAAGTGTTAATCGTTGTACCGCAACAGAAATTAGTAGTTGTGGTACTGCTGTAAATACTATATCAGGGATTCCTCCTAGTGCTGGTATCTCTATTCTTGCCTGTCCTTCTGGTTCTCATTGTTATACAAGTCCAATAGATGCTGATTTATGTCAAGGGTCTACTTTACTTAGTGATCGTTATATTCCAAGTCCTAGCTCCGGTGCTACGTTAGAAGATCATGAATTTTATCCTGTTGAACCTATAGGGCAGACTACAAATAATGTGATATGTACTCCTATAGATGGTATTGTGAATTGCACGAATTTTGTTAATAAATTAGCTTCGTATCCAGGTATAGGAAGATGTAATGAGGAGCAAACTACTAGATGTAGTTATATTGTAGATACTATCCCAGCTCTTATCTCTGGTGATAATGGAGCTTCAATACGATTATGTGATTCTGGAATTCATTGTTATACAAGTCCAACTAATGAAGATTTATGTCAAGAGTCTACTTGTACAGGTGAAACGCCTACTGGTTATAATTTTCCTCAGAATCAATATATCTTAAGGGATAAAACCTCGTATGAAATGGGTTTGTGCACTACAATTTCTCAACCAAATTGCGCGGCTGTTACTAACTACACGAGTCAGGATGATGGTTATGCTATTTGGCCAGAAACTCAAGTAGGACACATTGCTACTGGAACTTGCAGAACCGGTGATATTGCTGTTGTTGATCCATTGCAACGTTGGTGTGTTCCAAATCCAGAAAACCAGACTTTCAGTTTTTCTAAGTTGTATACGAGAAACTCTTCTGGCGCTAAAGTTTATAGTGATGTTAGATGTAAACCTTACCAGATTACATTATCAAGTCGAACTGATACTTTTCCATCTAATTACCCTCGAAGTACTACTAGTAATGCTAACAACTACTCTGGTAACCTTACTCTAGGTGGGTATGATTATGCTGGAGCAACTGTAGTATCGGCTGGTTATTATTCTTCAACAGTTACTTTTAACATCCCAGATGTTACTAGTAACATCGATTATTTTAGAATTACATCAATGGCAAATGATGATTTTGCTTTAGTTAAAGTCAATAATGTTGCTGTTTATAGTTCACCGTCTACTAGCTTAAACTGTGGTAATGCTAATATTCCAATAGGAAGCTTTAAGGCTATGTCTTATAATAATAATGGTACTGCAACATTAACAAAAACAGCAGGTGGATCAGTTACGATAGGTGATACATGTGCATGGAATAGATCTAAAACCATATTTAGTACAAGGGAATAACACTATAAAAATAGATTTAATTGTTATTGGTGGTGGAGGTTTACACTATTCAATAGACTATAAAATGATAAATCCATAAGTTGACTTATATGATAAATCTACTAAGGATTCTAAGATGATTTAATCGAAATAACTATTCTAATTTTTTAAATTTCTCTTGACCTAGTAATTAATATGTGTCAATTATTTGAAAGTCTGTAACACGACTACAGGCCGCTATAGCTCAGTGGTGGAGCGCATCATTGGTAATGATGAGGTCGAAAGTTCGATTCTTTCTAGCGGCACCATTATGACTGATATTTGTGTTTGTTATAAAGATATGGAGGAGAGGAAGGGATTTGAACCCTCGACACATTGCTGTGAACACGCTTTCCAGGCGAGCGCCTTAAACCACTCGGCCACCTCTCCAAAAGATTTTTGATATCCAGAAAATACACTAAGGCTATATTTAAATCAAGCCGCACGTTTAAAACTATAGAAAAAACTAACTCTTGATCTAGTTGAGGAGTATCATGCCTAACTTAAAACCTCGTATAAAAGAACACACTGGTGAGTCTATTCTTAAATTCATAGCTTTAAATTTAAATCTAGTAACTATAATGATAGAAAATAACTGCATCTCCAGATGATTCAATCAGCTATTTTGTCTTTTAACCGTCTATTCATAAATCTGATTATGTAAAGATTTAAAGAGTTACATACCAAGATAAGAATGATTGGGTTAGACTCCCTGCCATCTTTTAATTAAATTAGTTTCGATATCAAATAAATCCAAAACTCTCGTTATTGAGTGATTGATTACTTCATCTAGACTAGCTGGTGTATTGTAAAAAGCTGGAACAGGGGGGCATATTGCAACGCCAATTCTAGAAAGTTTAAGCATATTTTCTAAATGAATAGGAGTAAGTGGCGTTTCTCTTGCCATTAAAACTAATTTTTTTTGCTCTTTGATCATTACACTTGCTGCTCTTATGGTTAGATTACTTTCAAAACCAGAAGCTATAGCTGATAATGTTTTCATGCTACATGGCGCTATAATCATGCCCATCACTTTAAATGATCCACTAGAAATTCTTGCACCAATATCACTAGGGTTATAAACATAATCAGCAAGATTCTTAATTTCGTTTATTGAAAATGATGTCTCAGTGGCAATGCTTAAACTAGCTGATTTAGAGATAATTAAATGAGTTTCTATTTCACATTCTTTTAATACTTCAAGTAATCTTATTCCGTAAATTGCTCCTGAAGCACCAGTAATAGAGATAATAATTCTTTTAACTTCTTTTGTCATATTTGGAATAAAAGCTACTTAGCGTAAATAGAATTTTATTCTAGTACAGTAATGCCAAGCTAGCAACACATCTATAATGTTATTTTAGTCAAATCTTGTTTTTTGAACTAAAATACTTTATCCTCATGAGCAATTAAATTTAAGTGTTTTGAAGATGCTAAAAGAAATAATAGTTTCTGCGCAAAAAGCAGTGGAATCGTCAGAAAGCCTTGATAATTTACAACAAACAAGAGTGCAATATCTTGGTAAATCTGGTTTTATAACCGAAGAAATGAAAAAACTAGGGAAATTAGCTCCAGAAGATAGAAAAGAAGCTGGGCAAAAAATTAATAATGCAAAAGAAAAAATCTTGCAGTTTTTTGAAGAAAGACATCAGATTTTAGAAGAAAAAGAGTTGAATGTTAGACTAAAAAAAGAAAGAATAGATCTTACAATACCAGCAAAACCAATTAGAAATGGTGGTATTCACCCTATTAGTCAGTGCCTTGAAGAATTAGTGCAAGTATTTTCTAAATATGGATTCGAGATCAAAGATGGTCCAGATATTGAAGATGAATGGTATAATTTTACAGCTCTGAATATTGGAGAAGACCATCCCGCTCGACAAATGCATGATACTTTCTATTTAAAAAAAACATCTGATAAAACAAAGCTACTCAGAACTCAAACCTCTCCTATACAAATTAGAACAATGGAGAATGAAAAACCTCCATTTCGTTTTATAGCTCCTGGCAGAACTTATCGTTCTGATTGGGATATGACTCATGCACCAATGTTTCATCAAATAGAAGGATTGGTAATAGATAAAAACATTCATATGGGTCATTTAAAATATATCATTATTGATTTTATTAAGAGCTTTTTTGAAAATACAAATATTGAAGTACAGTTTAGGCCAAGTTTTTTTCCTTTTACTGAACCATCGGCAGAAGTGGATATCAAAATGAATAAGAATGACAAATGGCTTGAAGTACTTGGTTGTGGGATGGTGCATCCAAAAGTACTGCAAAATGTTGGTATTGACTCCAATGAATATCAAGGCTTTGCATTTGGTCTTGGGCTTGAACGTTTTGCAATGCTAAAATATGATATAAATGATTTGAGACAATTTTTTGATGGAGATGTTAGGTGGTTAAATCATTATAATTTTTCTGCACTTGATATTCCATCAATAGTAGCGGGGTTAACCAGATGAAATTTACACTATCGTGGCTTAAGAGCTTTCTTGATACTGAGTCTAGTCTAGACAAAATAGTAAACAGCTTAACTATGATTGGACTAGAAGTTGAAGAAATTATTGACAGAAAAGTGGAGTTAGAAGATTTTGAAGTTGCACAAATTTTGGAAACTAGTGCTCATCCAGATGCAGATAAATTAAAAGTTTGTAAAGTTAAAACCTCATCAGAAACACTTACTATAGTTTGTGGTGCTCCTAATGCAATAGATGGTATTAAAGTAGCGCTTGCAAAGATTGGTACGATCATTCCAAATGGTAATTTTAAGATAAAACAATCGAAGATTCGAGGAATCGAAAGTTGTGGCATGCTTTGTTCAAGAGAAGAGCTTAATATCAAAGGTGATTCATCTGGAATAATAGAACTATCAGAAGACGCTATTATTGGCAATAATATTGCAGAATATTTTGGTTTAGATGATCCAGTAATTCATATTAATGTAACGCCAAATAGAGCTGATAGTCTTGGGGTGTATGGTATTGCAAGAGATCTAGCAGCAGCAGGGATTGGCACACTAAAACCTCTTGAAATCCCTATTATAAAGGAAGAGTTTTCTTCAGACTTAGAAGTCAAGGTTTTAAATGAAGGAGCTTGTCCATTATTTACGATTCGGGAAATCAAAAATCTTAAAAATACAGAAAGTCCAAAATGGCTTACACAACATCTTGAAAATATTGGAGTGGGTTCTATTTCTGCCATAGTTGATATTACAAATTATATATCATACTCTTTTGGACAACCAATGCATGCCTATGATGCTGATACGATTAAAGGTAACTTGATCGTTGATAGTTTAGATAAACCAGAGAAAATGCTTGCTCTAAATGACAAAGAATATGAACTTGGTTTGGGTGATATAATCATAAAGGATGATCAAGAAATACATTGCCTTGCTGGTATAATTGGTGGAAAGAATAGTTCATGTAACGAATCTACTACTAGAATTATTTTAGAAGCAGCTTGCTTTGATAGTCAGTATATTACACGTACTGGTAGAAAAATGATGATTGATACAGATTCTCGTTATCGTTTTGAGCGTAATGTTGATAGAGAATTTACTTTAAAAGCTTTAGATTATGCTACTAATTTAATATTGACAATTTGTGGAGGAAAATGTTCTGCACCTCAAATTACTGGCAATGATAAATTACCAGTAAGAACAATTGAGTTTTCTTGTGATTTCTTTATTTCAAGAGCTGGATTTACGATTAAAGAAGAAGAAATTATAGCTATTCTTGAAAGACTTGGTTTTAATTGTAAAAAGAAAAAAGATAAGATAGAAATTATTATTCCATCTTGGCGTTATGATGTCTCAATTAAAGAAGATATTGTTGAAGAAATAGTTAGAATATATGGGTATGATAAAATACCACTTGTTCCACTGTCGACAAACAATGTACAAAAAATCATAAATCGCGAGCAAAGAAGATTTATGGATGTCAAAAGATTGCTTGCAAGTAACGGCTATACCGAAGTGATAAGCTGGTCTTTTATGGATAGTAAAAAAGCTAAATTATTTTCTGAACTAAAAAAAGAATTAACGTTACAAAATCCAATTAGTTCAGATCTCGATTATATGCGCCCATCTATATTGCCAAATTTATTAAAAATTGCATGTAATAATATTAATAGATCTTATAAAGATTTAAGCTTATTTGAATTAGGCCCTGTTTTTCACGAGGCTGATAATATCACCCCAATTAAATCTGTAGCTGGTATTAGAATTGGTGCTAATCTACCAAAAAACTGTCATATTGCTACTCAATATGTTAATATTTTTGATATTAAGTCAGACCTAGAAACTATTCTTGCTTACGCCTCTCTTGAACTAGATAAATGTCAAATTCAAAACGTGACCCCAAGTTATTACCATCCAACACGCTCTGCGACCGTTTCTCTTGGCAAAAATACGCTTGCTTATTTTGGACAAATTCATCCATCAATATTAAAGATTTTTGATATTGAGTGTAATGTTATGGCTTTTGAACTAAACCTATCAAAATTACCAATGACCAAGCAAAAATTTGGTAAAAAGTCTCAGTTAAGAATTTCAGATTATCAAATGATAAATCGTGACTATGCTTTTATCATTGATGAATCTCAAAAAATTGGCGAAATTCTAAATTTTATAAAAAAGGTAAATAAAAATTTAATTAAGGCTGTAAGCTTGTTTGATATATATGATGGTACAAAAATAGAAAAAGGAAAAAAATCTATTGCTATTTCAGTAACTATCCAAGATGACAATAAAACTCTAACTGAAGAGGATATTAACAATGTCAACAAACTTATTATTGAAGGAGTTAACACCAAATTTGATGCTTGTCTCAGAGAAGAGTGATTGCAAGCCTTTGAACATTTCTATGGGAATAGCTCTTACTCCAGTAGGGAATTGTTTCGTTGCATGGAATAAAGATGTATGTAACGGTTACTTAGTCTATTTTTTAGCGTTTACACAAGATGCACAAAAGCTAATAGTGGCTAAAACTGACTTAGCAAAGCTTTTACCACAAGCCTCTTTGCATGAAAATAATAAAGATGCAGAGAAGTTAATCAGAAATATTTTTGATACACAAAGTAAGATTCAAATTAGCATCTTTACTAATGGCACAGAGTTTCAGAAACAAGTATGGCACACTTTAACGAAAGTAAATTTTGGCACTGTTATTTCATATCAAGAGCTTGCTCAACGTGTTGGGAATATAAATTCCACTAGAGCCGTTGCGTCAGCTGTTGCTAGAAATAATGTTTCATATCTAATTCCCTGTCATAGAATCATTAGGAAATCAGGTGATATTAATAAATATCGCTGGGGAAAGGGTATAAAAAGAAAATTAATAGATTGGGAACAAAAGTTACTAAAATGAAAAATATTTCGCAAGAAAGATTAGAGTTATTAAACACTGGCCAGGTGGAATCAAGGAATTTAATGGAATTTCTTTCGTTAGATATGGAACTCATACTAAAAAACAATCTACCGAATTTTAATTACCCAAAACTTGCTACAAAATTAGGTGTTATAAAAAAATTAGAACATATTGCACTGAGTGTAAATGATCAATTTGGATTCAAGGGTTTTGAACAATTTTCATCTCATAAATCTGATTTAATTAGATCTTTATCTTGTTATTTGCTTGCTCAACAACCATTATCTTTCAAAGATAAGTTAAACTTAATGATAAAACTTGCTGATGATCATAACTCTGGAGTAAGAGAATGGGCGTGGCTTGCAATAAGACCAGATTTTGCTCAAAATGTACTTGAGAACATACTATATCTTATTGAATTCACCTCTCAATCTCCTAATATAAGACGTTTTGTTTCAGAGCTTAGTAGACCTCGAAGCGTCTGGTGTAAACATATTGTAGAGTTAAAAGAAGAGCCGTGGCTTGGTCTTCAAATTATTGAGCCTCTAAAATCTGATGAATCAAAATATGTACAATTATCTGTTGGTAATTGGTTAAATGATGCAAGCAAAACACAAGCTAGTTGGGTAAAAAAAATATGCCGTCAATGGCAAGTAAAATCAACAACTAATCATACTTACAACATTTGCAAAAGAGCCCAGAGAACTATTAACAAAAGTTTGATCTAAGCTCTAAAAATAATAATTTAGTTCAGATTCTATACTACTTTACTTCTGTCTGAACTATTAGTGGATTTTTGCCTTCAATTTTCACTTGAATATCAAATTTATCCCCAACATTTAAGGATTTTTTTAAATCAAAAAGCATAATATGAATTGCTCCAGGCATCAACTCTACATCAGTGTTAGCTGGCACAACGATTTTATCAATAGATGTCATTCTACTAACACCTTTTTCATCTACAAAACTTTTGTGTAGTTCAACATTATTAGCTGTTTCTGAAGCCGACGCTCCAATTATAACTATATCTTTATCTGTAGGATTACTAATCTTCATGTACGCTGCGGAATTATTATTGGGCGACATTGATTGTCTTGCCCACGCATCAGTAATTGTCAGCTGCTGAACTACGTTTGTAGTTGCGGTATCTGAAGTGCTTGTGGAGGTAGTGGTGGTGACAGTACTCTGTCCACCTGCTTGAACGGTTAAAATACTGGAAATTATAATAGGTAATGCAGCAACTTTTAGAATGGTTTTTTTCATATGATCCTTATTATTTAGTTATTTGGTAACAATATTATATTACTAGTACATAGAATTCTTGCATAATAAACTTTAAATATCAATAGTTCTTTTTCATAACTACTGATATGAATCTTTTTTGTGTATTTTAGAGTATAGCCAATAGTCTATTGATAATTTGCCTGATCCATAAAGCAATATCGTGCTTAGTAAAAATAGCCAGTATAAATGTTCAACTAGCTCTAAATAAGTAAATTGAATCACTAAAGTCATTGCTATCAACGGCAAGCAAGCTAATCTCGAAAACAAACCAAGGATTAAGAAAACTGGCATTGATAGTTCTGTGATAGTAGCTAGATATGCTGCTATTTCAGGGGGAATAACTGGTACTTTATATTCATATTCAAACAAATAAATCGTTGAATCAAAACTAGATATTTTAGTTAAACCAGAATACCAAAATACTCTAGCCATCCAAATTCTGATAAATAGCACAAGTAATGAAAAAATATAGTTTGAAGCAAAGTTAGATAACTTAAAATACAATAATCCAATTTTACTCTGGTGAAACTTTGTTAATAATCTAATCATCATTTTCCTATTTAATTTGTCTTATCATTTTCTTTAAGAAAATAAACTTAAAAAGTTCTTCCAAATTTATTTCAAACCCTATTTTTTGAGATTTATGTAAAGCTTCTCCTAAATTTCCACCATTATGTAAGGCAAAAAGGAATTCCCAGATTGCTCGATCGAGCCAAGCTGTATTTACTATATTATCTAATCTATAAACAATTATGTATGATACTTCTCTAGATAAAGTTAATTTTGAACTATTTTTATTATTTATTAAATCTTGAATTTGCATTAAAGGGAAGTTTGATGTCATAAACAATACTGAAGAATTGAAAATTAGTTTATACTTTTCTAGTTTATCAGGGCTAATTTTTAATAGTTCATCTGGTGCAATAGTGGTTTCATTTTTTGCATCAGCACTGATGCTTCTTAGCCATTCAAGTTTTGCGAAATCTGGTAAGTAGGTTAATTCTGACGTAGATGGAAAACTTGCTAAATGATCGGCAAAATTGACTCCAAATTCATTGATTTTACCTCTTGAGGTAATGTTGGATAGTTTATGAGAATAGGCGAGAGCCACCCCTCTTGCACAATCTTCTCCTAATAACTTCCATATTCCTGGATAATTAATTTTTAAGCTATTTATAAAATTTTCTAAAATTGTATATTGATGAACAAGCAGACGCTCTTTATTGGAAATATTACCATTAGTTTTGATAAAATCAAAATCATCTATTTTGGTAGAAATTAATGATTCCAGAATCTGTTCTTGAATATTGTCAAGTTTAGACATTGGCATAACCTCTAATTTCTTGTAGACAAAAATGAGCTTTTTGTGCTTCCAAAAGTAGAATTTGCAGTTCTGGGATTTTTGAATCCCATTCAATTAAAGTAGGAACTGATCCAAAAATCGACAAAGCTTTTTTGTATAAATCCCAAACTTCTGTGCATACTATATTATCATGCGAGTCCAGTAGTAATTTTTTATCCTCTCCGATAATATTTTCAGAATGACCAGCTAAATGTATTTCCTTAATATGTTTTGGTTTGACTGAGTTTAGGTATTGTTCTGCAGACCATTCATTATTGAAGCTAGAAACATAAATATTATTTACATCTAATAAAATTCCCGCCCCTGTTTTATCTGCAAGTAGATTTAAAAAATCTTCTTCTTTATAGCATGAATTATTATACTCAAAATAAGTAGAAGGATTCTCAAACAGGATTTCTTTATTTAAAAAATCCTGTGCTACTGAAATATTACTAGAAAATATTTCTAACGATTCATCATTATATGGAATTGGTAATAATTCAGGTAAGAAGTGATTATCTTTACTGCTCCAAGAAAGGTGATCTGATATAAAGCATGGCTCTATAATGTTAATTAATTCTTTCAATTGTTTTAAATGTTCATAATCCAGCCCGTCAGCAGAGCCAAGAGACATAGCAATTCCATGTAAACTTACTGGATAATCTTTTCTTATTTTCATTAAATAATCAAAAGAAGCCCCTCCACAACACAAATAGTTTTCACTATGTACTTCAACCCAACCGACAAAAGGTTTTGATGTTATAAAATTACTATAATGTGGTTGCCTAAGACCAATACCGACAAGAGAATTAAACATAGCGTAAATAGCTCAATAGGTGAGTTTTAGGATCAGGTAAAAACGAGAGTATTTGTAATAATATACTCTCGAAATAGCTAGTCAAAGAACATTATTCATCATTCTTTACGTCTAATTTATCCATAATTTCTTTTGAAATATCAGAGAAGTCACCTTTATTAATTTTGTCACAATCACCTTTAGGAACTAAAATCCATGCATCACTATCACCAGCTTTATTATGACCAGCACAAGAAGAAGTTTTTGAAGCGCAGTCTGCCTTATGTTCCTTAATTATATTTACGCCTTTGCTATCTAATGCTCTACATTTTTCCATGTTATCTTTATCATCAGCAGCATAAGCGCTAGATATAGAGAAAGCCGCTGCTGCGAAAGCCGTAGCTAATAATTTTGTTTTGTTCATAAGAGTTACCTAAATAAATATTTATAAAATATAAGCTAAAAACATATATCCTAATTAATCTATGTTTTATATAACTCCTTCTTGTAAGAGTAGTTAATAATGAATTATTATCATATTAAAACTAACTTAATATGATTACTTTTACATTAATACTGTATGTTTTGTAACACATAGGTAGATAGAGAGTATTTTTATCAAAAAAACTCTCTGTTAGAATTAAGTTACAAAACTTTATCCGTGATTTTTAAGTAATATCAATGTATATTCCCATCAAAGATTTTAATCAAATTGTAAATTAAATACTTGTTATGAATAAATTATCATTTCAAAAAATCATATTAGAACTGCAGAATTTTTGGCAAGATTATGGTTGCGCAATCCTACAACCTTATGATGTAGAAATGGGAGCTGGTACATTTCACCCAGCAACAGTGCTACGTTGTCTTGAGCCAAACCCTTGGAATGTAGCCTATGTTCAGCCTTCACGTCGTCCCACAGACAGTAGATATGCAGAGCATCCAAATAGAATGCAACATTATTATCAATTTCAAGTTATTCTAAAACCATCACCTGATAATATTCAAGATCTTTATCTTCAGAGTTTAAAAAAGCTTGGTATTGATGCAAAAGTTAATGATATAAGGTTTGTTGAAGATGACTGGGAATCTCCAACCCTTGGCGCATCTGGGTTAGGATGGGAGGTTTGGTGTAATGGGATGGAAGTGTCACAATTTACTTATATGCAACAAATTGGTGGTATAGATTGTAGACCAGTAGCAGGAGAAATTACTTATGGCCTTGAAAGACTAGCTCTTTATATTCAAGGGGTAGAAGCTGTAAAGGATCTGGATTGGAACGGTCAGAAAGGCGATAAAGCACTTACCTATGGTCAAGTTGATTTTGAAGCAGAGAAACAATTTTCAAAATTTAATCTTGAGATAGCTGATGTAGAAATTTTAACAAGGCATTTTATTGATGCAGAAAACCAATGTAAGCAACTTATAGAAGTAAATTTACCCATGCCAGCTTATGATTATTGTATCAAGGCTAGTCATTTATTTAATTTATTAAATGCTAGAGGTGTAATTAGTGTTACAGAACGAGCAGCTTATATTGCAAGAGTACGTAATTTAGCAAAAATAACTTGTGAGAAATGGCTTGTAATTCAAGGGTGTAATGTATGAGTGAACTATTAATAGAATTATTTTGTGAAGAGATTCCATCAGCAATGCAAATCAGAGCAGAAAATGCTTACTTAGATATTTTTACAAAATATTTTCAAGAAAAAGGAATTGCATTTGAGGATATTGAAATCTTTGTTGGAGCAAGACGTGTGGTAATTCATGTCAGTGGTCTTGATAAAGAGATCAAAGGTCAGTCTATTTCAATTAAAGGGCCAAAAATTGATAGTCCGTTACCTGCAATTGAAGGTTTTTGTAAGTCTAACAACATAAGTAAAACTGATTTAGTCATACAAGAAATCAAAGGTACAAAATGTTATTTTTATGTAAAAAAAATAGCTACTCAAGCAGTAAAATCAATCTTGCTTAATAGTTTAGCTCAACCAATCATGGATTATGTTTGGTCAAAGTCAATGTACTGGTCAGATTACAAAATAAAATGGGGAAGACCTTTACAAAATATATTATGTATTTTTAATGGAGAAGTTATTCCATTTAAACTAGGACATTTGACAGCGAATAACATTACTTTTGGACACAGATTCATGAGTCCTAAGCAAATAATAATAAAGGATTTCGTTGGATATAAAAAAGATTTAGCAGAAAATTTTGTTGTACTCGATAGATCTGATAGGATAAAAATTATAAAACTATCTTTGGAAAATGAGGCTAAATCATTGAATTTAGTAATGAAAGACGATTTAGCTTTACTTGAAGAGGTGGCTGGTCTTGTTGAGTATCCGGTTATTTTACGTGGCGCAATTGAACAGAGGTTTTTACAGTTACCAAGTGAAGTTTTAGTTAGCTCAATGAAGACACATCAAAAATATTTTAGTCTCTTTGATAAAGAAGGAAAATTTGCCCCTTATTTTTTGTTTGCCAGTAATATAGCCTCATCTGATCCAAATATAGTGATAAAAGGTAATGAAAAAGTGTTGTCAGCTAGGCTTTCTGACGCTCTATATTTTTATCATCAAGACCTTAAAAAACCACTTGAGAGCGAAGTAGATAAATTAGAGAAGGTTACTTTTCATGCTCAACTTGGATCTTTGAAGGCAAAGGTTAAGCGTCTTGAAAGTTTAACGCAATTTATTGATAAAAAATCAAGTCTAGCAACAGAAGCAGCGCTGATTTGTAAAAGTGATATTCTTTCAGAACTAGTGGGTGAATTTCCAAATTTGCAGGGTGTAATGGGTTATTATTATGCGCTATCTGGTGGTAAACAAGAAAATATTGCTACTGCAATTCGGGATCATTATAAACCACAAGGCCCTAGTGACTCAGTCCCAATTGCTGAAGCAGCGGTACTAGCACTTGCAGATAAACTTGATAGTTTGTGTGGTTTAATGCTTGCAGGAGAAAAGCCCACTGGTTCAAAAGATCCTTATGCGCTTCGTAGATTAGCTCTTGGTATTATAAGAATTATTCTGGAGAACAAATTACAGCAAAATATTGTAAAACTTGTGGAGTTTTCATGCTCTCTATATGCCCCAGTAATTAATTATAATTCCGCTAAAATACAGCAAATTATTTCCTTTATTGAGGAACGTGCAAAAAATTATTTTAAAGCTCAATTTGATCCTGCTCAAATAAGTGCAGTGGTAAATAGCCAACTAGAACCTAGTTTATTGATCACAAAATGGAAATTGGAAGCTCTGAGTAGTTTTTTAGGTGCTGAAACTGGAGAAGCTTTATTAAATTCTTATAAAAGAGCCAGTAATATTATTGCTAGTACAAAAATAACTGGTGAAATAAACCCTAATTTATTTCACCAGCAGGAAGAAATCCAATTGATGGAGTTGTTAACTTTAAATTCATCTCATATTGATTTGTTGATAGAAAAAAAAGATTTCTTAGAGAGTTTAAAAACACTTTCTAATATGAATCAGGTAGTAGCAAACTTCTTTGAGAATGTTATGGTGATGGATAAAAATCCAGAAATTGCTAATAATAGGTTATTGTTATTAGATAAATTAAGACAGGTTTTTAACAAAATAGCAAATTTTAATCTTTTATAATTTTATGGAAGATATAAAAATAATTGGAAATGCTGCAAAAATCATTAATGCAGGAGGTTTAGTTTCTTTTCCAACTGAAACAGTATATGGCTTGGGTGCTAATGCATTTAGCCAAGATGCTTGTTTAAAAATATACGAAGCAAAAGGACGTCCCAGCAATAACCCATTAATAGTCCATGTTGCTGGGATAAAGCAAGCAGAAGAATTAGCTGTTTTTAATAAAGATGCCTATTTACTGGAAAAGCTATGGCCAGGACCACTTACTATGGTTTTGCCTAAAAAAAATAATACTAAATTAGCATCATGTGTTACGGCGGGATTAGATACTGTTGCTATAAGAATTCCGGCTCATAAAATTGCTAAGGATTTAATACTACAAAGCGGAGTTCCAATAGCAGCACCTAGTGCTAATAAATCTGGTTATTTAAGTGCTACTTCACACAAGCATGTAAAAGATAGTTTTAAAAACGATATATTTATTATTAAGTCAGAAAGCACCACTTTGTATGGTCTTGAATCAACGATTATTGATCTTTCAACTACTGTGCCAACAATTTTACGATTTGGATTTATTACTCCGCAAGTTATAGAACAAATAATCGAAAAAAAAGTTGCCATTGCAACGCAATCATCATCAATAAAAGCTCCAGGCATGATGTATCTGCATTACGCTCCGACGACTTCTATCAGAATTAATGCAAAATCTTTGAAAGAGGGAGAAATAGGGCTCAATTTTGGTGATAGCAACCTTAAAGCTAAAGGGTCTTTGAACTTAAGTCCCAATGGTGATTTAATAGTAGCTGCAGCTAATTTATTTGCTTATCTACATATACTAGATAATTATGCTAAAAAAAATTCCATTAAGAGAATCGCTGTTGCTCCAATCCCAAATGAATCAACTGGTCTTGCGATAAATGACCGTTTAACTAGAGCTGAACATAATTATATAGTAAATTGTGCTAATTCAACTCAATTTACTATATAATCCCTCAATAGTTTAAGCAAAAGAATCACCAATTACCACAACTAGAGGCAATATTTCTTCTTGCTCAGCAGATTTTGTCAGTTCCTGTTCTAAAACTATAGTTAATGCTTCTTGTTTTGCTAAAGTAATAGCTTCTTCCTGTTCATGAGCAATTTTTTCCTGCACTTCTAACTCAATACGAATACATTTCTCAATAGTTTTATTAGTAATCAATTCTGGATGATCTTTAAAAATTCTTTTGACTAATTCAGGATATTTTTTTGTAAAGGTTTGAATGGGGGTAAAATTCACCGACTGTGATTGTTCAATAGATTCAATGATTTGTTGAAAAGCCATTATTCTTACAATAGAAAAAATATCAGAACTTTGAGATAAATTATTACCAATCACCAATGATATAAAATATGGTGTTAACTTATCAATTAAATTAGACTCAATAGGTTGAGACCATTCACCCTTCTTGATCATCTTTTCTATTGGCACTAATATAGAATCTTTAATACGTTCATTGATAATGGGGGTCATTTCTTTTTCAAAAAATTTATTATATGATCCTTCATTCTTTGTAAGTTTTTTACCAGTTAAATTTACACTATACTGGCTTGCATCTAAATATGAGGTTCTCAGTATACTACCACCAACAAAATATTCTGGGCAAACAGATATAATTTTCTGTACTAAATCTGGATATCGCTGACAAAAAATTGCAGCACAGAGTGGGTTGTGCATTTTTGAATTCATGATTCCAATATTAATTGCTTCAAAACAAAGTGTTAAAGCTGTTTCATAATTTTCTTGATTAGCTAAAGAACCAAGTTGAGATGTAAGCCAACCTTTTTCTAAATAAGCACCTACACCATTATCTACATAAAATTTAACCTCAATCCACTTGCCTTTTCCTGCTGCCACTTGAATTTTATCTAAAACGTTTGCTTGTATTTGCTGTTTTATTACTAGAATTTTGTCTGTAATAATTCTATGCGTAAGAATAGGTTGGTATTCAAATTTTTCACGTGATTTCCCTTCTTCTTTGCTTTCTTCCTGATCAAACTTGTTTTTAAAATAAGTAATTTGTTTACTTAACAAGTATTTTTTGCCTTGATCACCAAATTGACTATATAAATCTTGTAAATTGGTTAAAACTTGACATAATTTATGTGCTAAATATACATCTAATTTCTGTTTGCAAATAATATTATAAGCTTCTTCACTATGCTGCATTGCTTTGAGTTTTATTTCCACAGCAGCTAACTTTGTACCATAACTACCCAGCTTAATTAAAAGATCAACTATATATAATTGATCTCCCGGAAAATTTACACTCCTAACTTTTAGAGCTAATTCAAAAAGGTGATATTGGCTTTCCACATTATCTATAGACTCAATAATCTGGTACAAAACTTCATGTGTTTTGTTAATTTTTTGTAGAAAAAATTTATAAGTAAAAGATTTTGTAACGCTATTTAATAAAGATTGATATAGCCAATATGATGATTCTATTATCTCTACACCTTGTCTTGCCGCTGAGAAAGTGGTTAGTGCTGTCTTGTCTTGAAGAATGATATTTAAGATGTTTTCTCCTTGCACAAGCAAAGTTTCAGCTCTTAGATGATTTATTCTGTTATTCTCAATATTTTGACTAATAAATGAACTTCTCATTACTGATAAAGAATTTTCATGTAATGATATTTTATCAATTATATTTTCAGCTATTCTAGCTCTTTGAGTTAAATCTGGAAAATACTCCAAAAACTCTGACCAAAATTTCACATTACTTTTAGAGGCTATTATACCAATATTTTCTGTAAAAATATATTTTTGTACATCTTTAAAATTTCTAGTTTTCACTATTTCTATAAGAGTTAGTTCTTCAACGAGTTCTGATTTTTTCTGTGAGATTGTGTCTTTTACAGCTGATGAATATGAAATTTTTGGTATTAGTTCTTTAGAAGCTTTGATTTTTTTTTATGTTTCTTTTTCATTGCACTACCTTTTTTAAAAAATTAGTTAATAATGACATTAACTATTCTCTATTTTATTAACTAGTTTAGGTAGATAATTGTATTATCATCTTAGCTTTAAAAAAATGAATGAGGCATTTTTACAAAAATATCTGAAACTTAGCTATAAAAAATATTTAATTGCTTGTAGCTTGATTAGTTTTGCACTGTAGATATAGTAACTATGAAATAATATTATTGACTACATAAAACTAATGCATAACTTCAAATTTTATCTAGAAACAACTACAAAAAAAGCGCGAACAGGATTTATCGAAACGGCTCATGGTCATATCCGTACTCCAGCTTTTATGCCAGTTGGAACAAGAGCAACTGTAAAAGCAATGTTTCCAGAATCAGTAAAATCTACAGGTAGCGATATAATTCTTGGTAACACTTATCATCTAATGTTAAAGCCAGGGGCAGAGAGAATTGCTAAACTTGGAGGGCTGCATAAATTTATGAACTGGTCTGGACCAATTCTTACAGATTCAGGAGGTTTTCAGGTAATGTCATTGTCTGGTTTACGAAAGATCACAGAAGAAGGAGTGGAATTTAGATCACATATTGATGGAAGCAAACATATGCTTACTCCAGAAAGATCTACGGAAATTCAGCATTTACTTGGTAGTACCATTAGTATGGTTTTTGATGAGTGTACACCGTACCCTGCAACTTTTGAGCAAACCAAATTCTCAATGGAACTAAGTTCTAGATGGGCAGAACGGTCAAGAAACGCCTTTGTGAAAAGATTAGGATATGCTCAGTTTGGTATTATGCAAGGTGGAATGTATAAAGAACTACGAGAAAAATCAGCTCAAGATTTGACTAAAATTGATTTTGAAGGTTATGCTATTGGAGGTTTAGCAGTAGGAGAAGGGCAAGAGGCAATGCTCTCTGTTCTTGATTATGCCCCTGAATTCTTACCTAAAGAAAAACCACGTTATCTTATGGGAGTTGGCAAACCATCTGATATTATTGGTGCAGTAGCACGAGGTATTGATATGTTTGACTGCGTTATTCCGACAAGATCTGGAAGAAATGGTCAGGCCTTTACTAAATATGGGGCTATAAATATTCGGAATAGCAAATATGCTGACGACAATTCTCCTCTTGAACAAGATTGCCTATGTCCAGCATGCGCTAATTATAGCAAAGCTTATCTACATCACACAGTAAGAGTCGGTGAAATGATTGGTTCAATGTTAATGACATGGCATAATATTCAATATTTCCAAGGATTAATGTCCAGGATTAGATCGTATATTGAAGAAGGGAAAGATTTTGACTTTAATTGCTAGCTATATAATTCTTTTTTTATTTGGTGTCTTAATCGGTAATTTCACTACTACCGTATTTCATCGCTTACCACGCAATATAATGATTTGTGGTTTTGATCAAACATCAACCAAACCTCCATTTTGTTCAAATTGCAGTCATATTTTACGTTTTTATGAATATTTGCCAATTTTAAGCTGGTTTAGCACTCTTGGAAAATGTAATTATTGTGGTGTAGTTATTACAAAATCATATATTGCGCTTGAAGTCCTATTAGGATTAGCAGCAGTAGTATTATACTATCTTATTGGCCAAAACTTAGAATATTTCTTTATTTATTTTTGTTTCACAGCTTTGATTCTTTTAAATATTTTTATATATTTAAAACATAGTTTTATTCCAGTCAAAATCACTCTAAGTATCATTATATTAGGTACGATTTACCGTACATTAATTGACCATGAGATTTTCTTATGGTTAACAAGTTTATCTTTGGCAGCAATTTTAAGTTTATGGATTGTGCGGAATAGCTTAGATGATGAGAATCCTTTAAACAACAACAAATCTTTAGTGCATCTAGTCTTACCAGCAAGTATATGGTGCAAAAGTTATGAGTTGCTATTATTCTTTATTATTAGTATTATCTTTTGGTATTTACTTTCTAAGATTACGAGAAATAAATTATTTTACCCACTTAGTTTGATAAGTTTATTTTTTATTAGTTTATTCAATTTTATAAGCTTATATTTTATTTAAAAAAGTTGAGATTTATGTTTTAATGATAAAAATCAAAAAGAAAAGTACTACTGACAAATAGATATATTAAGATCTAGATTTTTATTTATTAAAGAAATAGGCGAATTAAGGTCAGTAGAATAAAAAAAGATCACACAAGAAAAGAAGGTACTTTTTTACAAATGTACAAAACTTATTGTTAACCCTTATTATAAACTGTTGTATCTCATCTGTGATAATGTAAGTTACGTTCATTTTAGTAGTGAGATAGACTTCCACAACTCTTATTGACAGTGATATATAGAATATATATAAGATTTACTGGAGTAAATATTTTGCAAAAATAGATGTTAATTGGAAAATTAAAATTATGTTAACATTACGTTTTGGATCAAGTCCAAAAAAAACCATTGATGAAGTCAGTAATTTGACAAGAGCTTTACCTGATCAACATCCCCTTAAATTAAAAGCAAAATATACGGAGTACTCTGTACTTTATGAAGATTATTTATTGGATTTTTTAGCTAATTTTCTACGCACTCAAAAAGTTGTTGATTTAGCCACTGTTCCAGAAAAATTTATAAAGTCTGTTGTCATTCCACATTCAAGTAATTTATACTGTAATCAACTTGTTAAGAATATTGTAACAGGCTTAGATACATTAAAAGACTTAACCACCTCTTCTTCAGTGCTGTTTGAACAAAATTTATATGAATTTATGCTAGATCATTCTGATAAGTTTTTGCAGATACAATCAATTGCTTATATTATCAATGTGGGCGAAAGAAGCGCTATACACTCTTATACTTCTAGCACATTTATAAAAAAACATGGCTTAAATGTTATTAAAACATTGTCCAATGCTCAAAATGGTACTATTTCTGCTTATAAGTACAATTATCACTGGTATTTAGTTTTTAAAGAAAGTGGTAAGCATTTTGTTATTGATCCTAATCAGGAAAAAGAAGATTCATTTAGATATTATCATGAAACACTTGAAAGATTAAATGTTAAATATATACCTTTAGATATAAATCAAAGTAACATAGCTGATACTTTGGGTACATGTGGTAAAATATGTATAGCTTTATACAAAATCTTTACAAAGTTTTTTATAAAACCTAATTTAGAATCAATATCTGAATTGATTCTAAATATCAAGTTAGATTTTTCTTTTGCAACTAAAATAGAAACTGAGATAGCTTCAATTGTGCTAGATTTAGTAAAAGAAGATAGCCCTTATTATTTTGAATCTTTAGGATTGTTATCAAAACAAAATTACTCCGATGATATATATCATGAGTTAAAAAAAATGTATGCATTGCGAGATACTCAGCATAACGCATTTCAAATTGCTCAAGATAAGCATTTTAAAATCATGGATATAGTGCTAGAAACACTAGAAAATTTTTGTCAAAGTTCAAAATTTAGTAATCACGATTTTATCAAGATATTTCAATTAATACAAGAATATTCTTGTGATGTCCTTGTAAAAGACGATGCTCCCTTACTATATGTTGAATTTTTTAATTTTAAAAATTTACTTCAGCAGTATATATTTGAGACTGGTATATTTAAATCTGATCATATAGGGAAAACTAGTAAAATAATAGATATAATAAACTCTTATTATGGAGAAATTGTATACCTGTTTGAAGAAACCTCAGAAGCAAGCTTAACTGGAGAGGAAAGTACAATCGTTGTTGCTGAAGGATAGAGATATGTGGAAATCTATTACATTTAAGCTAAAGTGAACTTGACAAAAATCATCTATAAGACTACATCACAATTTATAATACCATTTTTCACGCCTAGCGTATCTATTTTGTTGTAAGAAACACACTTATCATAGATAGCACCTTGAACCCCTTGTATTTATTGCTTGTGTATATAATTATTACCCCCAAATGTAAATCTCTTGATTTCATCTAACAAAATCTTAAATACTCATCCCACCACCATTTTTTTGGAATGATTTACTAGCATGTTCTATACAACGCACCTCTTTCTCTCCATAAGATTTTAAATCTGATTCTTGCCCACCTTCATATTTACTAGCAAGGTTTTTACCACCCATCATCATGTTATGAGCATAATTATCTTTTTTAGTCTCACCAGCTATCCTCCGTGGATTCATTACTTTATAAATTTCATATACTGCAAACTCTTTAATGGATTTTTTAATATTCATTTTTGCTTGTTTATCCAAAAAATATTTATTATTGCTATTATTACTAATATCAGGATTGTTATCTTGATGACTTTTGAGAAGATCATGAGTAAACTTAGTAATATTTTCTTCCATTTCTTTATAACCAAGTTTGATCTTTGCGCCAGTATTTTGATCAGTTTCAGGCTCAATCTTACTAAGGTGTTTTTTTATTAATAAAATTAACTTACTTTGTATTTCATCCAACTCTGCTGCTTCTTCAATAATTTGATCAATAGCTTTTCCAACATTTGAATCTTTTTGTAATTCTTCTAGTATAGCAAGCATTTCTGATTCATGTTGCTCAGATTTATTTTTATTACTTTTATCACAAGAATTATTATTTTTTTTCATAAACCGTCTTTGTTAGTTTTTAAGTAGCATCGTTGCAGAAATAGTTAATGTTATATCAGTTTTTCCTGGAGAAGAAACAGGAGCTGACATAGCTTCAGACATATTACTTATTGTCGCGCGCATCAATCCTTGGTAAGGCTGTGGGTAACGATTATCTCCATCAATATTAATATTATTTACTTTCACTTTTTTTGCCCCAATAATACTGGCTGTTTTTTTTGCTCGGGAAAGTAATTTGTTGATAGCACTTTCCATTATTGACGTACGCACTTCTTCAATTTTCTCTAAGGAAACCTCATAATGTAAATCGCTCATTAAGAGCCCCATTTCTTGTAATTGTCCGGATAACACAAGTATATCTTCTGTAGATTTACCTTTTATTACAATAGTCTGAGAGCCTTTCCAAGTTTCCTTTGCATCTACTCCTTTTTTTGCAGGTTTAGTATATTTATATACAGAATATCGCTCTGTAGAAATAATCAACTCATCTGTTTTTTCTGCAAGTAACAAGGCTTTTTTCATTATCTGATTAATTTTATTTTGAACTATTTTTGCAGATTCAGATTCTACTTCATAGCGTAAGCTTGCTATTAACAAATCTGGTTCTACTTGTTTTATCTCTGTCACAGATAGATTTAAATAAGTACCATCTTCTTTGTTGCAATCATCTCCATAAGCTCTATGCGCAATAACTATAGAAAGTATCAATAAAATTAACAGAACTGTTTCTTTCTTAATTACTTTCATAATTTCACCTACCTATATATATTTACAGTAAAAGAGTAACTTAAAAAATTAATTTAATCTAAATATATTAGCATGGTTTGAAAGAAGAATGATTTTTTGATTGTAAAATTAGCATTAATTTTCTATTTATTCGGTATTTTGTATTAATAAAAGCAACCTGTTCTAATACTATAGTAAATTCAGTTAAGATATGCGTATCAAGGAAGCAACCTAAAGCATCATATAATATATCAAAATGAAAAATATTGCTTTTAATGCACCTCTTCATATTAGCCCAGAATTTTTCTATGGGATTTAAATCTAGTGAATAAAGCGGGAAGAAAATCACTTTACATACAACAAATTCTATTAATCCTTTTATTAGCTTTGATTTATGAAAAGATGCATTGTCCAAAACTACATACTGACCAGATTGCAGATCTTTTATCAAAAAC